>CAYVFO010000061.1:0-3393 GCA_964450975.1 uncultured Elusimicrobia bacterium | reverse complement strand
GAGGTGGCCGGTCTCGGCGGCCGTGATCGCGAGCTGGATCGACTCGAGATCGCGGAGCTCGCCGATGAGGATGACGTCGGGGTCCTGGCGCATCGCGTGCCGGAGCGCCTCGGCGAAGGACTTCGTCGACGTGCCGACCTCGCGCTGGAGGATCACGGACTGCTTGTCCTCGTAGACGAACTCGATCGGATCCTCGATCGTGAGCACCTTCTTCTGGTGCTTCTGGTTGATGAGCTCGACGAGGCAGGCGAGCGTCGTCGTCTTGCCCGAGCCCGTCGGCCCGCAGACGAGGACGAGGCCGCGCGGCAGGTCGATCAGGTTCGCGATCGACGGCATCAGGCCGATCTCCTGAGGCGTCGGGATCTTCGCGGAGATCGTGCGGAAGACGGCGGCGACGCCGTTCTTCTGGCGCGAGACGTTGAGGCGGAAGCGCGCGACGCCGGCGACGGACACGGAGCCGTCGAGCTCCCAGCGCTCCTCGAACTTCGCGCGCTGCGACTCGGTCAGGACGGAGTAGACCATGCGCTCGCAGTCCTCGGCCTTGATCTCGGGGAGGCCCGGGACGGGCTCGATGACGCCCTGGCGGCGCACCATCGGCGGCTTGCCGACGACCAGGTGGAGGTCGCTGGCGCCGAGCTTGGCCGTCTGGGCGAGGACGTCCGTCAGCTCCGCCACGCGACCTCCTTCGCTCCGACGTGCAGCTTCTCGAGGGAGTAGAGCGCCCGCGCGTCCTCGCTCATGAGGTGGACGATGAGGCCGCCGTAGTCGAGCACGCGCCAGACGTCCGTCTGCGGCTTGTTGCGGCGGTGGATCTTCATGCCGAGCCGCTCCATGTCCTCGGAGACCTTGTCCTCGAGCGCCTCGAGGTGCGGCCGCGAGAGCGCGGTCGCGATGATCATGAAGTCGGAGAGAGGGCTCGTCTTGCGGACGTCGAGCACGACGATCTTTTCGGCCTTGCGGTCGTCTATCGAGCGGGCGGCGGCGATGGCCAGCGGTTTAAAAGCCTTGGGCATTGGACCTCTTTTCGAGCCTTCTGCGGAGCGCCTCGTCGGCGCGGAAATCGATGTTCTCGAGCGCCGAGGAGAGCAGGCGCGCGACGGCGGAGAGCAGGCGGGCCGTCTCGGCGCGGCGTCCCTCGTCGAGTTTTTCGGACGAGCGGACGCGCAGAGTCGCGAGCAGCTTGGAGGGCGAGCGCATCGCCAGCGACAAGGTGCGCTCGTCGTCCCAGGCGAGCGGAGCCGCGGACTTGCCGGGCACGGCGGCGGCCTCGGGGCCGAACGCCTCGGGTCCGGCGGCGCCGGCCGAGTCCATCTCGTCGTTGTAGTGGTTGTACGCGTAAGCGGCGGCCGACCACGAGCCCTCGAGGTGAGGCAGCACGCGTCCGAGCGCCCGCGAGAGCAGATCCGCGGCCGTCGACGCCGGCTCGACGAGCAGCGCGGAGAGGTCGGTCAGCATCGCGAGCTCGGAGCTCGTCCGCCGGAGGCGGCGCGACTGCACCGAGACGAGCTCGGCGAAGAACTGCATCGCGAGCGAGGGGTCGGCCGCGAGCCAGCGCTTGAGATCGTCGCGCTTGAGGCGCAGCAGCTCCGTGGAGCCCGACGCGTAGGCGCCGGCGGAGCGGGGCGTCTCGTCGAGGAGCGCCATCTCGCCCAGGCAGTCGCCGGCGCCGAGAGTGGCGATGTCCTTCTGGCCGCCGCCCGAGAGGCGCTTGGTGACGCGCACGCGCCCGGAGACGACGAAGTAGAGCCCGTCGCCGGCCGCGCCCTCGGCGAAGACCTCCGCGCCGTCGGGGAACGGCGCGGGCTCGAGATAGGCCGACAGCGAACGCAGCCGGTCCTCGGGGTACTGATCGAAGAGCTCCAGCGAACGCAGCAGCGCGACGCGGTCGGGGGCGGCCATCCTCTCCCTACATCAAGGACGCGCCGGAGCGGCCGCTGATGCCGGCGAGCTGCTTGAACGTGTCCTGGTTGTTCGCGCGCTGGAGAGCCTCTTCCGGGGCGACGAGGCCCTGGCGGCACAGCTCGGCGAGCGACTTGTCCATCGGGATCATGCCGTGCTTGGCGCCGGTGTCGAGCGCGCCGTAGATCATGTGCGTCATGCCTTCGCGGATGAGGTTCGAGATCGCGGGCGTCATGATCATGATCTCGCGGGCGGCGACGCGGCCCTCGCCGTCCTTGCGGGCGAGCAGCTGCTGACAGACGACGGCCTGCAGCACGACGGCGAGCTGCACGCGGACCTGCGTCTGCTGGTGCGGGGGGAACACGTCGATGATGCGGTCGATCGTCGACGGGGCGTCCTGCGTATGGAGCGTGCCGAAGCACAAGTGGCCCGTCTCGGCGGCCGTGATCGCGAGCTGGATCGTCTCCAGGTCGCGCAACTCGCCGATGAGGATGACGTCGGGGTCCTGGCGCAGCGCGGACTTCAGCGCGGCGGAAAACGACTTCGTGTTCTGGCCGATCTCGCGCTGGCGGAAGACGGACTTCTTCGACTCGTAGACGAACTCGATAGGGTCCTCGACGGTGAGGATGTGGCCGGCGTACTTCTGGTTGATCATCTCCATGACGACGGCGAGCGTCGTGGACTTGCCCGAGCCCGCCGGGCCGGTGACGAGCACAAGGCCGCGGGGGAGGTCCGCCAGATCGGTGATCGACTTCGGAAGGCGGAGCTGCTCGGGCGTCGGGATCTTCGAGGTGATGACGCGCATGACGCACTCGACGCCGTTCTTCTGCAGGAGGACGTTGACGCGGAAGCGCGAGAGGCCGGTGACCGCGAACGAGCAGTCGAGCTCCCACGTCTCTTCGAACTTGGCGCGCTGCTCTTCGTAGAGGATCGAGTAGATGAGGCGCTTGGACTCTTCGGCGCTGATCTTCGGGAAGCCGGGGATCTCCTGCATCTCGCCGTTGAGGCGCATCAGCGGCGGTTTGCCGATGACGAGGTGGATGTCGCTGGCTCCGGCCTGGACGGCGGTTTTCAGCACTTCGACGAGTTCCATGGTCTCTCCGTTAATCCGTCGCGGCGTCCGCGCAGTCTTCGCCGAGCTCGACGCTCGCGTCGACTGCGCGCGAGGCGTCGATGCGGGTTGCGGCCACCGCCGCCGGGCATCCGAGCGCATCCCGGACGCGGGAAGCGAGCGTGAAATCGCCGGTGCGGTCGAACACGACCGTCCGCGCGCGCGGAGCGGCCGCGGCGCCGACCGACAGGACGTCGACGCCCTTCAATCTCAACATTTTGGATACGCCCTTAGCCAGGCCTTCGCGGTCGGTGCCGTTGAGCACCTCCACGACGGGCGCGCGGGCGGGGTCCTCGGGCGGCGGCGGGGCTAGCACGCGGCCGAGAAAAGCGGGGCAGGACGCCTCATCGGGCAGCAAGGCGGGCTGCAGGCGCTCGAGGGGG
>CAYVFO010000060.1:0-14716 GCA_964450975.1 uncultured Elusimicrobia bacterium | reverse complement strand
GTCGACGAGCTCGATGAGCGCCTTCGCGAGCGCCTCGGGGTCGCGCGGCCGGACGAGGAGGCCGGTCTCCTCGTTCGTCACGACCTCAGGGATGCCGCCCGCGGTCGTCGCCGCGACGGGCACGCCGCACGCGGCCGCCTCGATGAGGACCGAGCCCATGCCCTCGCCCCACGACGACTGGACGTAAAGGTCGAGCGCCTTGAGCACCGGCAGAGGATCGGGCCGGTGGCCGATGAGCAGCACGCGGCCGACGAGGCCCATGCGCTTGATGCTCTCGAAGAGCCGCTCCTCCTCGGGGCCTTTCCCCGCGATCAAAAACCGCGCCGCCGGGCGCTTCATGAGGACGATGACCGCGGCGGCGAGCAAAGTGTCGTGATCCTTGTGCGGGACCAAGGCGGCGAGGTTGCCGATCCACGTCGCCTTCGGGTCGAGGCCGAGCTCGTCGGCGAGAACGCGCCGGAACTCCGTCTTCTCGAACTCGGTCGGCGGAAGGAAGCGGCGCGTGTCGACGCCGGCCCACCGCGCCTCCTCCTCGGTCGCGGGGATCCCGTCCGTGATCACCGCGAGACGGCTCTTCGGAACGCCGGCGTTCGCCATGATCTCCGCGATCGCGCCGGACACGCAGACCACTTTGCCCGCGGCGCCGTACTTGAGCCGCGCGCTCATCCCGCCCACGGCGAAGTCCACGCGGCGGTGCGCGACCGCGCGGACGAAGGGCGACGCGAGCGCGGCGACGCCGGCCGCGTGGCCCGTGTGCGTGTGAAGGATCGCGCCGGCGCGGCCCGCCGACCAGGCGAGGCGCGCCGCAGTCGCGAGGTCCCACTCGCCGAGGAAGGGGAACGTCCGGACTTCGAAGCGCTGACGCGCGGCCTCGGCGGCGAGCTCGGAGCCGGCTTTGGCGCAGATCACGTTCTCGCGCCCGCGCGCGCGCAGCGCCGCCGCGAGGTAGAGCAGCTGGCGCTCGCCCCCGCGGAACCCGGCCTCGCCGTCAAGATGCCAGATGGCTCGCGGCTTCATCGTAGACCTTCTGAGTGTTCTCGTAGAACGGCGCGAGCCCGAACTTCTCCGACCAGCGCGCGCGGCCCGCGCGGCCCATCGCCTCGGCCTTCGCGGAGTCCGTCAAAATCGTCTCGAGCGCGGACGCCAGGGCTTTCGCGTCTCCGGGCGGGACGAGCAGGCCGGTGACGCCGTCCTCGACCAAGTCCGGCAGCCCGCCGACGCGCGAGGCGATCACGGCGCGGCCCGCGGCCATCCACTCGAGCGCGGCGCGCGACACGGCCTCGGAGCCGAGCGAGGGGACGAGGCCGATCCGGCAGGTCGCCATGTACGCCCACTTGTCCTCGGCGCGGCCCGAGAGCTCGACGAGCCCGCGGCGGCCCGTGCGCGTCGCGGAGCGCTGGAGGTCCTGCTGGAGCCTGCCCTCGCCGGCGCACGCGAGGCGGAGATTGGGGATATTGTCCTTGGACAGGGAGACGGCCTCGAACGCGGTCTCGTGCCCCTTCACCGGATCGAGGCGCGCGACGATCCCGGCGATCGGCCAGGAGGGCAAAGACGCCGTCTTCTCGGGTCCCGCGATGCCCTGCGGCACGAGCCGAACCTTCGCGCCCGGGAACGCCGCGGCGAGGGAGTCCGCGAGCGCGGAGTTCGCCGCGATGAACGCGGCGGTGCGGCCCGCGACGAGGCGCGTGAGCGGGTTGCCGCGCGCGGGGCGCGCGTCGCCGCGGGTGCGCACGACGACGGCCGGGCTTCCGGCGGCGAGAAAAAGAGCCAGCGTGTGCGCCGAGCCCGTGTGCGCGTTGATCACGCGCGGCGCGAAGCGCGCCGCGGCGCCGCGCAGGCCGGGCCAGTCGCCGGGGCCCCCGTAGCCCCGCGTCTCGACGCCGGCCTCCGCCGCGGCCGCGAGCACCGGCGAGCCGTCCTTGCCCCAGACGGCGACGCGGTGGCCGCGGCGCTTCTGCTCCGCGGCGAGCGTGACCGCGTAGTGCGCCATGCCCGAGTCCCAGGGCTCGTCTTCTATGTGAAGAATGTTCACGCGGGCACGCCCTTCACGGCCGCGCGCACCGCGCCCATCGCCTGGTCCACGGTGATGAGCTTCATGCACAGGAAGTGGCCCTCGGGGCACTCGCGCGCGCCGTGCAGTCCGCACGGCCGGCACGCGAGGTCGGCCTCGAGCACCTGATGGCCCGGCCCGTAGGGGAAGAAGCCGAGCTCGCGTGTCGTCGCGCCGAAGATCGCGACGACGGGCACGCCGGAGGCGGCCGCGAGGTGCATCGGACCGGAGTCGTTCGTGACGAACACGGCGAAGCGGCCCATGAGCGCCTTCAAGTCCTCGAGGCTCGTCTTGCCGACGAGGTCGGCCGCGCCGCTGTCCTTCGCGATGCCGGCGGACAGCGCGGCGTCGCCGGGGCCGCCGACGAGCACGGGCGTATAGCCCTCGGCCCGCAGGCGGCGGCAGAGCTCGGCGAAGCGCTCGGGCAGCCAGCGCTTCGTGTTCCACGCGGAGCCCGGGTGCACGCCGGCGAGCCGCGCCGAAGGGCCGGCGCCCGCGTCCGCGAGCGCCTTCGCGAGCTTCTCGGACACCGGCGGCGGCGCGACGTAGCGTGACTCGCGCGCGCCGGGCGCGGGCGCCGTCCCGAGCGCGGAGGTGAGCGCCAGGTTGCGCTCGAGGTCGTGCATGAGCCACGCGAACGGGACGACGTCCGTGAGGAGGAACGAGCCCGCGCTGGCGTCGAAGCCGACGCGGCGGGGAATGCCCGCGAGCTTGGCGATCAAGGCGGAGCGGAACGAGCGGTGCGGGATGACGGCCAAGTCGAACTTCCTCGCGGCGAGTTCGCCCGCGATCGCCCACGGCCCGGTCAGGCCGCCGTGGACGCCGCGCTTGTCGTCGACGAGGACCTCGTCGGCCCATTCGGCGCCGCGGAAGATGTCGGCGGTGCGCTCGATCGTGAGCACGGTGAGCTTGGCGCCCGGCAAAGACTCCTTGATGCGGCGCAGAAGGGGCAAGGTCAGCAGCGAGTCGCCGAGGAAGGCGCTCTGCATGACGAGCACGTTCTTCGCCTCGATGCGCTCGCCGCGCGGCGAGAGGTCGGCGGAGCTGAGCACGCCGGGCGCGGGCGGCACGCCCCAGGCGACGAGCGCGTCGAGGTAGCGCTCGGCGACGTGGCGCGACAAGGTGGGGGAAGGCACGCGCCAGCGGACGAACAGGCGGCGCGCGAGGGCGTCCTTGCGGTAGACGGCGACGTTCGCGACGCCCGAGAGCAGCCGGATCAGCCGCGACCGGAGGTTGCCGTGCAGGTCGAGGAGATGCGTGTAGCCGCCCGTCTTGAGCAGCTTGACCGCGTCGGCGACGCCGGTGAAGGGGACGATCTCATCCACGCCGGGGTGGCCTTTGAGGGCGTCGGCGAAGGCGGGTTTGACCAGGACCGAGATTCGACACTCGGGCCAAGCGGCCTTGAGGCTCTTATAAACAGGGCCGGTGAGGACGACGTCGCCCAGGGAAGAGAGCCGAATGACGAGGATTTTGGGGGACAACGACGATTATATCATTCTAGAATGGGGGCATGGAGACGCGAGTGCCCCCGGCTTTGAGCAATAAACGCCTTATTTTCGCGCTATTTCTCTACGGCGGCGCCTGGGTCGTCTACGCGGTGCTGGGCCACCTGCACGACGGCCTGCCCCTGCCGACCGGCGTCGACCCTTTGCTCGGCCGCCTGCCCTATTTCGAGCTGACCTGGCTGCTCTCCCACGGCTTCCTGACCTTCAACGTGCTCGTCTTCGCCGCCTGGTGGAAATGGGACCGCGCGCGCCTGCCTTACTGCATCTCGATGGCCGCGTTCTTCATCTTCGTGCGCACGATCTTCATCGTGCTCGGCCCGGTCGGCGCGCCCGCCGGCATCGCGCCGCTCTACACGCACTCGACCTTGAGCTTCCTGCGCGGCTGGCTGTTCTTCGACACCGAGCAGTTCTTCTCGGGCCACACGGGCATCCCGTACATGTACTACCTCGTGTCGAAGAAGCCCGAGCTGCGAAAGGCGTGCCTCGCGTTCTCCGTCGTGATGGGAATCGGCGTGCTCGTCAGCCGCAACCACTACTGGATCGACGTGCTCGGCGCGTACTTCATGACGTACTCGATCTACGTCCTCGGCACGAAGATGTGGGACGCCGCCGACCTCAAGCTCGAGAAGCGGAAGCGCGCCTAGGGCCGCGCGAGGCGCGCGAGCGCCTCTTTGGTGTCCGCGCGAGCCGGCTCGAGCCCGAGCGCCTTCTCGTAGGCCGCCCTGGCCTTGTCCTTGCGGCCCGCCTTCGCGAGCACCACGCCCAAGTTGTGCCACGCGTGGGCGCTCTTCGGGTCCTGGCGCGCCGCGTCCGTGAGGGCCTGCAGGGCCTCCTGGTCGCGGCCGAGGCGCAGAAGCGCGACGCCCAAGTTGGCGCGCACCCCGGGAAGGTCGGCGTTCATCGACAGGGCGCGCGCGTAGAGCGCCGCCGCGAACTGGGCGTCGCCGCCCTCGAGGCGCTCGTCGCCCCACAGCGCGAGCGCGGCGGGGGACCTCGGGTCGGCGGCGGTGAAGCGCGCGAAGATCGCGGCGGCCTCGCGCTCGCGCCCCTCCTCGCGCAGCGCGGTCGCGAGGTTCTGCAGCGCGAGCGGCGCGGGACGGTGGGAGGCGACCGCGCGCGACCACAGGCTCACCGAGTCGCGCCAGACGGCGCACTGCGCGCGCGACAGCGGGATCAAGGCGGCGGCGCCCAAAGCGCAGAGCCCGAACGCGCGGCGGCGGCGCGGCAAAGCGCAGAGGCCCCACGCCAGAACCGCGAAGAGAACGAGCGAGGGCTGGTGCGCGAAGCGGTCGGCGGCGGTCTGCGGACCCGACTTGAAGAAGCCGAGCGAGGGCGCCAGCAGGACGAACGCGCAGGCGAGCGCCGCCCGGACGCCGGGGCGCGCCGCGGCGCCGCGCAGTCCCGCGAGAAGGGCGGTCGTCAGCGCGGCGAACGGAAGGTAGAGGACGGGGGACGTCTTCCAGTCGGCGTGCACGAACGGCGAGAGCCCGACGGGCCAGACGGTGCGCGCGAGGTAGTAGCCGGGCCCGTACAGCGCCTGCGCGAGGCGATCGAAGGGACCGAACACGGAGAGCGGCACCGCCGTGCCGGAGGCGTACTGAGCGCGGAAGCCGAGAGCGAGCGTGACGCCCGCGAGGACGAGGAACGGGACGAGAGCCTTCGTCCGCACCTTCGGCCTCAGGAGCGCGTCCAGGACGGCGAATACGAACGGCAGCGCCGCCGACGTGACCTTCGAGAGGCAGGCGCCGAAGAACAGGAGCAGCGCGGGGCGCAGCTCGTCGCGCAGCCACGCGCGCAGCGCGAGCAGGGAGAAGAGCGTCCCGAGCAGCTCGCGGCGCTCGGTCGCCCACGCGACGGGCTCGACGCGCAGCGGATGCACGGCCCACAAAAGCGCGGCGAAGAACGCGGCCAGGTCGCGCGCCTCCTCGTCGGCCTCCGTCGTCTTGGCGAGCAGCAGGCGCAGCACGGAGAAGAACGCGAGCGCGCCGAGCGCTTGCAGGACGAGCGCGGTCAGGTGGAAGCCGGAGGCGCTCAGGCTCCAGAGATCCTTGTCGAGCGAGAGCGAGAGCCACGAAAGCGGCTGGAAATGGCCGTAGTGCGTCGTCGAGAAGGCCCACTTCCAGAAGCCCCAGTCGAAGCGCCCGAGCATCGGATTGCGGACGATGTTGCCCGGATCGTCCCAGTTGACGAAGCCGTTGTCGAGAGAGGGCCAGAACGCCGCGAACACGGCGAGGACGAGCAGCGCGCGAAGCAGCGGGCGGCGGCGGACGGAGAGGATCACTTCGCGGCCTCGAGGCGCGCGAGCGCCTCTTTCGCGGGAGAAAAGCCCGGGGAGACGCTCAACGCGCGCTTGAGATAGAGACGCGCCTCCTCCCTCTTTCCGAGCGCGGCCGCGGCGATGGCCGAGTTCACGAGGATCATCGGCTCTTTCGGAGCGAGAGCGCGCGCTTCCTGGAGCGTCGCGGCCGCGCCGGCGGCGTCGCCCGATTCGAAGCGCGAGGAGGCTGCGTCGCTCAGGAGACGCGCGCGCTGGCCTTTCTCGGGAGCGGCGCGGTCGAGGAGGATCGCGCGGAAGTCGGAAGCGGCTTTGTCGGCGGGGAACATCGAGAGCTGGGCGTCGACGGCGAGGAGAGCGTCGAGCCAGCGGCCCTGGGAGCCGCGCGAGAGGGCCAGGTTGTAGCGGGCGGTCTGGGACTCGGGATAGACGGAGAGGACGCGGGCCCACAACGACTCGGAGTCCTTCCAATGGCTCGCCTGGACGGACGAGCCGACGCCGAGGGCGAGGACGACGGCGGCGAGGGGCCAACGCGGGAGGGAAACGGCGGCCGCGGCCGCGAACAAGCACAGCGGCATGTAGAGGTGGTGATCGTACAGAGGAACGGCGCCGGGACGAACGGCGATGAGAGTCGGAGCGAGGGAGATCGCGAAAGCGAGGAGAGCGAACAAAAGAGCACGGCTTCGTCTCCAGGCGTAAACGGCGAACGAAATGAATCCGATCAGCACGACCCAGCTGATGGGGGAGGGGCTTCCCTGGAAGACGTGGCTCGGAGCGAGGTTCAACGGCATGAAGATCTTGCCGAGCTGCCACGAGAATCCCTCGACGAGGACGCCCCAACGAAATGAAGCGGCGTAGCCGCCGGTCGCCTTCGCCATGGCGTTGATGGCGACCAGAGCGGCGGACAGACACGCCAGCACGGCGTATTCCCAAGCTTTGCGTTTCTTGCCCATGGCCTCGTCGAGGACGAAGGCCAGCGGCAGGAAGACGATCGCCTTCCAGCGGCACAGGCACGCGAGAGCGAACAGAGCGATTCCTTCGGAGCGCCGCTCGTGCGCTCGGAGAAGCAGGCCTGCGAGAACGAACGTCGCGCAGAGCACGTCGGAGAGCTGGCTCGCCCACGCGACGGATTCGACCTGAACGGGATGCCACGCCCACAGAAGCGCGCCGAGCGCCGCCGCGACCGGAGCCTTCGGCAGCAGGCGCAGGAGCAGAGCCGCGAGCAGGCCCGCGTTCAAGGCGTGGAGGCCGATCGCCGCGGCGTGGAACGGCGCCGGCGAGCCGCCGCCGAGCGCGTGGAGGACGCGGTACAACAGCCAGCCGAGCGGCTGCCACGAGGTCATGCGCAACGAAGTGAACGCCGCGAGCGCGCCGCTCTCGCCGGTCACGAGCGGGTTGCCCTCGATCATCTGAGGATCGTCGAAGGAGACGTAGCCGTGACGCAGCGCCTGCAGATAAGGGAGAAGCGCGAGTCCCGCGGCGGCGAGGGGAGCCGTCATTCCTTTCGCCCCGGCACGGCGTCTTCGCGCGAGCGCTTGAACGTCTCGGCCGCGAGCTCGTGCTCGCCGCGCATCTCGCGCGCGACGGCAGCGCGCTCGAGGACGGCGCGGCGCAGCGCGCGCGCGTAGGAGCGGCTCGTCGCGGCGGCGGCCGCGTCGCCCGCGGCCTCTTCGGCCTCGGCGCGGCGCTCGACGGCGAACCACGAGAAGGGGGAGGCCTCGGTCCCGCGCTTCCAGAGCGCGAGGTCCGACGACCAGACCGGCAGCTGCGCGCGCGTGAGGACGGCGAGGATCAAAGCGAGCGCCGCGGTCGCCGCGCGGGCGGGGACGGCCTCGAGAGCGCGGGCCAACGCGGCCCCCGCGAGCAGGGAGAGCGGGATCGCGGGCATGTACGACCAGCGGTCGGCGGCGGCCATCCGGCCCGACTTGAACAGGCCGAGGACGGGCAGCAGCAGGACGGCGTAGGCGAGCAGAGCGTGGACGAGGCCCGGATTCGAGCGGCGCGCGAGCAGGAGCAGCGGCAGGGCGGTCAGAACGGCCGCCGCGGCGATCGTGAAAGGCCGCGGTTCGAGGAGAAACGAGGGCTCGTAGAGCGGCGCCAGGCCCGCGGGGACGAGCGACTTCCACGGATAGAAGGCGAGGCCGTAGAACGCCTGCGCGAGGCGCTGCGACAGGCCGAAGCGGGCGAAGCCGATCGACGCGCCGCTCGCGGCCTGCGCGCCCATGTTGAGGAGCAGCGCTCCGCCCATGAACGGCAGGTAGGCGAGCTTCTCCTTCCAGCGGGGCTTCCCGTCGCGCCGGAGGTCGAGGACGAGCCAGGCGAGCGGCAGCACGACCGCGAAGACCTTCGCGCCCATCGCGAGGACGGAGAGGACGAGCGCGCGGCGCTCCTTGCCGTCCGCGTAGGCGATCGCGGCGAGCAACGAGAGGGCGCCGCACAGCACGTCGCGGCGCTCGGTCGCCCACGCGACGGATTCGACGCGCAGAGGGTGGAGCGCCCAGAGCGCGGCGGCCGCGGCCGCGGCGAGGAACGACCTCTCCTTCGAGCCGCCGAGGTCGAGGCGGCGCGCGAGGACGAAGACGAGCGAGGCGTTGAGCGCGTGGAGGAGGACGTTGACGAGGTGGTGGCCGAACGGGCCCGGGCCGAAGACGGCGCGGTCGAGCGCGAGCGAAGCCCACGTGAGCGGCTGCCAGTGGCCGAGGCGCGAGCCCGCCGCCATGAAGAGGACCCCGGCCGCGTCGAAGCGCAGCCATTCGTTCTGAGAGATGTTGAGCGCGTCGTCCCACCGGAGGAGCGGATAGGCCGTAGCGGGCCAGAACAGCGCGACGGCGGCCGCGAAGAGGAGCGCCGCGGCCGCGCGGTCGCGGCCGTCAGTCATCGGGCCCCTCGAGCGCGGACAGCGTGCGCGCCGTCGCGCCCTTGAGAGAGGACGCGGTCGCCCGGGCGGCGTCGCCGGCCGCTTTCGCGGCGGCGGGGTCGCCCGCGAGCTCGATCAAGCGCTCGGCGAGCTCGCCGGCGTCGGCGGCGCGGCGGCCTCCCGCGCCGGGCGCGGCGAGGAGGGCGGCGGGACGCTCGATATGCCCCACGTGCGGGCCGAAGAGGACGGGCGAGCCGGCGAGAGCGGGCTCGAGCAGATTGTGGCCGCCGACGGGCACGAGCGTGCCGCCCACGAAGGAGGCGCGCGCGAGCCCGTAGAAGGAGGCCAACACGCCCATCTCGTCGAGCAGGAGCGCGTCGGCGCCGGGCGCCGAGGACGTCCCGGCGCTCCAGCGCGCGACCTTGAGGCCCGCGTGCTCCAGGAGATCCTTGGCGTCGGCGGCGCGCTCGAGATGCCGCGGCGCGAGCACGAGCTTGAGCTTGGGCGAGCTCCGGCGCGCGGCCATGTACGCCGCGAGCACCATCTCCTCCTCGTACGGGTGCGTCGAGCCGGCGACGAAGAGCGGGGAATCCTTCCAGGCGAGGTGCTCGGTCCGCGCGCGCGCGGCGTCGACGGAGGCGGGGGCGGACTCGCGGTCGTACTTGGTCGAGCCGGTCACGCGCACCGTGTCGGCGGGGGCGCCCAGCCGGCGGAAGCGCTCCGCGTCCTCCTCGGTTTGAACGGCGACGACCGACAACGACCGCAAAACGGATGAAACGAACGGCGCCATGAAGCGATAGCGATTGAACGAACGCGGCGTGAGACGGCCGTTGATCAAGGACGGCTGGAGTCCGCGGCTTCCCGCCATGACGATCATGGACGGCCATAATTCGGTTTCGGTGATGACGAGCCGGGACGGCGTGAAATGAGAGAGGAATCGAGCCAAGCACGGCCAACAGTCCAGGGGGGCGAGTTGCGCCCAGCTGACGGAAGGAACGGCTTTGGCCGCTTCGCGGCCGGAGCGCGTCGTCGTGGTCAATAAAATCGCGGGGGCGTTCTTGCGGCGGGCCAGCTGTTCGATGAAGGGAATCAGGCCGTTCACTTCGCCCGCGGACGCCGCGTGCAGCCACCACACCTCGCGGCCCGCGAGCCGCGCGCGACCCTCGGGCGCGAGCGCTCCGAATCTTTCGGGAAGCTCATCTCCGAGACCGGACAGGCGGCCGCGGCGCGGCGAGAGCAGGAACGCGACGATGACGCCCAGCGCGGCGAACGGCGCGACCAAAGTCTCGGCCGCGAGGAGGAGGAACGTCATGAGACCAGCCGGTCGGCCTCGTCCGTGACGCGATCGAGGGCGGCTTTGAGTTCCGCGGCCTTGGCCGTCAGATCGTCGTCGGGGCCGACGCGGATCGGCTCGTGGTAGACGACGACGGCCTTGCCGAACGGCATCGGCACCTGGAAGCGGTCCCACGCCTTCTTGATCTCGACGACGTTCGAGAGCGCGTTGGCGAGCGGCACGATGGGCGCGCCGGAGAGCTGCGCGACGCGCACCGCGCCTTCCTTGACCTCGCGCGCGGGCCCCTTCGGGCCGTCGGGCGTGATGCCGACGTCGCGGCCGGACTTGAGGATGTCGACCATCTCGCGCGCCGCGGCGGCGCCGCCGCGCGAGGAGGAGCCGCGCACCGCGTCGATGCGCGAGAGGCGCATCGTGGAGGCGATCATCTCGCCGTCCTTGGACTTGGAGACGAGGACGGCGGCCTCCGCGTCGCGGTGCGACCACGTGAAGAAGACCTGGCGCTGGTGCCAGAACGCGTAGATGAAGCGCTCTCCGCTCTTGTGGATCTTCTCGGGTATGTCGCCGCGAACGACGGTCAGGCGGGTGGTCCAGCCGATGAAGGAGACGAAGGAGTAGACGAGGTAGGGGACCAGCGCCCGGAGCACTACTTCCGGCCCTTGGCCTTCGACTTGGCGAGCCAGGACTGGCTCACCGCGAGGGAGGCCGCGGGGGAGAGGGCGCCGCCTTCGAGGGCGACGCCGAGCTTGGCCCCGCCGTCGAGCTTGCGCAGGGCGGCCTCGAGCGCCGCCGGCTCGGAGAGAGGAGAGAGGGGGGAGAGCTCGCAGTTGTCCTTCTCGGCCTCGTCGGCGATCAGGGCCGAGGCGAAGCGGACGGACTCGTCGAGCGCGTGCTCCTCGAGGATCGGCCAGAGGCCCTCGGGGATCGACGTCTCATTGGGCTTGAAGGAAGCGAAGCCGTCGCCGAGCGAGGCGAGGATGAGGCTGTACGCGAGGCCGGGCATCGGCGAGAGGACGGGCTGGTCGGCGTCGGGGACGCCGAAGGTGTCGAAGACGACGCCGGGCGTCAGCGCCTTCGCCGCGCGGTCGAGGAACTTGAGGAGCGCCGGCTCGGGCAGGCCCGCGGCCTCGAGGTCGATCTTGGCCTTGCGGGAGCGCTGCTTGACGACGTGGGCCCGGAGCGTGAGCTTGAAGCCCTTGATCTTCCTCACCGGCGGCGGCGACCTCCCTCGCGGGGCTTGGCGGGCGCCTCGGGCTCGGAGGAGACGTCGAGGCGGCGGCCCTTCTGGAACTGGTAGATCAGCGGCATCGAGACCGCGAGCGTCGAGTACGTGCCCGAGATCGAGCCGATGAGCATCGCGAACGCGAAGTTGTGGATGACCCCGCCGCCGAGCAGGAACAGCGAGAGCACGACCGCGAAGACCATCGCGTTGGTGATGATCGTGCGCGAGAGCATCTCGTTGATGGAGTCGTTGATCAAGGTGCCGATCCCGTCGCCGCGGCGGTGGCGCATGTTGTCGCGCATGCGGTCGTAGATGACGATGGTGTCGTTGATCGAGTAGCCGGCGATCGTCAGCAGGGCCGCGACGATTACGAGGTCGACCTCGAGCTGCAGGAACGAGAACACGCCCGCCGTGATGATCACGTCGTGCGCGATCGCGGCGACGCCCGCGGCGCCCCAGAGCAGCTTGTCGAAGCGCACGGCGACGTAGCCGATGATCGCGAGCAGCGCGAGGGTGATCGCGGTGAGCGCCTGGCGCTTGAGGTGGCGGCCGACGGACGGGCCGACGTACTCCTTGCGGTCCACGCGGAGTCCCGCGCCCGCGGCGGCCTTGAACTTCTCGACGAAGGTCTCGACGATGGAGACGTCCTGGTCTTCCTTGCCCTTGAGGAACAAGGCGAACTCGCGGTCGCTGCCGAAGCTGCGGGCGTCCGCGTCGGCGTAGCCGGCCTTCGCGAGGTCCGCGCGGACCTGCGCGAGCTCGCGCGGCTCCGAGTAGTTCACCTGGACGAGCGTGCCGCCGACGAAGTCGATGCCGTAGTTGAAGCCCTTCGTCGCGATCGAGGCGAGGCTCGCCGCGATGAGGACGCCGGAGATGGTGAAGAACAGGCTCCGCTTGGAGACCCAGTCGATGGAGAATTTATGGTTCATGGTTTCCTTAGGCCGCCTCGAGCTCGTCGTCGCCCGGCGTCCACGCCTCGTAGAGCATGCGCGTCAGCACGGTGGCCGTGAACATGCTGATCACGTTGCCGCCGACGAGCGTCACGGCGAAGCCCTTGATGGGGCCGGTGCCGAACTGGAACAGCAGCGCCGACGCGATGAGAAGCGTCAAGTTCGAGTCGATGATGGCGCTCGCGGACTGGTCGTAGCCCGCGGCGATCGCGAGCTTCGTCGGGCGGCCCTTGGCGCGCTCCTCGCGGATGCGCTCGAGGATGAGCACGTTCGCGTCGACGGCCATCGCGATGTTGAGCGCGAGACCGGCGATGCCGGGCAAGGTGAGCGTCGCCTTGAGGTACGCCATCAGCGCGAACAGGAAGAAGAGGTTCGCGACGATCGAGACGTTGGCGATCATGCCGCCGGCCCGGTAGTAGGCGACGAAGAAGACGATGATCAGGCCGATGCCGAGACCCGCGGCCTTGAAGCCGCTGCGGATCGAGTCCTCGCCGAGCGACGGTCCGACGCTGCGCTCCTCGATGATCTTGACGGGAGCGGGAAGGGCGCCGGCGCGCAGGACGATCGCGAGAGCCTTCGCGTCCTCGGAGGTGAACTGGCCCTCGATGATGCCGGTGCCGCCGTTGATGCGGCCCTTGATGACGGGCGCCGAGTAGACGTTTCCGTCGAGCACGATGGCCATGCGCTTGCCGACGTTCGTCGCCGTGAGGTTGGCGAACGTCGCCGCGGCCTCCGGCTTGAACTTGAAGGAGACGATCGGCAGGCCGTACTCGCCGCCGGTCTCGACCTTCGCGGTCTCGAGCGCGGCGCCGGTGAGGGGGACGTTCTTCGAGAGCAGGTACATCGAGCTCTCGCGGCCCTTGAACAGCTCGAGGTCCGCGGGGACGAGCTTCACGGCGGCCGTCGAGGCCTTGGGGCCGTCGAACGGAACCGCGAGCTCGAGGATCTTGTTCATCGCCGCGCGGCCCTTCTCGGAGTCGTCCACCATGCGGAACTGGAGCTCGGCGGTCTGGCCGACGAGCTCCTTGGCCCGGGCGGAGTCGGAGATGCCCGGCAGCTGGACGACGATCCAGCGCGCGCCCTGGCGGGCGATCAGGGGCTCGGCGACGCCGAACTGGTCGATGCGGTTGCGGAGAATCTCGATGGCCTGGGCCATCGCGTCGGGAAGCTTGATGTCCTTGGGGAGCTTGTCGACGTCGAGCTCCATGACCATGTGCGTGCCGCCCTTGAGGTCGAGGCCGAGGTTGACGAGCCATTTCGGGCGCTCGCGCAGGGTCTCGAGCTTCGTGCGCTCCGCCGCGTCGAGGCTGTACCAATTGATCGACGGGTACACCATGAAGACGCCGACGACGATCAGGGCGAGCAGCCCGATCCACTTATACTGGGTCTTGGTCATGTCCGTGGAAGTCCTTTTGAGGAGCTTAGGCGGCCTGCTTGGCCGGGGCGGCGGCGTTCGCGAGGCGGGAGACGGCCGAGCGAGCGACGGTGAGCTTCACGTTCTGGGCGAACTGGACTTCGAGGTCGTCGCCCTTGAAGCCGACGATCGTGCCGTAGAGGCCGCCCGTCGTGAGAATCTTGTCGCCGGCCTCGAGGCGCTTGAGCATGTTCTCGTGCTCCTTCTGCTGCTTCTGCTGGGGGCGGATGAGCAGGAAGTAGAAGATCACGAAAATCGCCGCGATCGGCGCGAGGTTGACGAGGGGGTTCGGGGTGGGCGTCATGGATTCTCCTTAAAGTGGAGAAATCCTAGCAGATTTTAGACGCCCTAAAACTTGGCGCCCAAAGTGAAGCGGTGGGTCGAGCCGAGCTCGCCGGCGGCCTGCGCGGCGTAGTCGAGGCCGAAGCCTCCGCGGCGCAGCCCGAGGCCCAAAGTCAGGCCGCGCGCGGCGTCGAAGCCGGCCCCGTTGGCCGCCGCCGACTTCGAGGTCCAGCCCAGGCGCAGCAAGACGCCCTCCATCGCCTGGAGCTCGCCGCCCGCGCCGCCCTCCGAGCCCGAGCCGCGCGGCCCGTTCTGGAACTCGGCCGCCACGGAGTGGCCCTTGGCGAACGTGTACGCCGCGCCGAACGCCGCGCGAAGCGGGAGATCGTTGCGCTGGTCCTGGTACTTGAGGCCGGGCCCCATGTTGCGCAGGGCCGCGCCCGCGGTCAGCTTGCCGCCCGCGGCGTCCCAAGCGCGGCGCAGGCCGGCGTCGAAGGCGACGCCCTGAGCTTCCTGCGAGGCGATGTGCGAGCGCACGTACTTGAGCGAGCCGCCGATGTCGGCCCACTCGGTCTTGAGGCCCGCGGCGAAATGCCCGGCCGCGTCGGACGCTTCGTAGTTGCCCGTGCGCTGTCCGAGGGAGTTGCGCCCGTCGATCGTGCCGTAGCTGAGATAGGTGAAGCCGCCGGCGAACACCGCCTTCGAGGTCGGGTGCGCGTAGGCGAGGAAATTGTGGCGGTTGCCGGCTCCGAGCTCGGCATGAGAGAGCGAGACGTGCTTCTTCTCGAGCCGGGCCAGGCCCGCGGGGTTCCAGTAGACGGCCTCCGCGTCGTCGGCGAGCGCGGTCGCGGCGCCGCCCATGCCCTGCGC
>CAYVFO010000059.1:0-14905 GCA_964450975.1 uncultured Elusimicrobia bacterium | reverse complement strand
TAGGCGATCGAGATGACGAAGATCGTGACGGCCGTCATGATCACGAGGAACAGCGCGAGATGCGTGTGCGTCCCGAGCGCGCGGTAGGCCTCGTCGGGTCCGTACGCGGAGGACGACAGGCCGTCGGCGCCGAGCCCCACCCAGGCGAGGAAGGCCGCCAGGGAGATTTTATGGAAGACGTCGGGGTCGCGGATGTCGCGCGGCTTGCCGAGCAGGAGGAGCTTGATTCGATCGAGCATGCCTCATGATGCACCGGCAGGGCGTTATGAATCCATTATCAATGGTAAAATGTGCCCGTAGGCGGCGTGGCGGAATTGGCAGACGCAATCGACTCAAAATCGATCGGGCGAAAGCTCTTGTGGGTTCGATTCCCACCGCCGCTACATCTTTCCATGAACAAAGCCCTCGCGCTCGTCCTGGTGATCCCGCTGGCCGCGCTCGCGGCTCCGGCGCCGCGCAAGTGCGCATCGGGCGCCGCGCCGCGGCTCTCCGGCGACGCGTTCTCCCCCGTCGAGTGCTCGACGGCGACGGCCAAGGCCGCTCCCGCCCTGCCCGGGCAGCCGGTCGTCCCCGGCGAGGGCAAGGCGCCGACGCTCAAGGAGCTCGAGGGCCGCTGGGAGGCCTCGCTCACCCACGCGCTCGGCCGCTACGAGCTGCTGCTGACCGTCAAGACGCGCTGGGGCGGCAAGGCCGACATGGTCCTCGCGATGAAGGAGCTCCAGTTCCGCGACCGCAACACGGACCGCCTGGCGCTCGTTCCCGTCAAGGGCGTCCGCGGGGCCTGGGAGGCGGAGATGACGACTGACCTCGCGCCCGCCGCGGCTCCGCTCAAGGGCCGCCTGACGATGGCCGGAACCGAGGAGGAGCGCCAGCTCGACCTCTCCTTCGAGAACGGCGCCGCGCACCGCGTCTGGCTCAAGCGCGCGGGCAAGGACGAGTGGCTTCTTCGCGCCGCTTCCGCGATCCCCGGCGCCGCCGTGCAGAAGTTCGAGACGCGCCTGCTGCGCACGAAGCGCGACGCCCTCTAGACTCTACTTCGCGAGGGCGGACGCGGGCACGAACTCGATCCCTTCCGCCGCGTGCTTCGGCATCTCCTGCTTGAGGCAGTCGAGCGTGCCGCGGAAGTAGTGGTGCCCGATCGCGATCGCCGAGCCGGACTTGCGCGCGCGTGAGACCGCCTGCTTGAGGCCCTTCGCGCAGAACGCCTGCGTGTGGATCTCCGCGGTGTCGAGGAAGACGAAGTTCATCGCGGCGGGAATGCCGGCCGCCTTCGCCTCGGCGTAGGCGACGGTCTTCTCGGAGACCTTGGAGTCGAGGAAGTACATGCCCGTCGGCTTGAGCATCTTCATGAACTCCTTCATGAGCGGGGCGTTCTTGGTTCCCTTATACGAGCGGTGGTTGTTGAGGCCCTTCGCGGCCGGGATGTCCTTCATCGCCTTCTCGAGGAGCTTGCGCGTGGACTCGACGTCGGCCGGATCGGCGGCGTCTTTGGGCAGTTTGAGGGCTTGAAACGGATCGAACGGGAAGTGGATCATGACCTCCTTGTCCTTCGTCAGGGAGGTGAGCTCGGCCGCCTTGCGCGTGCGCTTGGACTCCGGCATGATCGCGAACGTCATCGGATGCGGGACGGCCATCCACTCCTCGTCGGGAGGCGTCGACTTGTAGTTGAGGCCGAAGTCGTCGATCACGACCGCGACTTTGGGCTTGGGCGCGGGCGGCTCGGCGGAGAGCGCGGGAGCGGCGAGGAGCAGGACGGCGAGGACGCTATTCTTCATGGTTCTCCAGGGCCCGGGCGCCGAGGCGCCACGGCACGGTGAAGGCGACGAGATTGACGACGAGCCAGCCGGCGAGCGCCCACGCGGCGGCGCCCGAATGCCACGCGCCGGTGCCGAAGCGCACGGCGAAGTGCATCTGCATCGGAACCGCGAGGAAGGCGATCGTCATGCCGACGTAGCACAGGCAGGCGGCCATGAACACGAAGCCGCCGACGGACGACTCGATCTGGTGGATGTTCTCGACGGTGAAGCGCGGGAACAGCGCGCCGAAGCCGACGCCCATCGAGCAGATCGCGAGCGCGATCACGAGCAAAGCGCCCAGCGTGATCATCGAAGTGAAGCGGTCGGCGTCGAGGATGGAGTTCGTCATCACCGCGAGCGTCGCCGCGAGCAGGAGCGTCGGACCCGCCGAGAACAGGAACTTCTGGCGCATGATCCCCGCGACGTCCACGGGCGCCGAGCGCAGCACCCACCACGAGCGCCCCTCGAGGCTGATCGCCGGGAACGTGAAGCGCAGGCCGAGCGCGGCGAGCACGAAGCCCGCGGTGCCGACGTTGAGGAACGAGATCAGGGAGCGCAGCTCGATCGAGTCGAGCGGCAGGCGGCGGATCGAGAAGAGGTAGACGAACACGAGGCCGACGATGAGCAGGATCTGAGACCAGTGCTTCACGTCGCGGAAGAACGCGACGCGCTCCTTCCAGAGCATGGCCGCGGACGTTCCGGAGAGCAGGCGCTGCTCGGGAAGCGGGCCGAAGCCGTGCGAGCGCTTGCGCAAAGCCCCCTCCTGCGCGCCCGAGTAGCCGGCGAAGTACGTCTTGCCCGCGAGCAGGACGAGGAGCGCGTAGACGAGCGCGGCAGCGCCCCACAGCGCGGCGAAGCGGAGGGCCCAGCCGCGCCACGCGCCGCCGGCGGCCATGCGCAGGCCCTCGGCGAGCCACCACGACGGCAGATAGGGCGCGGTCGGCGCCTGCAGGAAGTTGAGGTACTCGGCGACGACCTTGAGCGCGTCGGGGCGGATGAGGCGCTCGGGCTGAGCGAAGCGCACGAGGCCGTACGTGACCGACAAGGAGAGGCTCGAGAGCACCCAGACGACGTCGCGCGTGCGCGACGACGGGAACAGCCAGAGGAGCACGAGCGTAAATCCGATGCCGCACGAAGCGGCGAGGAGCAAATACGGCGGCACGGAGAGCGCGAACGCGGCGAAATAGCCGGCCCCGAGCCCCATGACGCGCATGAGCGCGAGCGTGTAGGGCACGAGGATGAGACCGATCATCCACGACGAGAAGAACGCGCTCTCGAGAGACTTGTCGAGGAAGACGACGCGCAGGCTCACGGGCGCCTTCATGAGGAACTTGAGGTCGTAGGAGTAGTAGAGGGTCGTCAGGGCGGTGAGCAAGGAAGAGATCATCACCATCGAGAACGTCATGAGGAAGAGCATGGCCGTCAGCTTCCAGATGAGCAGCGCCCCGATGAGCTCGACGGTCGAGAGATACCGCAGCAGGCGGAAGAAGCCGAAGTGCAGGCCGTAGAGGAGGCCCATGCCCGCGGCGCCGAACGCGGCGTTGCGGATCCACTCGTAGCGCGTCCAGTTCGACCACGTGTTGACGAACGTGCGGAACCGGCGGCGCAGGAGCAGCCCGAGCATGCCTAGAGGTACTTCAGCAGCGAGCCGTACTCGGCGCCGCCGGTGAGCGACAGGAAGATGCTCTCGAGGTCCTGGCCGTCTTTTTTGGAGCCGGCGCGCAGTTCGTCGAGGGTGCCGCACGCGATCATCTTCCCCCCGATCATGATGCCGATGCGCGCGCACAGCTTCTCGGCGATCTCGAGGACGTGCGTGCACATGAAGATCGCCGTCCCGCGCTCCGCCAGCTTCTGGAAGATGTCCTTGACGAGGCGGCCGCTCTTGGGGTCGAGGCCGACCATCGGCTCGTCGAGGACGAGCACCTTCGGCTCGTGCAGGAGGATGCCGGCGAGCACAAGCTTCTGGCGCATGCCGTGCGAGTAGCTCTCGAGAAGCTCCCCGCCCCACGGCGAGAGCTCGAACATCTCGAGGAGCTCGGGCGCGCGCTTCTTGATGTCGGCGGCCGGCACGCCGTAGAGCTCGCCGATGAAGCGCAGGTACTCCTGGCCGGTGAGCTTCGGGTAGACGAAGGGCTCGTCGGGCACGAGGCCCATCGCGCGCTTGGCCTCGATCGGGTTCTTCGCGACGTCGATCCCGCCGATCAGCACGCGTCCGGCGGTCGGCTTGAGGAGCCCCGTCATCATCTTGACGGTCGTCGTCTTTCCCGCGCCGTTGGGGCCGAGGAAGCCGAAGATCTCGCCGGGCTTGACCTCGAGGTCGAGGCCGGAGACGGCGACGTGGGGCCCGAAAGTCTTCCGGAGCCCCTCGAGGCGGATCACGCCGCGACGGCGCGGCGGCTCTTGAGCAGCGCGTCGGCGCGCGGGATGGCCATGCGGTCGGCGAGGTCGTGGAAGCGCTCGTCGATCACCTCGCGGTCGAGGTCCTCGATGTTCTTCGTCGAGAAGTCCTCGACGTTGAATGAGGCCATCGTCGTGCCGTAGGCCATCGCGCGCTTGAGGTGCCCGACGTCCTGATAGGCGGCCGTCGAGGCGATGTAGCCGAGGAAGCCGCCCGCGAACGTGTCGCCGGCGCCCGTCGGGTCCTTGATGCGCGCGAGCGGGTACGCGGGGAAGACGTAGAACTTGCGGCCGACCTTCATGAGCGCGCCGTGCTCGCCCTTCTTGATGACGACGACCTTTGGGCCCCACTCACCGAGGATCTCGGCGGCCTGGAGCGCGTTCGGCGCTCCCGTGAGCTTCATCGACTCCTGGTCGTTGGAGAAGAACACGTCCACTTTCGCGAGCAGCTTGCGGATCGCCGCGGGCTTGCTGTCGATCCAAAAGTTCATCGTGTCGCACGCGACGAGCGCGGGGCGCTTCATCTGCGCCAGCACCTCGGCCTGCAGGTCGGGGTCGATGTTGGCGAGGAAGACGACGGGCGCCTTCTTCTGCGCGTCGGAGAGCTTCGGCTTGAAGGTCTTGAAGACGTTGAGGTGCGTCGCGAGCGTCTCGGCGACGGACGCGTCCTTGCCGTACTGGCCGGACCAGCGAAAGGTCTTGCCCTTCGCGGCCTTGAGGCCGGAGATCTCGACGCCGCGGCGCTCGAGGGTGCGCTTGTGCTCGGACGGGAAGTCGTCGCCGACGACGCCGACGAGGGAGACGGGCGAGAAGTAGCTCGCCGCCAGAGAGAAGTAGGTCGCCGAGCCGCCGAGCGCCTCGACGCTCTTGCCGGCCTCGGTCTTGACGGTGTCGAGCGCGACGGAGCCGACGACGAGGATCGTGTTGTCGTTCACGGTGTGGGTTTCCTGAGGTTAGATGCCGCCGTCGAGGCGCTCGAGGAACATCTGATGCTCGACCTGCGTGGAGAGCTGCTTGAGGCAGTGGTTGATCAGCTCGATCGCGCGCTGCTGCTGGAGGGTCTGGACGACGCCGTCGCGCGTGATCTTCGCGGCGTCCTTCGCGGGAGCCTTGCGCTTGGCCTCGGCGTAGGCCGCGTCGGCCTCGGCGGGCGGAACGACGGCCGTGCGGTAGATCAGCTGCTTGACCCGGCCGGCCTTGATCGACTTGCGGCGCATGCGCTCGTAGTCCTGGGGCGACTCGCGGAAGGTCGCGCGGACCTGCTGGAAGTAGATGTCCTGGTCGAACTGGCCGGCGCGCTGGAACGCGGGCGTCGAGCGGATGTCGCGCGAAAGCTCGTCGTCGGTGACCTTGAAGCCGAGCTCGTCGGCCTTGATCGCGAGCATCTCCTCGATCATCATGTCGTTGAGCATCTCGCGGCGCAGGCGGGCCATCATCTGATCGTCGAGCTCGGTGCCCTTCTCGCGCAGCGCGTCCGCGTACTGATTGACGCGCAGAGACAGGCGCTGCGCCGGGATCTTCGAGGCGCCGATGCGGGCGACCGCGCCGTCGTTGTCGCGGCTCGTGAACCAGTAGCCGCCGAGTCCGACGAAGGTGCCCGACAGGAACACGGAGACGGTCGCGACGAAGATGCTCTTCTGGTGGCGGCGCAGGAACGAGATCATGGGAGGGGTCCTTTAGGAGACGGTGTCGGCGGGCTGGGCGGCGTCGGCGGCGTCGGGACGGCGGCGGCGGCGCGGCTTGTCGTCGCCCGCGCCCATCGAGCAGGTGCCGTCGAAGAAGGCGCCTTCGTCGATCTTGAGCTTGGGGGCGCGGATGTCGCCGGTCACGCGGCCGCTCGCGAGGATCTCGATCGAGCGCGACGCGACGACGTCGCCGACGACTTCGCCGGCGATCACGATGGACTCAGCCGCGACGTTTCCGATCACGCGGCCCTTCTGCCCGACCTCGACGTCCACCGCGTCGGAGACGTCGCCCTCGAAGCCGCCCTCGACGCGCAGCGAGCCCTTGGCGACGAGCGAGCCGTGGAAGAAGGCGTCCTCGGAGATCAGCGTCATTCCCTCGCGCGCGGCTCCGCGTCCGCCTTTCTCGCCGAACATCAGGAGCGGCCTTTCGGCGCGCCGGGAGCGTAGCCGAGGAGATCGGGTCCGGTGCGGACCTTGAGGTAGGACATCGGGTTGACGGGGCGGCCCTGGCGCCAGACCTCGTAGTGGAGGTGCGCGCCGGTGGAGCGGCCGGTGGTGCCCATGTAGGCGATGACCTGGCCGCGAACGACGCGGTCGCCGATCTTCACGAGCGCCTTCGAGGTATGGCCGTAGAGAGTGGAGACGCCGTAGCCGTGGTCGATGACGACCATGTTGCCGTAGCCGTGCGACCAGCCGGAGAAGCGGACGGTGCCGTCGGCCGTCGCGTGCACGAGCGTGTCGGCGACGTTGGCGATGTCGAGGCCCGCGTGGAACTCGCCGGTCTCGGCGCCTTCGCCGCCGCGGCCCATCGGGGAGAAGCGGTAGCCGAACAAGGAGGTGATGGAGCCCTCGGCGGGCCAGAGGCTCGGCGTCGCGTTGCGCAGGCTCTTCTGGTTGCCGACGTACCAGCCGATCTCCTGGAAGCTCGCGAGGCGGGTCTCCGCGTCGCGGCGCAGGCGCGCGATCTCGCGGTGCCAGTCGGACTGGCGGATCTCGGAGGCTCCGCCGCCGAGCATGCGCGAGAGGCTCAGGCGGTCGGCCAAGGTCGGGCCGCCGACGCCGGTCGCGGCCTCGATCGGGTCGCGGTCGCGGGCCATCGTGAGCAGGCCGCGCAGCTGGCGGTCGGTGCTCTTGGCCTGGTCGAGCGCGAGCCGCGCGCGGTCCATCTCCTGGGCCAGGCGGGTCATCTTGGTGAGCATGACCTGGTTGTCGGCCTTGGTGATCGCGTAGTCGATGTGGCGGCCGACGATGACGCCGGCGGCGACGGTGAACGCCGACCACAGGGCCAGGCCGAACAGGAAAAACGCGGTCGAGCATTGCCAGCGCCACGGCTTGAGCTGGGTTTGCGGGATGATGAGCACCGTCAGGCGACGGGCGAGGGCGTCGGAAATGCGTTTGCGCATGCTTTTTTCCGTCGGTGATGTTATAACAGGTTCACCGGGGGCTGTCAATGAAATCTTCACCAAACCGAAACAGCGCCCCTTGACGATTGTCCATGCCCGCTTTACACTCATGAGATGCGGCCCCCCCTCGCGATCCCGCTGCTTCTTACCTTAATTGCTCCCTCCGCGCTCGCGGGCACGGTCACGACCGGAGCGGCGAGCGAGTCCGGAACCGCGGGCCAAAGCGGCGCCTCGCTGACCGGCGGCTCCGTCTCCCCGATCTCCGTCAATTCCGCCGGCCTGGCCCCCTCGCTCAGCGGCAGCGCGGGCCTGAGCACGACCCTTTCCGCCCCCGCCGCGAGCCTCAATCAGGGCCTCGCCCCGTCCGCCCTGGGCGCGACCCTCAAGCCCGCTTCGACCGGCGACAAGAGGGGCGGCGAGCCCGTCCGGACGCAGGCCTTCACCCCGCCGAACAACCCGCCGAACGGCTCTCCCGCGGCGTCCGGCGGCGGCCCGCCCATGGACCCGCCGTTCGTCCAGGCTCTCAAGAAGCTCGAGGTGCCGGCCGAGGAGATCTCCGCGATCCTCAAGCTGACGACCGAGCGCGGCGCCGACCTCGCGGCGCGCGTCGCCGGCCTCTCCGAGCTCGAGACGCCCTCGCGCCGCGTGCTTCTGATCGTCTCCGCGGCGCTGCGCGAGGCCGACCCGCTCGAGTCCTCCTCTCTCGGCGACCGCCTCGGCGCCCGCTTCGGCTTCGACGGCCAGCAGATCCTCGCGCTCTCGAACTTCGAGCTCTACTCGAATCCGGCGGACGCCTTCCCGAAGTCCGACGCGAAGTGGGTCGGCGCGTGGGTGCGCCGGCTGACCTCGCTCGACAATTCCGTCGCCGAGGCGATCAAGATCCGCGAGAAGATGGGCAAGGTCGCCGAGAACGAGGCCGACGCCGTCAACGGCGACCGCGCGCCTCCCGGCGCCGATTCCGACGCCGCCTCCGCGAAGAAGTACGTCGCGGAGATCATGGGCGGCATCAAGCCGACCGAGAAGCAGATCGACGCGCTGCTCACGGACTGGCTCGAGGAGAACGAGATCAAGCCGGGCTCCGAGCGCCACCTCGCCGTCCGCGCCGCGCTCGTTCCCGGCAAGGCCGCCGCCGACGCCGAGAAGACGGCGCTCATCAATCCCGCCCTCCGCCATCGCGCGCACCTGCTCCTGCGCGCCGCCGAGCGCCACGGCGTCGCCGTGTCGAAGATCGAGGCGATGCTGCTGCGCCGCGGCCTCCTCGAGGAGGCGAAGACGCTCCAGGACTCGTGGCTCGACCGCCAGATCGACATCGGCATGGAGTCCGAGGAGCTCCGGGAGCTGATCAAGGACTACCCCGACACCGCCGCGGGCGAGCTCATGCGCGGCTTCGTCTCGAACATGACCGCGCGCTCGGGCAAGTCGGTCGAGGAGGTCGCGCGCGACGGCGTGTTCATCTACGCGAACCTCGCCGGCGCCAAGATCTCGAGCGCCTACTCGAGCCGCGACCCCGACATCCGCACCTCCCCCGTCGTCTTCTACGTCACGAAGCACGACGACGGCGGCTGGAAGCTGGACGTGTACCGGCAGAACAAGCCGACGGGCTCCTCCGACGGCGAGCTCATCCGCAAGTTCAAGGCCTGGCTGATCGCCGGCGGGATTCCCGCCGCGCATCTCCATTAGGGATCAGCGCCCGAGATAGAGGCGCAGGCCGACTCCGGCGTCCGCTCCGACGCCGCCTCGCGGCGTCATCCGGAAGAGCGGTCCGGCCTCCGCGAACAGCTCGACGGGCTGCTTGTCGAGCCGCCACGAGACGCCCGCGATCGTGCGGATCGCGAACTCCGCGTCGCGCCGGGTCTCCAGGCGCGGGCCCGCGCCGACGTAGAGGCCGAGCTTGCCCTCCTGCGGCCTCGGAAGCAGATCCCACGCGTGGAGGAGGACGTCTCCCCACATCACCGTGTCGCCGCTGTAGCCGATGCCGAGGTCGAAGGCCAGGCGGTCGTTGAGCCACAGCTTCACCGTGCCGCCGATCGGATCTCCGGCGATCACTCCGACGCCGACGTCCTTGATCTCGTCCTGGGCGCGAGCCGGCGCGGCGAGAGCCAAAGCCGCGACGGCCAAGACGGCCGCGAGGGTCTTCATGTCGCCTCCTGTGCTCCAGGAAGCGTATCAGCGCGGCGTCAAATCGTCCGTTGCGGAACGGTCAAGACCGGGTCAGGTTTTCTTGACCTTTTTGTGACGGCGCGCTACTTGCCGTGGCACTTCTTGAACTTCTTTCCGGACCCGCAATGGCAGGGATCGTTGCGGCCGACGTCCGGGCCGGTGTTGACCACGGTGTCCGGCTTGGGCGACTTGCCGTCCACGAACAGCCACTGCGCGCCCTCTTTCCGGAACGTCGCGATCTCGTGGTGCTCGTAATCCTTGCCCGCCTGCGCGAAGCTCGCGACGAAGTTCACGACGCCCGTCTCGTCGGAGGCGCCCCCGTCTTTGAGCGCGATGATGTGCAGGCCTTTCCAGGTGGACTCCTTCGCCCACTTCTCGGACGCCTTGCGGTCGAAGTCGGCGCGGGACTCGGGCGCGTGCGACTTCTCGATGAAGTCGATGCGGCCGGTCGCGTAGCTGGTGTAGCGCGCGCGCATCAAGGCCTCGGCCGTGGGCGCGGGAGATTTTCCGGAAACGATGGGCTCGCAGCAGGCCGCGAAGGGCTTGCCGCTGGTGCAGGGGCAGTCGGTCGTTGCAGTCATGTCGGGCATTATAGATAATGCCCGCATGGCCGCGCGATGCCGCATCCTGCTCGTCGACGACGAGCCCGACTACCGGAAGGTCTACGCCGAGCTCCTCGAGAAGGAGGGCTACACGGTGCGCAAGGCCGCGTCCGCCAAGGAGGCGTTCGCCTCCGCGGTCGAGTCCCCTCCCGACATCATCCTCTCCGACGTCTCGATGCCGGAGGGCGACGGCCTGACCTTGCTCGCGCGCCTGCGCGCCGAGAAGAAGACGGCGGGCGTCCCCGTGATCCTCATGTCGGGCGTCCACCGCGGAGCCGACGAGCAGGCCGAGGGCATCGACCAGGGCGCCGACGACTATCTGCCCAAGCCCGTCTCCCCCGCGCTCCTGCGCGCGAAGATCGCGGCCGTGCTCCGGCGCTTCGGCGCCCCCAAGGAGCTCGGCGACACGCTCAAGTCGCAGGGCCTCACGATCGACGTCGCGGCGCGCACGGTGCTGATCGCGGGCAAGCGCGTCTCGCTCACGCGCAAGGAGTTCGATCTCCTCACGACGTTCCTCCGCAAGCCCGGCCGCGTGCTCTCGATCCCGTATCTGCTCGAGACCGTCTGGGGCTACGATCCCGCCGACTACTCCGACCCGCACACGGTCGGCGTGCACGTCTCGACTTTGCGTAAGAAGATCGGCAAGAAGATCGGCGACCGGATCGTGTCGGTGACGGGCCTCGGCTACCGCTTCGAAGCCTGAAGCTGCCGCTTCAGGTGTCCGGTCAGCTCGCCCCACACCCGCTTCTGCTCCTCGGGGCTCAGCTTCTTGAAGTGATACGTGAGCACCGAGTGCCCGGGCCCGTCGATCACGACCGGCTTGAACGCGTCGCCGAACGCGGCCTGGAGCGCCTCGAAGCGCGCCGACTTGCAGAGCGAATCCCCCTCGAAGCGGAAGCCTAAGACGGGGATTTTCTCGTTCTCGACGCGGACCTTCGCGTTCTCGAGCTCGCGGCCGCGCAGGCCCAGGTTCGACGCGCTGATGCCGGGCGGCGACGGCTGCGACAGGACGGGCGCCACGACCTCCTCGTCCATCATCATGGTGAGCGCGAAGCAGCCCGTGAAGCACATGCCGATCGCGCCGACCTTGCCTTTGGTGTCGGCCGCGGCTTTGCGCGCGAGCGCGCGCAGCAGGTCGGTGATGGGGCGGCTCTCGCGGCGGCCGAGGAAGTCGAACTCCTTCCAGACGCAGCCCCACGCGAGCGGCTTCATCCCGTAGTACTGCAGCGGATCGCCGAAGAGGAGCGGCATGTAGATCGTGAAGCCCTCGTCCGCGAGCCGGGCCGCGAGGTCGACGCACTCGACCGACATCCCGGGCAATTCGTGGATCAGGAGGACGGCGGGGCCGCTTCCTCTTTTATAGACGGGCTTGCTCAGCCCGCCGTCGGAGAACTCGAAGCGCTCGAAGCCGGGCAATTCCATAAGTGGTATAATGAGATTTCCCCGATCATGAAGACAAGCTCCCAGCTGCGCTCCGGCTACCTCGACTTCTTCGTCAAGAACGGCCACACCCTCAAGGCCTCCGCCCCGATCGTCCCGCAGGGCGACGCGACCTTGATGTTCAACTCGGCCGGCATGGTGCCGTTCAAGCCGTACTTCCTCCAGCTCAAGACCGACCTCAAGCGCGCGACGTCCTCGCAGAAGTGCTTCCGCACGACCGACATCGACCGCGTCGGCACGACTTTGCGCCACATGACGTTCTTCGAGATGCTCGGCAACTTCTCCTTCGGCGACTACTTCAAGAAGGAGGCGGTCGCCTGGGCGTGGGAGTACCTGACGAAGGAAGTCGGCCTCGACCCGAAGCGCCTGCACCCGACCGTCTTCAAGGACGACGAGGAGGCGATCGGGTACTGGAAGGCCGTCGGCTGTCCGAATCCCGCCGTCCGGCTCGGCGAGGACACCAACTTCTGGAACATGGGCCCGACGGGTCCGTGCGGCCCGTGCTCGGAGATCTACTACGACCTCGGCCCCGAGTTCGCGTCGGGCAAGGACGACTTCGTCGGCGGCGACGGCGACCGCTACATCGAGATCTGGAACCTCGTCTTCACCGGCTTCGACCGCCAGCCCGACGGCTCGCTCAAGCCGCTCGCGCGGCCGTGCATCGACACCGGCATGGGCCTCGAGCGTCTCGCGTTCTGCGCGCAGGGCACGAAGTCTCCGTTCCAGACCGACCTCTTTTCCCCCATCGTCGAGAAGGCCGCGAAGATCCTCAAGACCGATCCGCTCGATCCCAAGCACGCCCTCGGCTACCGCGTCATCGCCGACCACGCGCGCGCCGCGACCATGCTGATGAGCGAGGGCATCATCCCCTCGAACGTCGAGCGCGGCTACGTGCTGCGCCGTCTCGTGCGCCGCGCGGCCCGCTACGGCCAGATGATGGGGCACGACGCCCCGTTCCTCCATGAGCTCGTGCCCGCCGCCGTCGACATCTTCGCGCCCGGCTATCCCGAGCTGCGCGGCGCGTCGGCGCAGGTTCAGTCGGTCATGAAGACGGAAGAGACCAAGTTCCGCGAAACGCTCGTCGCCGGCGAGGGCGAGCTCAAGAAGGCGCTCGAGAAGGCCGGCAAGTCGCTCTCGGGCGACGCCGCGTTCCACCTCTACGAGACTTTCGGCTTCCCCCTCGAGCTCACGAAGGAGATCTCCGGCCACCACGGCGTCACGGTCGACGAGGCCGGCTTCGCCGCGGCGAAGGAGAAGGCCGCCGACGTCGCGCGCTCGTCGTGGAAGGGCTCCGGCGAGCAGAACCTCGCGGCGATCGTCGCCAACGCGCCGAAGACCGCGTTCACGGGCTACGACGGCATCGAGGCGAAGGCGCTCGTCGTCGCGTCGGCGCCCGGCATGGCCGCCTTCGACAAGACGCCGTTCTACGCCGAGGGCGGCGGCCAGGTCGGCGACACCGGCGACGTCGTCTCCGCCGACGGCTCGACGATCCTCGCGCGCGTCGCGGACACGCAGAAGCAGAACGACGTGTTCGTCCACATCCTCGAGGGCGGCGTCTCGCTGCCGCTCGAGACCAAGGTCATCCTGCGCGTCGACGCCGAGCGCCGCGCGCGCATCAAGCCGCACCACACCGCGACGCACCTCATGAACGAGGCGCTCAAGCGCGTGGTCGGCCCGCACGTGCGCCAGGCCGGCTCCTACGTCGGCCCCGACAAGCTCCGATTCGACTTCACGAATCCGAAGGCGCTCACGCCCGAGGAGATCGCCAAGATCGAGAAGATCGTCAACGATGAGATCAAGGCCGCGCACCCGGTGCACCCGAAGACGCATCCCGTCTCCAAGGTCGCGGAGTTCGGCGCGACGACCCTGCTCGGCGAGGACTACGGCGCCGAGCCTCGGTTCCTGCTCATCGGCAAAGGCTGGGACGCGCCCAAGGAGCGCTTCTCGCTCGAGCTGTGCGGCGGCACGCACGTCGACAACACCTCCGAGATCATCGCCTTCAAGATCACGAAGGAGGCCTCCGCGTCCTCCGGCGTCCGCCGCATCGAGGCGATCGCGGGCAAGGCCGTCGAGGAGCACGCGGCGGCCCAGAACGCCGCGCGACTCGAGGCCGAGAAGGCCGCGAACGCCAAGGCCGGCGCGCTCGCCGCGGAGATCGCGGCGCTGGGCGGGAAAGCCGACGCCTCCGAGGGCGCGAAGGCGCTCGAGCACAAGCTCAAGCAGCTCAAGGCTTCGAAGCTCGCCGCGCAGGCCGACGCGGGCAAGACGATCGTCGAGATCGCGGGCGTGAAGGTGTGCCTGCAGAAGCTCGACGGCGCCGACCCGAAGTCTCTGCGCGGCATCTCCGACAAGCTCAAGGCCGAGGTGGGCTCCGGCCTCGTCTTCCTCGCCGCCCCGGGCGGCGGGAAGCTGTCGTTCGTGCTCGCCGCGACGCCGGACCTCGCGGGCAAGGGCGTGGACGCGTCGAAGATCGCGAAGGATTTCGCCGCGAAAAACGCGGGCTCGGCGGGCGGCCGCGCGGACTTCGCGCAGGGCGGGACGGCCGACAAAGATTGGGACGCGCTCGTGGCGAGCCTGACCGCCGCGATCAAGGGGTGAGAGAGATGAGCACGATTTCCAACGACGTGGCCGCGCAGATCGACGCGGCGTTCGACTTCCGCGGGCACGTGACGATCTCCTTCAAGGACGGCACGACCGTCGAGGGCTACCTGTTCAACCGCGAGCTCGCGCCGTTCAAGGGCGAGGCGTACATCGAGGTCATCCCCAAGGACAAGGACGAGCGCAAGCGCTATCCCGCGGCCTCGGTCAAGTCGATCGCGATCACGGGCAAGGACTTCGCCGTGCCGTTCGTTCCGCCCGCGAAGTAATCCGCCTCAGCGGATGTTGCGCACCGAGTCCGAGTGCGCGGACGAGCCGCTCCCCAGACGCGAGCCCACGCCCGGACGGGCCGCCGCGCGCGTTCCGGCGTTCGCCGCCGAGCCGGCGACGGCCGCGATCGCGGCCGGGGCGGCCTGCTGCTGCTGCGCCGCGGGAGCCGCGAAAGTCGCGCTCACCGAAGCCTGATCTCCGGGGCCGTACGTCGTGAACTTCCTCAGATCGCCCTTGAGGCTCTTCTTCCAGTCCTTGCCCGCGGCCTCGGGGTCGGCCGGCGAATCGGTGTAGGCCGCCTGCTGGCGCGCGGGCGACGCGTCGGGCGCGACGACGGCCGCGACGATCACGCCGTCCTTCTTGGGCTCGTCGAAAACGATGAGCTTGCGCTCCTGATTCGGGTCGCCGCGCTCGACGCCGTGCGCGGGAACGGTCGTGCGGCGCACCGCGTTCACCGTCGTTTCGGCCGGGGCCGCGACGTGGCCCGTGATGCCGCGAATCGAGTTCCACAAGGTGCCGCCGCCGGTCACGTCGATGAACAGGGCGGAGTAGAC
>CAYVFO010000058.1:0-15576 GCA_964450975.1 uncultured Elusimicrobia bacterium | reverse complement strand
AAGGCCAGTGCTGGGAGGCCTTCATGTCCGCTCCGAAGTTCAAGCTCGACAACCTGATCACGATCGTGGACTACAACGGCGGCCAGATCGACGGTCCGGTGAAGGAAGTCATGGACCTCGAGCCGCTGGCGGACAAGCTCAAGACCTTCAATTGGGAAGTTCAGGCCATCGACGGCCACGACCTGGCCGCGCTGGAGAAGGCGCTCGCCAAGGCCTGGGCCGCGAAGGACGGCAAGCCGCAGGTCATCGTCGCCAAGACGGTCAAGGGCAAGGGCGTGAGCTTCATGGAGCACAACATCGCGTGGCACGGCAACGCGCCCAAGAAGGAAGACGCCGACAAGGCCTGCAAGGAGATCTCCGATGCCCTCTAAAGCGACCCGCGAATCCTTCGGCGAGACGATCCTCGAGCTCGCGGAGAAGGTCCCCAATCTGGTCGTTCTCGACGCCGACCTCTCCAAGTCGACGATGACGCAGAACTTCATGAAGAAGTACCCGTCGCGCCACTTCGAGATGGGCATCGCCGAGCAGAACATGGTCGGCGTCGCCGCGGGCCTCGCGCTCTCCGGCAAGATCCCCGTGCTGACCAGCTTCGCGTGCTTCCTCATCGGCCGCGTCGAGTCGATCCGCGTCTCCGCCGCGTACAACCAGACGAACATGAAGCTGGTCGGCACGCACGCCGGCATCGGCATCGGCGAGGACGGCACGTCGCAGATGGGCCTCGAGGACGTCGCCGCGATGCGCGCGCTGCCGCACATGACGATCCTCCAGCCCGCCGACCACGAGGAGACGAAGCAGGCCGTCGCCTGGATGCTCGAGCACAAGGGGCCGGTCTACATCCGCTTGACCCGCCAGAAGATGCCCGACGTCCATGCTCCGGGCTACAAGTGGCAGCCGAACAAGATCGACACCATCTTCGAGCCCGCGAAGAAGGCCGCGAAGCTCCAGGCGACGATCATCGCGTCCGGCGGCCCCGTGCCGCACGCCGTCGAGGCCGCGAAGTCGCTCGAGGCGAAGGGCTTCTCGGTCCGCGTCGCGAACGCGTCCACGCTCCTGCCGTTCGACGGCGAGACCGTCGCGAAGCTCGCGTCCGACTCCCAGCGCATCGTGACCGTCGAGGACCACAACGTCCACGGCGGGCTCGGTTCCGCGGTGTGCGAGGCGATCGCGGAGCGCGGCATCTCGTGCCCCGTCGTGCGCGTGGGCCTGCGCTCCTTCGGCGAGTCGGCGACGCCCGAGCAGCTCTACGAGAAGTACGGGCTCACCGCTCCCAGCATCGCCGAAGCCTGTCTCAAGAACCTTTAAGCCGATGAACCGGCGGAAGGCGCGGAACCTCGCGCTGTTCGCCGCGGCGATCGCCGCGCTGATCGCCGGCCGCCGCCTGTGGCTCATGCGCGAGATCTCGCGACTGACGCCCGTCGTCCGCGCGGCGCCGTCCGGTCCCGCCGCTGAGGCGCTCTCCCGGCACGTCGAAATCCTGGCCGGCAAGATCGGAGAGCGCAGCTACGCCCATCCCGCGGCTCTCGCCGGAGCCGAGCGCTACATCCGCGGCTTCCTCGCGCTCAACGGCTACAAGGATGCTCCGCAGGAGTATCGCGTGACGCCGCCGGGCATGAGCGACGAAGTCGTCATGCGCAACTTCATCGCGAGGGTGCCGGGCGCGTCCCCGGACGCGCCGGTGCTCGTGATCGGCGCGCATTACGACACGGCGCCGGGCACCCCGGGCGCCGATGACAACGCCTCCGGAACCGCCGTTCTGCTCGAGCTCGCGCGGCGCTTCCGCGGGCGCGCGGGCGGGAAGGCCGAGCTGCGCTTCGTCGCCTACGGCAGCGAGGAGCCGCCGTTCTTCGGCACCGAGCTCATGGGCAGCGCGTTCCACGCCGAATCGCTGAAGAAGGAGAATCGAGCCGTCCTCGGGATGGTGAGCCTTGAGATGCTCGGCTACTACGACGGCCGCCCGGGAACGCAGTCCTATCCCTTTCCGCTCGAACTTTTCTATCCGAGCCGGGCCGACTACATCGGGCTCGTCGCGAACTTGGACTCGCGCGCCTTCTTGAAGCGCTTCGCGGGCGCGTTCGAAACGGAGTCGACGCCGAAGATCGTCGCGGCGCTGCCCGGCTTCATCGGGGAGATCAAGCTCTCCGACCATCTCTCCTACTGGAACCGGGGCTTCCCGGCGCTGCTGGTCACCGACACGTCGTTTCTGCGATACTCGCACTATCACATGGCGACGGATACCTCCGAAAAGCTCGACTACGCGCGCATGGCCGACGTGACCGACGGTCTCGAGAAGGCGATCGAATCGCTGCGGCGATGAACGACCGGCAACGCGCCGTCGTCGACGCGCTGCTGCCTCCGGGCGGCCCGCTGCCCGGCGCCCTCGAGGCTGGGTTCGAGGAGTTCGAGGCGAGGTTTCGCCGCGACGCGCCGCCGACGATGCGCCTCGGCTGGCGCGCGGCGCTGTGGATCGCGGCGTGGATCTCGCCGCTGTTGATCCGCCGCCTGCCGCCGCTCGACTCGCTCGAGCCGCAGGCGCGGGAGGACGCGCTCGTCGCGATGTCGAAGAGCCCGATCTACCTGGTGCGCCAGGTGATGCTGCTCCTGCGGGCGGTCGTCGGCTTCGGCTGGGGCGCGACGCCTGAGGTCCGGCGCAAGGTGGGCTACGATGCGCGTTGACGGCGCCTCCGGCCGGAAATTCGACGAGGTCTTCGACTACGTCGTCGTGGGCTCCGGCGCGGCCGGCGCGACCGCGGCGCGCTCGCTCGCGCAGACCGGCCGTAGCGTCTGCGTGCTCGAGGAGGGCCCCGCGGTCGACCCGAAGGACTTCGGCGACGATTCCTGGAACGCGTTCAAGACGATGTTCCGCGACGCCAACGGACAGGTCGCGCGCGGCCGCGCGTTCATCCCGGTGCTCCAGGGCCGCGTGCTCGGCGGCTCGACCGTCATCAACTCGGCGATCGTCTGGCGCATCCCCGACGACGTGCTCGCCGAGTGGGCGGCGCTGGGCCTGGGCGACGCCTTGCCCGCGCGCGAGCTCCACAAGAACTGGGACGCGATCGAGAAGGACCTCGACGTCGCCGACACGCCGCCCGAGGCGTGGGGGGGCTTCAACAAATTGATGCACGACGGCGCCGCCAGGCTCGGCGTGCGCGCGGAACCCACTCGCCGGTACGTGAAGGGGTGCCAAGCCACCGCGCGCTGCCTGACCGGCTGCCCGTCCGGCGCCAAGCGCAGCATGCTGACCACTTACCTGCCGCAGGCCGAGGCGAAGGGCGCCGTCATCCTCACCGGCGCCGAGGCGCGCAGGATCGTCGTCAAGGACGGCCGCGCCGTCGCCGTGGAGGGACGCTGGTTCTCGGCCAAGGCTCGGAGGGCGGTCGTCGTCGCGGCCTCGGCGATCCAGACGCCGCAGCTGCTCGCGCGCTCGGGCGTGCGCAGCGCGCACCTCGGCAATCACTTCATGGGCCATCCCGGCACTCCGCTCACCGGGCTCTTCGACGCGCCCGCGAACCTCTGGAAAGGCGCGACGCAGGGCTACGACGCGACGCACCACCGCCGCGACATGCGCGTGAAGGTCGAGACGATCGGCCTGCCGCCCGAGGTCGTGTTCGCGCGCCTGCCGGGCGCCGGCCGCAAGCTCAAGGACCTCATGATGCTCGCGGGCCGCACGGCGATCTTCGCGGTGCAGACGCGGGCGTGGGCCGAGGGCACGGTGCGAGAAGGCCCGTTCGGCGCCGACATCAAGTACGACCTCACGCGCCGCGACATGATGCAGATCCGCCGCGGCCTCCGTTTCGCCGCCGACCTGCTCTTCGCCGCGGGCGCGCGCGAGGTGTGGCCCGGCGTGTACGGCCTGCCCGAGAGGCTCCTGCCGGGCGAGCAGCACCTGCTCGAGAGCGGGCCCGACGATCCCCGGTCGTACTCGTGGATTCTCTCGCACCTCTTCGGCACCGCTCGCATGGCGGCGCACGCCTCGGCCGGCGTCGTCGGGCACGATTTCGCCGTGCACGGGATTCCGAACCTCGTCGTCGCCGATTCGGCCGTGTTCCCGACGAATCTGGGCGTCAATCCTCAGCACGCGATCATGGCCGTGGCGCGCCTGTGCGCCGAGCGCCTCGCCGACCGGAGACTCTGATGCAGCACAAGCCCCTCTACGCGAAGATGAAGGCGATGACCTCGGCCGAGCTCCGCGAGCTCATGGCGAAGGGCCGCGCCCCGTCGCCCGAGCAGCTGGCGGGCTGGGAGTTCCGCGGCTGGAACCACCCGCCCATCCTCGCTTTGCTCGGGATCCGGAAGTTCGTGAAGGGCTTCTTCATCAATGAGCACGGGAAGCTCGAGGGCTACAACCGGCAGCCTCGTCAGAACGCCTTCGACGAGGAGTGGACCTCGCTCGGCAAGCCGTTCGGCTTCTTCGACGTCGAAGGCTCCGTGCTCGATTACGGCAAGAACGCCCGCAATCCGCGCTGGAAGCCCGAGCGCTTCCTCATCGACCACCTCGTGCAGCCAGACCCGTCCGAGCCCGACGTGTTCCTCGGCCTCGCGACGCTCGCGCTTCCCGGGCGGCCCGCGACCAACTACTTCCTGATCGAGCGCCTGCAGCGCTCCGAATGGCGTCCCTGATCGCGCTGCTGCTCGCGGCTTCCGTCCAGGCCGCGACGGTGCGCGTGCTGACGATGAACGTCGCGGCCCTGCCGCTCGTCCACGCGAACGTCGGTTCGCGGATCGACGGCATCGGCGCGGAGATCGCCGCCGGCGGCTACGACGTCGTCGGGCTGCAGGAGCTGTGGCTCGACCGCCACGCGAATCGCCTCGCGAAGGCCGCCGCGCTGCCGCACGTCGTCCGGTCCCGGCGTTTCTCCGGGCTCTCGATCCTCTCGCGCTGGCCCGTTAGCGAGACCGAGGAGCTCACTTTCAGCGCGCTGCGCCCGTCCTGGCTCGCGATCGGCAACGGCGAGCCCGCCGCGGCCAAAGGCGTTCTCCGCGCGGTCGTCGCGACGCCTTTGGGGCCTCTCGACGTCTACGCGGCTCACGCGATCGCCAATTACGGCGCGCCGGACTACGAGTCCTTGCGCCTGACCGAGCTCTTCGAGCTCGCCGAATTCGTGCTCGCGCGCTCAAAGGGCCGCGCCTACGTCGTGCTCGCCGACCTCAACACCGGGCGCGGCAAGCCCGACTTCGAGGTCTTCATGGACCTGCTCGGCGCCCGGGACGCCGGCCCCGCCGCGGAGAGAAAGATCGACTTCGTGCTGTATTCGGGGGGTCCCGAGCCCGATGCGCGCGCCGTTCTCGAAGGACTCTCGGATCACAAGGGCTACGCCGCGGATCTCGCGCCCGCGGCGGCGGCCCCCGACCGGAAGCGCCGGGAGGCGGCGCTCGCGGCCTTCGACGCGCGCGTCTCCCGGATGATCGAGCGGCTCAACGCGGCCGCCGCGAAGGTGTCGTGGATTCCGCTGTGGGGCTCACTCGCGGCCAGGCGCTACGAGCGGCAGGCCGCGATCCTGACGGGGCTGCGCGAGCGCGCGGCGAGCGCTAAGACTCGGCGTTGACGACGCGCGTGTCGGACAGCAGGTCGTGCCAGCCGCGGCGCTGGGGCTCGAAGAACGCCCAGAGGTAGCCGAGACCGGCCGCGTAGCCGGAGACCAGCGAGATCGCGGCGCGCATGGCGTTCTGCTTCTCGTCGAGCGGGCCGCCGTTCATCGAGACGACCTTGAGCTTCATGAGCTTCTTGCCGGGCGTGCCGCCGAACTTCTTGACGAAGAGGTAGCAGTAGGCGAACCAGACGAAAGCGAAGCCCCAATCCCGGCCGTACGAGCGTCCGCTCTACTCCTCGGGCTCGACCTCGACCTGGAGGCCCTTCTTGTCGTCGAAGACGACCTTCGTGCCGTCGTCGCTCTTCACGTCGAGATTCAAGCCCTTCACGTTCACGGCGACCTTTCCGCCGCCTTCGAACTTCTTGGTGATTCGCGCGCCGGGGCCGCGGTCGCCGAAGATCGCGGAGGCGAGCATGCCCACGAGGATTCCGTCGATCATGAGCGCCCCGAAGCGCTTCCAGGTCGAGGGGACGGCGGCCGAGCCGGCGGCGATGGCCGCCTTCGCGCCCGTCGGCGGCAGAAGGCCGAAAAGGTTGGAGGCGCTCGCTACGGCCGCGGCGGAAGCGGCGCCGACGGGCTGCTCGCGCCGGACCTTGTAGACGCGGATCTTCTCGGGGATGCCCTTGAGCTGCATGAGGCCGATCTCGCTCGACGGGACCTCGGTCTTGTTCATCGCGAGGTAGACGGCCTCGGTGAACCAGACGTCGCCCGCCTCGGCGACGCCCTCGACGCGCGCGGTGATGTTGACCGCCTCGCCGAAGACGTCGTTGTCCGCGAGGTTGACCTCGCCGGCGTTGATCGCGATGCGGATCTCGAGGCGGTCGTTCGCCGCGCGGCCCTCGTTGCGCTTGGCGAGCGCCTCCTGGACGCCCACGCCCGCGAGCACGGCGTTCGTCGGGCTTTCGAAGGTCATCAGGAACGCGTCGCCGATCGTCTTCACGAGCTTGCCGCCCTTGCCCTCGAGGATCGGGAGCACGAGCTCGCGGTGCTCGTCGAGCATCGCCTGGATGTCGGCGCGCGTCTTCTGCGAGGTCTTGTCCGTGAACCCCTTGATGTCGGTCAGGAGGATCGTGAGGTGGCGGGTGGAGGGGGCGGCCATGGCTCTATGATAACACGGAGAGGACCTGCTCGGCGGCTACGACGCCGCGGTAGTTGGCTTCCTCGAAGATCGAGTAGCCCGAGAGGTCGGAGTGGGCGAAATGGATCGCGCCGCGCGGCTCGGCGGCGCGCCGGCGCTCATCGCTCCAGACGAATCCGGGGCGCGGCAGCACCATGCCGTGGCCCCAGACCCACGCGTCGAGGCGCTTGACCTTGGCGCGGAGGCCGGGCAGCGCGCGCTCGAGGTCCGCGAGACACAGCTCGCGCCAGTAGGAGAGGTCCTTGTCGCGCGCCTCGCGGCGGCGGGCGTCCGGATCGCCGGTCAGAGGACGGTAATAGGTCCACACCGCGCGCCGCCGGTCGAGCGAGAAGCCCTGGTGCGTCGCGTCCACGTAGCCGAGCCCTTCGCTCGCATAGAGCACGTTGTCCCAGGCGGGGGCGGCGCCGTTTCCGGACGGCGCGTCCTCGACGGTCAGGTTCGCGACGAGCCACGGCGCGTAGGCGAAGCCGGACTCCTTCTCGCCGCGGAGCGGCTCGACGACGCGGCGCGCGACGAAGCGCGGCAGGCAGACGATCGCGCGGCTCGCGAGCAGGCGGCGCGTCTCGCCGGTCTCCCCGTCGAGCCAGTCGACGGCGACGCCGCCGTTCTCCTCGCGGACCGAGTACGCGAGCGCCCCCGTGCGCACGCGCGCGCCCGCGATCTCCGCCAGCTTTCGGACGAGGAAGCCGTTGCCCTCGGGCCAAACGAGGAACTTGTCGTCCTCGCCCTCGCCGCGCGCCGCGTAGTACTGCAGGCCCGCCCACGCGGAGACCTCCTCGAGCCGCCCGCCGAAGTCGTCGCGGCACGCGTACTCGACGTACCAGCGCAGACGCTCGGACTTGTAGCCGTTCTTGTCGAGCCACTGCGCCATCGAAAGGCGGTCGAGCGCGAGGATCGAGGGGTCGCGCGAGGACAGCTCCATCGGGATCGCGAACGCGGGACGGCCGTCGCCGCCGACGCGCCGCCGGAGCGCGTCGATCTCGGCGTGGAAGCGGTCGAGCTCCGCGAAATCCGCGGCGGAGGCGCCGATGCGGGGGAAGAGGCCGTCCTGCCAGCGGCCGTGGATGAACAGCCGCTCCGTGGGCGCGTGGCAGACGAACTTCTCCTTGTACGCCGGGTCGATTTCGCGCAGAAGCGCGCGGACGTGGACGGCGCGCGGGCCCGGCAGCGGGAGGTAGTGCGCGCCCCACGGATACGCGCTGACCTCGTTCTCGCCCCACGCCGAGTTGCCGCCGGCCTTGGGCTCGAGGTCGAGCACGACGAAGTCCTTCACGCCGGACCGTTCGAGCTTCCAGGCGGCCGAGAGGCCCGCGGCGCCCGCGCCGACGATCGCGACTTTCGTCTTTTCCGTCTTCGAGGGCGCGGGGAATCCGCCGGTACGCAGCCTATGCCCGAGGGCATGGTTCGGACCGAGAAGCTCTCCGGGGATTTCGCGGCCGGCGGTTCGGCAGGAGCCCAGCGCCGCGACGGCCAACGCTCCGCTCAGGAACTCGCGGCGCGTCAGCCCCCGTGATGGATCCGGGACCATTCGCGTTCGTAGTGCTGGACGAGCGTCTGCGTGTCGAGGCGGTTCGGCTCGGCCGGGACGCGCGACATGTCGCCGGGGAAGTCGAAGAGGCCGCGCGCGATGTCGGGCGTGAGGTAGCGCAGGCCGGCGGGGAAGCGCTTCGGCGGCTCGTAAGGCGCGGTCGCGCCGATGACGAAGCCCCACTCGCCGAACGACGGGACGTAAGCGTGATAGGGCTTCGTGGCGAAGCCGCCCGCCTCCATCGTCGCGACGACGGTCCAGAACGTCGTGCGCGCGAACAACGGCGACGTGGACTGCACGGAGACGATTCCGCCCGCCGCGAGCCGCCGCTTGAGCATCCGGTAGAACGCGGTCGTGTAGAGCTTGCCGACGGCGTAGTTGGAGGGATCCGGGAAGTCGACGATCACGACGTCGAAGCGGCGGTCCGTGTTCTGGAGCCACTTGTACGCGTCGGCGTTGACGACCGAGACGCGCTTGTCGCGCAAGGAGCCGCCGTTGAGGCGGGAGAGCTCGGAGTGCGTCGTGAAGAGGCTCGTCATCACGGGGTCGAGGTCGACGAGCGTGACGCGGTCCACGCGCGCGTCGCGCAGGACCTCGCGCGCGGCGAGGCCGTCGCCGCCGCCGAGGATCAGGACCTCGCGAGGCGCGCGGTGCGAGGAAAGCGCCGGGTGGACGAGCGCCTCGTGGTAGCGGTACTCGTCCATGGTGCTGAACTGGAGGTTGCCGTTGAGGAACAGCCGCCAGTCGTCCTGCCAGCGCGTGAGCACGATGCGCTGGTAGGGGGAAGTGCGGGAGAACACGACCTCGTCGGCGTAGAGGTCGCCCTCGGCCTTCGCCGCGATGTCCCGCGAGAACGCGAGGCCCGCGACGAGCGCGGCCGCCGCGAGAGCGCAGCCGGTCTTGAGGCCGGCCTGACGGGGGATCTCGTCGCGCAGCAGGTAGAGCGTCGCGGCGGCGACGCCGACGTTGATGAGGCCGAAGAGCAGCGCCGTGTTGAGCAGGCCGAGGCGCGGCACGAGCACGAGCGGGAACAGCACGGAGGCGAACAGCGCGCCGATGTAGTCCATCGTCAGGACCTGCGAGACGAGGTCCTTGAACTCGAGGCGGCCCTTGAGGATGCGCATCATCAGCGGGATCTCGAGGCCGACGAGAGCGCCGACCACGAACACGACGAGGTACAGCAGGATGCGGAACCCCGCGGCGTGCGCGAACGACAGGAAGAGGATCGTCGAGGAGAAGCCGCCCACGACGCCGACGAGCAGCTCGATCATCACGAACCGCGCCGCGAGCCCTTTCCCGACGAAGCGCGACAGCCACGACCCGACGCCCATCGCGAACAGATACGCGCCGATCACCGTGGAGAACTGCAGGACGGTGTCCCCGAGCAGATAGCTCGCGAGCGCGCCCGCGACGAGCTCGTAGACGAGCCCGCACGTGGCGACGAGGAAGATCGAGGCGTACAGCGCCAGCGTCATGCGAACTCCGTCAGCCGATCATCGCGGCCGAGATGATCAGGCCGATCGCGATGGCGCAGCCCGAGATGACCTGGGCCAGCGCGCGGTTCTGCTTGCCGACGACCTCATGCCACAGGTCGTACGGCGTCAGCTTGTCGAACGCGACGAACCAGGCCGTGAACACGGCCATGCCGAGGCCCGAGTACACGACCGCGCCGACGAGATGCTGCGCGTCGAGGATGTTCTTCATTTACTTTCCTCCGTAATAGCGGTGATAGCCCGCGTAATGAGATCGGTAAGAGCCCGGATTGTCGCGCACGGACTTGGGGACTTTCGTGACGCGCTCGACGGGCGTGAGCCACCAGCCCGTCCACAGCGCCCAGAAGCACCACGAGGCGACGCCGACGGCCCACCACTTGTACCAGCGGCTCATTCGTCGTCCTCCCAGTCGTCCTCGGACACGCGAGGATGGTCGCTTTCGGTCCAGCGCTCGGTCTCGAAGGCGCTCCGGCGGATCGCGGCCCAAACGGCGGGCACCAGCAGCAGCAGGACGCAGATCAGCGGCACGCGCGCGAGCGGCACGTCGCGCCGGATCGAGACGCTGTAGCTGAGAGCCATGGAGTCGGTGTCGGGCTCGACGCGGAGATAGTAGCGGCCCTTGGGGACGGACGGGACGACGAACTTCTCGTAGGGCCGGCCCTCGCTCCAGGACTCGCCGTCCTCGAAGCCGTGATAGTAGGAGACCTCGCGGCCGAAGTCGTACGCGACGTCGGTGTCGGCCTCGATGAGCGCCATCGCGACGTACGCCCACTTGCCGTCGAGGTTCGTATTGATCGTGACCTCGAGGTTCGACGTGCGGCCCGGGATCTCGAAGACCTCGCTGACGCGCGACTTTTCGGGGTCGCCGGCCTTGTGTTCGAAGCCGCCCGAGTAGACGGACGCGCCGGAGCTGAGCGCGGCCGCGAGGATGTAGGCCGCGAAGCACGCGCCGGCGCCGGTGATGAACCAGGCCCAGACCTTCCCGATCTCGCCGGCCCACGGGTTGGGCTGCGCGGGGCCGACGCCGCTCTTCGCGGGGGGGTTGCCGGGCATGCCGAACGCCGTCCAGATCTCCTCGGGCTCGACGTACTCGCCGTGAGTCCAGACGCTCTCCGTCGCCGTCACCTCCTGCGACAGCAGATACGGCGGACAGACGAAGTCGCGCATCTTCGCGGCGTCGCCGACGGTCGCGGTCCACGGGAACTCGCCGAGGACGGCGGTCGTCACGGGGAGGCTCGTCTGGAAGTGCTCATAGACGCGGCCTTCGTACTCGATCGTGGGGGCTTTGTCGGCGTCCGGGTTCTTCACGCCGATCATGTCCTTCGGCTGCGGAACCTGTCCTTTCAACGGCTCGTCCGCCGTTTTCTTCACGAGCTTAGGCTTCTCGATCTTCTCGATCTTTTCAGGGCGGCCCGCGACGTTCTCGACACCGGTGAGGCGCCGCAGGATCTGGATTTCGCCGGCGTCGAACCAGATCGAGCCGCAGCCGACGCAGCGGTCCACCTCGATGGCCTTCTCGTAAGCGGTTCCGGTCTCCATCGCCTTGGCGCACGCGGGGCAGACCGCCTTCGCCGGCTTGAGCTCGACGACGGGGAGAGGAACGGTCAGGCTGTCGGCCGCGTAGAGCACGCCGAAGCACGAAGGGCAGTGATGGACGGTCGTCCCATTGACGACCTCGTGGGCCTCGAGCGGCGCCTTGCACTTGGGGCAGGTCACGCTAGGCCTTCTCCTTCAGCTTGTCCTCGATCGTCTTGAGCATCGTCCAGTGGCCGTTCGACTCGGCGAGCCAGCGGTAGCCCTTGTACGGGTTCCAGAGGAGGTACTCGTCCCACGTGTACGTCACGCCCGCGTAGCGAACGGCGCGCTTCTGGAAGCCGAGCACCTGCATCTTCTCGCCCCGGAACGTGCCCATCTGCCCGATCGGCAGCTTCGGCGGCGAGCCGAGCTTCTGGCGGTACTTCGCGAGGACCTGGTGGCGGGGATCGCGCGCGTCGAGCACCGCGCCGCAGTGCTGGCAGACGAGGCTCTCGCTGACGCCTTCGGCGCGCAGCTCGAGGACGCCGCCGCAAGACGGGCAGTCGAAGCGCTTGCTCACGCCCAACCCTCGACGGTCTTGAGGCCCGAGAGCTTGAGCGCGTCGAAATCCTGGTACTGGCCCGTGAAGACGACGGGCGGCTCCTCGGAGTAGTCGAGGGTCGCGAACCAGCGGCCCTCCGAAATCAGATCGGCGGAAGGCGCGCTCGCTCCGAGCGGCGGGCGGAAAGGGAGTTCGCCCTCCGCGGCGAGATACGCCGCCTCGACGATGTCGCGCACCTCGTACTCGCGCTGCGCGAGGAGGACCTTCGAGCCGACGTGGAGGTCGGCGATGCGCGGCGCGTCGTGGTCGATCTTGAAGCTCACCGCGTAGGTGCCCTGCGCCTCGCCGAGCCAGCCTTGGCGCTGGTCCGCGAAGATCAGGAACCACTCGTTCCAGAAACCGGCCGGAGTCTTGAGCTGGACGCGGCCGACGACGTCGAAGGGGTCGCCCTTGAACTCGCCGCGGGCGCCGACCTGGATGACGGAGCCGTCGGGCTGGAGCTGCGCGGACACGCCGAGCTTCTCGAGATCGAGGTCCTTGCGCTGCGACATCGCGCGGCAGTAGGGGCAGACCGCGAACAGGGCGATCGAGGAGCGGAACGGGACGTTCGCGCCGCAGGACGGGCACTTGCGCTCGATCATGACGGTGAAGTTACATTAAATAGACGCTCACGTAAACGCGGATTCGACTCGTCGAAGCGCCACAGCCACGCGTCGAGCAGATAGTGCGTCGCCTGAGGAAGCGCGAGGAGCGGCACGAGCAGCGCGGAGACGGCGGCGCCCGGCGCCCAGTCGAGCGCGGCGCCGAAGAAGACGGGCGCGTGCTCCTTCCAGACGAGCAAGTCCCAGACGCCTTCCTCGAGATACCCGAGGAGGAGCAAAGAGCCCGCGAACGCGGCGACTCCGCCGGCCGTCGGCGCGTGCCACGCCGCTCGCCAGCTCCCGTCCGTCCACGCGCGGCGGCCGTAGAGCCAGACGAGAGCGTAGTAGGGGATGCCGTGCGCGACGACGTTCGTGACGGTGAACGCGAAGTCGGAGTTCGTCGCGACGATCCCGACGTACCACGCCGCCGCGGTCGAGCCGACGACGGCGAGCTTTCCCGGATGCACCTCGAGCCCGAGCCTGCGGCGCGCGAGCTGGCGGCCGGCGAACGCGCCGAGGATTCCGGCGTAGACCCAGCCGGCCCACGGCCCGGCGAACGCGCGCAGCGCGACGAAGTCACCCTGCACGAACCACCAGAACTTCCGCGACGGGTCCGAATGCCAATAGACGAGCGGATAGAGCATCGTCGCGTAGATCGCCGCCGCCTCGAGCCGGGCCTCCCAGGCCTCCTTGCGCCCCTCGAGGTGAGAGTACGCGCGCATGAAGCCGTACTGCTGGCGCACGAAGTGGAACGCGGCGAGGTAGGCGAACGCGCGCCAGAACGTCAGCGCCGAGACGCGGTAGAGCAGCGCGCCGCCGAGCCACGCGGCGAACGGGAGCCAGAGATAGAGAGAGCGGCGGCGGGGGAACTCCTCGGGGTCGAGGTACGTCCTATACAGCGTCGCGTACACGTGGCCGACGTCGATGAAGACGACGAACAGGAGCCAGCCCCAGGGCGGCGTGTCCGGCGCGCGCAGCGCGGGGATCGCGAGCACGGCGAGGGCGGCCAGAAGCGGCGGGCCGGCGAACCAGCCGAGGTCGAACGCGGGCGAGTGCAGCCAGCGGCGCTCCGTCACGCGTCCATTATACCGGTATTGCGCGGGAGGCGGAGCCCGGTTATGCTTCCTTTAATGTCCTGGCGCGAGGCGATCGAGCCCGATTGGTTCCATGAGGCGCCGTTCTACGTGGCGACGCTCATCGCCCACGGCGCGCTCCTCACGCTCAATCCCGCGATGCAGTGGGGCTCCGGCCCCATGCCGGAGAAGGTGGTGCCCGTCGAGTTCGTCGCCGAAATTCCGCGCCCGCAGGAGCAGACCCCGCCCGAGCTGGCTCCGCCGCCGCCCGCGCTCGCCCGAGGCGACGACGCCGGCGCGCCGAAAAAGGGCGCGGGCGAGCTCGAGCGCGAGAAGGTCAAGCGCGGCGCCGTCGACGCGCCCCCGAAGAAGAATCCCGTCCCCAAGCCGGCCGCGGTGAAGTCGAAAGTCGACAAGCGCGGCGCGACGATCAACAAGGCGCGCGCGACCGCCAAGGCGAAGCCCGTCGAGAAGCCCCGCGCCGATCCCGAGGCCGTGCGCTTCGCCAAGCAAGCGCAGGCCGAGGCCAAGCGCCTGCGCGCCGAGCGCGCCGCCGAGGACCGGGCCGCGGCGCAGGCCGAGAAGGCGCGCAAGTCCGAGATCGCCCGCGCGCTCGCTTTCGAGCGCGCCGAAGCCAAGCGCATCGCCGACGAGGAGAAGCGGGCCGAGGCCGCCGAGAGGGCCGCCGCCGCCAAGGCCCTGGCCGCCGAGCGCGCCGAGGCGGCGCGCGTCGAACGCGAACGGCGCGCCCAAATCGCGCGCGAGGAAGCCGAGCGCCGCGCCGAGGCCGCGCGCGAGGCCGCTGCCGCCCGCGCCGCCGCGCTCGCGGAGAAGAAGCGCCTCGTCGCCGAGGCCAAGGCCGCGAAGGCCGCCAAGCGCGCCGAGCTCTCGCGCGCGCTCGCGACGATGGACGAGCCCGACGAGGTCCTCGAGGCCGGAAGCGCCGCGCCGAGCGGCCGCGGCTCCGCGCGCAAGGGGAAGCCGCGCGCCGGCGTCTCGCCCGCCCGCTCCGGCGACGGCGGCGACGCCTTCGGCGGCGACACGGCCGCGCGCGGGGGCGGCGAGGGCCCGGACGGCGGCGGGGGAGTGTCGTGGTCGGTGGACGGCCCGGTCGGCGACCGCCGCCTGCTCTCGCGCGTGTCGCCGCAAAGCCCCGACTGGGTCGCGACGCGCAGCCTCGACCTCACCGTGACCGTCCGCTTCCAGGTCCTGCCGGACGGCAAGGTGAAGGCAGGCGCCGTGATCCAGAAGACGTCCGGATTCCCTGAAATAGACCAGCGCGCCCTCGACGCTCTGCGGCGCTGGAGATTTCAGCAGGTCGCCCCCAAGCCCGGAGCGCCCGAAGTCTGGGGCCGAGTGACCTTCAGGTTCACTTCGTAGCGGGCCCAAAGGCCTATTGAGGGCGATCATACGCCCCGCTTGACCGGCGTCCTTCGGAAGGGCCGCTCGTCCGCGCTACACTGTGGTCATGCTGATGCGCAAGCTCGCTCCCCTTCTTCTCGGTCTCGGACTCTCCGCCGCGGCCAAGGCCGCGACCCCCGTCGCGATCGTCAAGCTCAACTCGACGACCATCACGACCATCATCCCGATGTCCTTCCCGGGCGTCTCCCGGCCCGCCGTCATCCTGCCCGCGCAGCTTCCGGGCATCCCGTCGCCTCTGCCTCTTCCGACCCCCGCGGTCTTCAAGCCGGTTCCCGCGGCGCTCCTCGCCAAGAATTTCTCGGCCCCCAGCACGGGCGGCTCGTTCTTCGACTGGAGCTTCCTCGACAAGCGCGACGACGACGGCGAAGAGGCCGCCGGCGCGCTCGTCCCCGCGGACCCGGGCCCCAAGCCCATGCCGCCCGCCGGCTCGGCGCTCTCCGAGCTCCGCGACGCGATCTTCGGCCGCGAGCCGATCCGCGTCCACGCCGTCAAGCCCGAGCAGCTGTTCGACGGCCGCCGCGAAACGGCGCGCGACGTCGTCCTCCCCAACGGGAAAGCGCTTTAACGCGCGGGCGTTGACAAGGCCGGGGGCCGGCCCTACACTGGACGTGTGATC
>CAYVFO010000057.1:15131-15784 GCA_964450975.1 uncultured Elusimicrobia bacterium | reverse complement strand
CCAACGCGCTGATCACCAACGAATTCGCGCACTGGAACCCCGGCGTCGCCGGCGCGGTCGTCTCCGGCACGTGGACCGTGACCTCCGGCTCGCTGTTCGTCGACGGCGGGACGGCGTGGTCCGGCGTTCCCGACGCGGCGAATCCGAACGCCTCGTCGAGCAACGGAACGCACTCGGCCGTGTTCCGCGCTCTGACGAAGCGGACCGACTTCCTCGACGCGGCCGTCGCGTTCACGTTCACGAACGCCGGCTGGACGGCCACCTCGGCCACGCCCGCGCAGCCGTGGGACTCCGTCCGCGTCCTGCTGCGCTACCGCGGCGAGGGCTCCTACTACGAGCTCGTCTTCGCGCGGCGCGACAACGCCGTCGCCATCCGCAAACGGACCGGCTCGGCCGCCTCGACGCTCGCGTCGTCGTCGTTCGCCTTCCCCATCGGGACGCCGCTGCCGGTCGAGCTCTCCGCGCGCGACAACGCCGACGGCTCGGTGGCGCTGTCGATCATGATCGGCGGGACCGTCCGCGCGAGCGCCGTCGACTCCGGCGCGGGCGGCGCGCCGCTGCGCGAGCCCGGCGCGATCGGTCTCCGGAGCGACAACGTCCAGTTCCGCTTCGACGACCTGGCCGTGCGCTCCCCGGGCATGGGCGCGTCCGCG
>CAYVFO010000057.1:13536-15121 GCA_964450975.1 uncultured Elusimicrobia bacterium | reverse complement strand
GATTGGGGAACACCCGGTAGGCGTCCGCGGACGCCTACCGGGTGTTCCCCAATCCATGGAAGGCCGCGCTGCACGGCGGCGTCCCGGTGACCTTCGACCGCCTCGGCGCCGGCGCGACGGTGCGGCTGTTCACCGTGTCCGGGCGCCCGGTGCGGACGTTCGACGCGCCGGCGGGGCTCGCGGTCTGGGATCTGCGCGACGACGGAGGACGGACGGCCGCGAGCGGGGTCTATCTCTACCTGATCACCGGCGGGGACGGGACGCGCCGCAGCGGAGTCGTCGGCGTGGTGCGCTAGGCGCTACCAGTTCGCGGGCTTGTAGTCCTTGAGGAACTTGCCGACGTAGTGGTTTCCGGTGTTGAGGCCGTCGAACCACGGGTCGAGGATGCGCGCGGCGCCGTCGACGACGTCGAGCGGCGGCTGGAAGTCGTGCACGGCCTGCTTGCGCAGCGAGTGGACGACGGGATCCTCGTCGGTGACCCAGCCCGTGTCGACGGCGTTCATGTAGATGCCGTCGTTGACGTAGTCGCGCGCGCTCGTGAGCGTCATCATGTTGAGCGCCGACTTCGCCATGTTCGTGTGCGGGTGCTTGTCGGTCTTCGTGCCGCGCGAGAAGATGCCCTCCATCGCGGTGACGTTGACGATGTGCTGGTCGCCGGTCTTCGTCTTGAGCATCAGAGGCTTGAGCTTGGACGCGAGGATGAACGGGGCCACCGCGTTGATGAGCATGACCTCGAGGAGCTCGGGCGTCGGCACCTCGGCGAGCGTCATGCGCCACGTGTTCATCGTGCGCAGGTCCACCTGCTGGAGGTCTTGATCGTATTTTCCCGAAGGGAAAATATCCTTGCCGACGATCTTGTCGTCGTAGACCATGCGGATCTGGGACAAGGCGGCCGAGTTCTTGAGGCCGATGCCGACCGCGCCGTCGTTGAGCGAGATCAGCGCCTTCTCGTCGCTCGGAGCGTGGCCGAGCGCCGCGGTCACCTCGTAGTGTCCGGACAGAATGGATTTGTGGTCGTCATCCAGCTTCTTCCACTCCAACGCTTCGAAGGGCAGAAGGTGCTCGTAGAACGCCACGGGCCGGCGGACGGTCTGCGCGGCGTTGTTGAGCAGCGCGTCGAGGCGGTTCTCCGTCTGGCACAGGTAGCGGCAGAAGATCTCGACCGAGGGAGAATGCCGGAGATCGAGGCCGTACACCTTCACGCGGTCGCGCCACTCCTTGAAGTCGGGCTCGGCGGCGAAGCGCTTCGCGGCGTCGTGCGGGAAGCGCGTCGAGACGATCACGCGCGCGCCGGCCTTGAGCATCTTGAGCGCGGCGTGGTAGCCGATCTTCAGGCGCGCGCCGGTGATGTAGGCGGTGCGGCCGTTCAAGTCCGCGGTCTGGAAGCGCTTCGCGTAGTTGTACTCGGCGCAGTCCGGGCACATGTCGTCGTAGAAGTGGTGGAGCTTCGTGAAGTCCTGCTTGCAGACGTAGCAGCCCTGCGGCGTCGAGAGATGGCGGACGGGCGCGTCGGGCGCGGGCAAGGCGGGCAGCGGAGCCGTGAAGACCGCGTTCGTGCGGGCGGCGCGGATGCCGGAGGCGGCGC
>CAYVFO010000057.1:0-13526 GCA_964450975.1 uncultured Elusimicrobia bacterium | reverse complement strand
GCCTCGACCATCGCGAGCTTCTTCGCCTTGCGCGCGTCGCGCTCCATGGCGGAGCGGGACAGGCGGTAGGGGCGCGCGACGCGCCCGGCGGCGCGGACGAGGCGGTCCTTGAGCTCCGGCGGGAGCTTCTCGACGGCGGACATGTCCGCGGCCAGGGCTTCGAGGGCCTCGAGCGTGGAAATGTCGACGGAAGGGGCGTCAGCGGCGGACTTCACCCCTCCATTGTACCACGATCTAGGACGCGGGCTCGGCCTTGATCACGCAGGTGCCCGCGATGAAGTCGTGGATGCAGCGCCGGTCCTCGCGGAGGACGAACAGGCTGTCCACCAGGAAGAAGCCGGGCACGAAGTTGAGGATGCCCGAGACGAGGCCGCGCTTGAGCACGTTCGTCACGAACCCGCCGTTCTGGAGGGTGTCCTTGAGGACGATGCGCGTGCCGACGAGCTTCTTGCCGATCGTCTGGCCGAGCGTGCTCACCCAGTAGAGCTGCAGGCCGAGCAGGACGGCCGTGCCGGCGAGTCCGACGAGGCGGATCGGCTGCGGCACCTGGTCCGACGACGCGACGACGTACGGGATCGCGACGAGCAACGCGTCGGCGAGCGCTCCGCGGAACCTTTCCCCTCGAGTGGCGAGCTCCATGTCTATCTCCTTGTCAGGCTTTGATCACGCACGTCCCGGCGATGTGGTCGTGGATGCAGCGTCTGTCGTCGCGAAAGATGAAGAAAGGGTTCACGAGCAGGACGACCGAGCCGAGGACAGGCACGGCGCCTATCGCCCACATGGCGACCTGCCGCATCAGGACGTTCGTGACGAATCCGCCCTGCGAGAGATCGGGGACCTTCACGATGCGCAGCTTCATGTACCGCTTGCCGATCGTCTGGCCGGCGGTCGCGAGCAGCCAGCACTGATAGGCGAAGATGATCAGGGGAATGACGACCGCGAAGGTCACGGCCAGCCAGGCGGATTCCCCTCCGCGGAGAACGCCGGGAAACAGGATCGCGGCCGTCAGGACGAAGGGCAGGTAGAGGGCGCGATCGATGATCGCGGCCAGGAGGCGGCTGGTGCGGTCGGCCAGTTCCATCCGGCCGAGTATAACAGGTCTACGCTTTGTCCGCTATGGGCGGATGGTGGATGAACTGCAGGCCGTTTCCATCCGGATCCTTGCAGTAGAAGGACCGGGCGCCGTCGCGGTGAGTCCTGGGGGCCTTCACCGCGTGCTCCTTCAAATGCGCGTACCAGACGTCCACGTCCTCGGCCTTCTTGAGGACAATCCCGAAGTGGTCGAGCCGGGATTCCCCTTTCGGGTCGCCCGTGTGGAGGGCCAGGTTGTCCTGGCCGTTCATCGTCAGGTAGAGGTTGTCGGCGTCCGGGCGCCATTCCACCTGATAGCCGAGTTTGCCGCAGTAAAAAGCCTCGGCTGCGGCGATGCTTTTCACGAACAGCGCGATGTGCCGGATGCCGAGCGTCGTCGGGAGAGCCATGCCGAAATGATATAATCTTTTCGTGCTCGTCGCCGAACAGCTCAAGAAGTTCGTCCCCGACCTCTACGCCTACCGCCGCCGCCGCACGCGCGAGGTGATGGTGGGCAGCGTCGGCGTGGGCGGCAGCAACCCGATCCGCGTCCAGTCGATGACCACGACGGACACCCTCGACGTCGAGGCGACGTTCCGCCAGTCGGTCAAGATGATCGAGGCGGGCTGCGAGATCGTGCGCATCACCGCGCCGACCGTCGCGGACGCCCAGGCCATCGGCAAGATCAAGGAGAAGCTCGTCAAAGCGGGCTTCAACCAGCCGATCGTCGCCGACATCCATTTCTCCCCCAACGCCGCCGACGCCGCCGCCGACTTCTGCGAGAAGGTCCGCATCAACCCCGGCAACTTCGTCGACACCAAGCGCTTCGCGGTCAAGGAGTACACCGACGCCGCCTACGCCGCCGAGCTCGCGCGCATCGAGGAGCGCTTCACGCCTCTCGTCCTCAAGCTCAAGCGCCTCAAGCGCGCGTGCCGCATCGGCACCAACCACGGCTCCCTCTCCGACCGCATCATGAACCGCTACGGCGACTCCGCCCTCGGCATGGTCGAGTCCGCGCTCGAGTTCGCGCGCATCGCCGAGAAGAACGGCTACCACGACCTCATCTTCTCGATGAAGTCCTCGAATCCGAAGGTCATGATCGAGGCCTACCGCCTGCTCGTCCAGCGCATGGACGACATCGGGATGAACTACCCCCTCCACCTCGGCGTCACCGAGGCCGGCGACGGCGAGGACGGCCGCATCAAGAGCGCGATCGGCATCGGCTCGCTCCTCGAGGACGGCATCGGCGACACGATCCGCGTCTCGCTGACCGAGGATCCCGAGCTCGAGGTCCCCGTCTGCCAGGTGCTCGCCTCCAAGTACCACGACAAGGCCGCCGAGCCCTCGCGCCCCGAGTCGAAGCTCCCCAAGTTCCACTGCGCCGACTTCTACAGCTACAAGCGCCGCAAGGCCGACTACTTCCCCGTCGGCCCGTTCGTGACCGGCGGCCTCGACCTGGTCCGCGCGGTGTTCAAGGTCCCGGCCGACGCGACGGCCGACTCGATCCTCGCGCTCCATGAAACTTTGCTCGGCAAGGCGCAGGGCGCGGACCTCGAGGTCCTCGAGTTCGCGGTCACCGATGACAAGTCGCTCGAGCGCATGCGCCAGATCCGCGCCAAGCTCGCCACCGAGACCTCGCGCTTGGCGTACCTCGCGCGCGTCGAAGGCCCGCTCGAGCTCGCGATCGCCGCGACGAAGGTCTCCGACATGACGTGCTGGGCGAATCCCGGCGAGAAGCAGTACGCCGCGTACCTCGACGCCGTGAAGGCGACGGGCCTCGTGAACCTGGTCGAGGCCGAGACCGCCGAGCTCGCCCGCAAGCTCGAGGCCGCGTCCCGCTACAAGGACATCCACACGATGACCTCGATCCGCGGGACCGACATCACGACTCTCATCCACGAGTACCGCATCCTCGCGGCCACGGGCGGCGCCTCGCCGATGCTGCTGCGCGCCCCGCGCGAGAAGACGTCCGAGGAGCAGGTCCTGCGCTCGGCGACCATGCTCGGCGGCCTGCTCTGCGACGGCATCGGCGACGCGGTCTTAATCGACGCGGACCTGCCGCTCGAGCGCAACGTCTCGCTCCTCTACAACACGCTCCAGGGCGCCGGCGTGCGCATCACGAAGACCGAGTTCGTCTCGTGCCCCTCGTGCGGCCGCACGCTCTTCGACCTGCAGACGACGACCGAGCGCATCAAGGCCCGCACGGGCCATCTCAAGGGCGTGAAGATCGCGATCATGGGCTGCATCGTCAACGGCCCCGGCGAGATGGCCGACGCCGACTTCGGCTACGTCGGCGGCGCGCCCGACCAGATCAACCTCTACGTCGGCAAAGAGTGCGTTCAGAAGGGCATCCCCTTCGCCAAGGCCGACGACGCGCTCGTCGAGCTGATCAAGAAGCACGGCAAGTGGGTCGACGCCTAGCACTGCTGGGCGCCGCTCTTTTTCTTTCCGGCTGCTACGCCTACCGCTCCACCGCCGGCCACCTCGGTCTTCTCTGGCGCCGGGAATCGATCGATAAGGCGCTGAAGGACTCGAGCCTCTCCCCCGGCCGCCGCGCCGTTCTCGAACTCGTTCGCGACGCGAAAAAGTTCTCCGTCGAGACGCTCGCGCTCGACAAATCCCGCGACTACTCGTCGTGGACGCCCGTCGAGGGCGACGCGGTGACGTGGCTCGTCTACGCCTGCCCGCGGAACTCGCTGAAGCCCAAGACGTACATGGGCTATCCGTACAAAGGCCACTTCAAGAAGGAGTGGGCCGACAAGGAGGCCGCGCGCTGGGAAGAGGACGGCTTCGACGCCGCCGTGCTGCCCGCCGCCGCCTACAACACGCCGCTGCCGTTCGCCGATCCCCTCCCCTCCTCCGTGCTGCGCTGGCCGCCGGGAGATCTCGCCGAGCTGCTCATCCACGAGGCCGTCCACGGTACGCTCGGCCCCGAGGAGTCCGTCGCGACCTGGATCGGCGAGAAGGGCGCAGAGCAATTCCTGACCGCGCGCTACGGCCCCGACTCCCCCGAGCTGCTCGAGTGGAAGGCCTCCACGGCAAAGGCCGAGACGCGCGCCGTGCTCTTCGACGAGCTCGCGAAGCTCCTCGAGGCCGACTACAAGGAGGGCGGAAAGAACCGCGAGAAGCTCTTCCTGTGGGCGCGCGAGGTCGCGATCAAGCGCAAGGTGGACTTGGGCTCCGTCCTCAACAACGCGACCGTGGCCGCGCACCGCGTCTACCGCGGCGACCCGAAGGTCTACGAGGACCTCTTCGAGGCCAACGGCCGCGACTGGAAGAAGTTCGTTTACGCGCTGCGGCAGAAGCGCGCCAAGAGCATCTAGGACTAGTTGATCCGGTAGCCGTATCGCGCTAAGCGTCTCGTCGACTTGGACACTTTCCTGCGCATGAGCAAAGAGCCGGGAACGATCATCCTCGACTCTCGATCGGCGTTCCGCTATAACCGCATTCACCTAAAGGGTTCGACAGCTCCTCTGCGAGCGGAGAGATCGGTGTGCTGCCGCCTCGCCGAACTAAGGGCGGCGAGGCCCGGCAGTTCGCGGCACAGTCGAAGCCGACGTTTTTGGCGCTGAATATCCCGACGTATGTGAACTTGTACGGATACGGATATCACGACGTCTATGAGTTGTCCGAGCTCGTCGACTTGAAGGACCCGCGCATCGCCTTCGAAGGAAGCATCGTCAAGAAGCCTTGAGTTATCCACAAGACTCGCACCGGTGCGAGTCCTGTGAATAAAAAGCCCCGCGGAATTCTCCGCGGGGCTTTGTTGATTGACTCCAGCGTCAGTTAATACTTGACCGAGCAGCCGTACGGCGCCGACGACGCCGTCTTCACGGGCTTGCCGGCCAGCGTCTCGTCGAGCGCGGCCGCGACATAGTTCTTCGAGGTCTTGATGTCCGCCGCGTCGGCCGAGGGCGTGTCGTCGATGCCGCCCATGTAGACGAGGTTCCCCTTCTTGTCGACGACAAACATGTGCGGCGTCGTCTTCGCGCCGTAGAGGCGGCCGACGTCGCCCTTCTCGTCGTTGAGGATCGCCTTCGACGCGATCGTCTTGAGCTCGGCCTTGGCCTGCGCCTGGTCGAGGTAGCCTTCCTTGCCGGGCTTGGAGGAGATGATCGAGTACCAGACCACGCCCTTCTTGCCGTACTTCTTCTGCAGGCCCTGCATGTTGCCCGAGCCGTAGTGCTTCTTCACGAACGGGCAGCCCTTGTTGTACCACTCGAGCACGACGATCTTGCCCTTCGCGTCGGACAGCTTGACCGGCTTGCCGTCCTGGTCGTTGAGAGTGAAGTCGGGCGCGGGCTTGCCGAGCTCGGGCGCGGCCTGCGCGGCGACGGACAGCGAGAGCAGCACGGCGGCGATCATGGTCTTCATTTTTTCTCCCCTAAAGCCTCGAGCACGAGCCCGGGCGTCAAAATCTCCGGCAAAATCACGGCTTCGCCGTTCGGCGGGTACACGATATACAAAGGCACGCCCGCGCGTCCATATTTGGCGAGCTCCTTCGCGATGACGTCGTTCTTGTCGGTCCAGTCGGCCTTGAACTTGATTCCCTTGTCGAGGGCGGCGGTCACCTCGGGCCGCGCGAGCACGACGCGCTCGTTGACCTGGCAGGACAGGCACCAGGCGGCGGTGAAGTCGACGAACACCTGCTTGCCGGAGCTCCGGGCCTCCGCGACGGCCTCGGGGCTCCAGGCCTTCCAGGAGCCGTCGAGCGCGGCGGCGGAGCCCAGCAGCTGGACCAGCACCCACAACAGCCACAGCGCCGTCGCGAACATCGGAATCGAGAGCGCCTTCTTGAGCGTCTCCATCCACGCGCCGGGCTTGGGCAGGACCTTGAGCAGGCTCGGGAACGAGGCGAGGACCGCGTAGGGCAGCGCCGTGCCGAGGCCGAGGGCGGCGAACACCGTCAGCGCCTCGGCTGCCGGGCGCGAGAGCGCCCAGCCGAGCGCGGCGCCCATGAAGGGCGCGGTGCAGGGCGCGGCGACGACGACGGCGAACACGCCCGCGAAGAACGCGTTGCGGTCGCTGACGCGCCCGCCGAGCGACATGATCCGGGTCCCGACCTCGAAGAGGCCGAGGAGGTTCAAGCCGATGCCGACGAAGAGCAGCATCAGCGCGCCGACGACCCACGGCGACTGGAGCTGGAACCCCCAGCCGAGCGAGGAGCCGGCCGCGCGCGCGGCGATGAGCCCGCCCGCGAGGGCCAGGAAGCTCAGCACCACGCCGGCCGAGTACTCGAGGGCGTGCAGGCGCGCCGAGCGCAGATCGCCGCCGGCCCGCTGGAGCAGGCCGGTCACCTTGAGCGCGAGCACCGGGAACACGCACGGCATGAGATTGAGCAGGATGCCGCCGAGGAACGCGAGGAGCAGGGCGCGCGACACGGCGCCGCGCGCGCCGACGGGAACGGAGACCTCGATGGGCGGCAGGCCGGGCCGGACGAGCACGCCGGTGAGCCTCGTCTGGGCCGGCGCGCCGGGCGCGGGCGTCAGGACGAGCTCGGTGCGCGTCGGGGCGACCGAGACGGCGCCGCGCGCGGACTCGAAGGCGCCGTTCACGTCCGGAAAGAACTCGGCGCGCGGGTGAGCGCCCGAGATCTCGAGCACGACGGCTCCCCCCGACGTCTGCGCGGAGAGCACCGCAGAGGCGTCGGTCTCCGGGAGCGCGGCGTCGAAGGCGCCCTTCGTCGGGGTCAGGACGGCCTTGCCCGGGATGCAGACTTCGGCGCATTCGAGCCAGTCGACGGTGAGCTTCTTCGTCCCCGCCGGCAGCTTCATGGGCAGGACGACCGTGTCCGAGTAGCCGAAGCTCGTGAGAGGCTCCGCGACGATGCGCTCGGGAGCGGGCCAGAGGATCTCGCCGGCGGAGATCTTCGTCGGAATGCCGGAGTCGCCCGGGTTCTTCCAGTACGTGTGCCAGTGCGGCTGGTGAACGAGCTTGAGCGCGTGGCTGCCGCCGCTTTCGAGCCACGTGACCTTCACGTGGCCGGCCTCCTTGGCGGAGGCGGCGAACGGGAGCAGGAACAGAGCGAGCGCGAGCTTCATTTTTTATCCCAGTTCCAATGATACTTCACCGCGCAGCCGAACGCGGCGGTGAACGGCGTCGACACGGGCTTTCCGGCGGAGGCCTCCTCGAGCGCCCGGTCGAGATGGACGCGCCGCTCGCGGCATTCCTTGAGCTCCGCGGAGTAGCAGTCGTCGACGGAGCCCGTGTAGATCAAAGTCCCCGCGGGATCGATCACGAAGACGTGCGGAGTGGTCTTCGCGCCGTAGAGGCGCCCGACTTTCCCGTTTTCGTCGAGGAGGATGTGAGCCGCCATCTTCTCGGCCGCGCGGACTTTCCGCGCGAGCTCGGGAGTGAGGTGGCCCATCTCGCCCTTCGCGTTGGAGGCGATCGCGTACCACGCGGCGCCGCGCCCGGTCCATTTCCGCTGGAGGGCCTGCAGCTCGCCGGCGTCGTAGTATTTCCGCGTGGTGACGCACTCGTGGTCGAACCATTCGAGCACGACGAGCTTCCCGCGCGTGTCGAGGAGCCGCCGGGCCTTTCCGTCCTGGTCCGGCAGGGAGAACGCGGGCGCGGGCTCGCCGAGCTTCGCCTTGGGATCCCAGCCCTGCTTCGCGGAGGCCGCGGCCGGCAGCAGGAGCGCGAGAGCGAGCGGCTTGATCAGAACCACCACTGCCCCGTGAGGACGACTTGGTTGGGCTGCCGCCCGAACTCCCCCGTCCGCTCGCCGCCGAAGCGGCGCCACGCCGCGGTCAGCCACAGGTCGGGCAAGGCGTTCCAGCCGAGGCTCGGGTAGGCCAGCGTCGAGCGGTCGTGCATGTTGACGATCGCGGCGCACTCGAATTTGAGCAAGGTGTGCAGGTCCTTCGAGAGGGTCGAGCCGAGATAGTCGCGCGCGAGGCCCTGCTCTTTGCCCGCGCGCGCCGCGGCCAGATCGTAGCGCGCCGGATTCTCGGCGCCGTTGCCCGCGTGGTAGTACTCGAAGACGAAGTTCGCGTCCTTGAGCCATTTCCACTTCGTGTCGGAGGCGAAGTTGTAGTCGTAGCCGGCGCCGACCTTCCAGTACGGGTTGCGGAGCACGGGCGCGAAGTAGGCGGCCTCGGCGTGCGCGGTGCCCTCGAAGAGCTCGCGCGCGAGGTCGCCCCCCGCCATGACCGCGTACGTCGAGCCCGAGATCTTTCCGAACAAGGCGGAGACGTCCCAGCCCTCGAAGTTCGCGCGGCCGCGCGCGAGCAGGTTGTGGTCGGCCCAGCGGTCGCCGGGCGCCCAGACGAGCTCGGCCTGGCCGAGCGTGCCGATTCCCTTCCGGCCGTACAGCGCGTCCACGCCGCGCCGCTCGGTCTGCTCGATCGACGACGGGTCCCACGGGTTGAGCACGTCGGTCGGGTTCCACATCTTGCCCGTGCCCCACGCGATGCGCTGGCGGCCGGCGCGGAGCGTGCCCTCGTCGTTCTCGAGGCCGATCCACGCGCGGTAGGCGCCGATGCCGTAGCCGTTGGTCGTGCCGGTGGAGACCGTGTGCTCCATGTCGAGCCAGGGCTTCGGCGGCGCGTAGCCGAAGAGCTGGAACTCCCGCGTGCGGAAGTAGGAGCCGGCGGCGACCTGGTTGTCGAGGTCGACGTGCGCCTTGAACGGCCCCTTGTCGGCGTCGACGGACAGGCGCGCGCGGAAGGTGTTGAGGTTGTAGGGGCGGCCGTCGATCGCGGACCTCGAGTACTGCCAGAAGTCCTTGAGGTAGCCGCCGAGCTTCACTTCGGCCGACGCCGGAAGCGCGAGGAAGAGGAGGAGGCTAGCGAGCGCGCGCTTCATCGGCGAGCAGCTCCCCGTCCTGCAGGCGCACGACGCGGCGCGCGCGCTCGAGGACGGCGTGGTCGTGCGACGAGAACAGGAAGGTGATGCCGTGGTCCTTGTTGAGCCCCTCCATCAAGTCGAGGAGCGAGGCGGCGGTCTTCGAATCGAGGTTCGCGGTGGGCTCGTCGGCGAGGACGAGCGAGGGGCGCGTGACGATCGCGCGCGCGACTGCGACGCGCTGCTGCTGGCCGCCGGAGAGCAGGTCGGGGCGGCGCTCGGCGTACTCGGAGAGGCCGACCCACTTGAGCGCCTCGAGCGCGAGCTTCCGGCGCTCGCCGGGCTCGACGCCCTGGAGCACCATCGGATACTCGACGTTCTCGACGGCGGTGAGCACGGGGATGAGGTTGTAGGCCTGGAAGATGAAGCCGAGCGAGGCCAGGCGGAAGTCCGAGAGCGCGTCCACGTCGAGGTCGGAGACGACCTTGCCGTCGTACTTGATCTGCCCCTTCGTCGGACGGTCGAGCGTGCCGATGAGGTTGAGAAGCGTGGACTTGCCCGAGCCGGACGGGCCGGCGAGAGCGGAGAACTCGCCGCGCTCGAGCGCGAAGTCCACGCCGCGCAGAGCCGCGACCTTGGAATTGCCGGGGTAGATCTTGTGGACGCCGTGCGCCTCCACCAGAGGATGGGCTTTAGACATGGCGCAGCGCCTCCGCCGGCTTGAGGCGCCCGGCGCGCAGCGCGGGCGGCAGGGAGGCCAGCAAGGTGATGAGGAACACGGAGACGCACGCGATCGCGTGCATCTTCCAGGACGGGATCATGTAGATCACCGACGGGAACGGCAGGAAGTACGAGAAGGCCTCGCCGACGGGCAGGCGCAGGCCGTGCGCGCCGAAGTGCGCGATGAGGATCGCCCCGATCGTCAGCCCGAGGAGCGCGCCGACCGAGCCCAGCACGAGCGACTCCGCGAGGATCAGGGTCACGACCCACTTCGGCCGCGCGCCGATCGCCATGAGCACGCCGAACTCGCGCACGCGCTCGAAGAGGCTCATGAGCTGCGTGTTGAGGATGCCGAGCGCGACGATGAGGAAGACGATGACGAGCACGATCGAGAGGATCGCGTCCTGGAAGGACTGGATGCTGATGATCTCGCGGTCGATGGCTTTCCAGCTGATCGCGCGGACCGGGCCGGGCGGGAGCTTCGCGTCGATGTCGAGCGCGACCTGCTCGGCCGTCGTGATGTCGGCGACCGTCGCGGCGATCTGGTTCGCCTCGCCGGGGCGCACGAGCAGCTCCTGCATCGCCTTGAGCGGGAGCCAGACGATCTGGCCGTCGAAGGACTCCGAGCCCGTCTCGTGGATGCCGACGACGCGGAAGGCCTCGGCGCCCATCGAGCCGTCGGAGGCCTGGGACATGATGACGACCTTCTCGCCCAGGCGCACGTCGAGGCGGCCGGCGAGCTTCTTGCCCATGACGATGCCCTTCTTGTCGGGCTCGAGGTACGTCCCTTGCTTGATGTACGTCGACATGTCCGTCAGGAGCTTCTCCTTCTCGGGCTCGACGGCGCAGATGAGCACGCCGAGCGAGGCGCTCGGGGCGGAGACGAGGCCGGTCACTTGGATGCGGCGGCCCCAGGTCTTGATCCGCGGGTCGGCGGCGACGATCTTGGCCGCGGAGTCGGGGTCCTTCATGAACTTGTCCGGGAACTTGGACTCGTCGACGTCGGAGCGCTGGACGCGCACGTGGCCCGTGATCGAGCCGGTCGCCTTCTCGATGAGCTGCTGCTGCAGCGAGGTGATCAGCGACTGGCCGAACATGATCGCGGCGAGTCCGAAGCCCATCGCGGCGACGTTGATCAGCGAGCGGCGGCGGTTGCGCCAGACGTTGCGCCAGGCGAGGCGGAGCATGTCAGCGCTCCCCCTTCTGCAGGCGCTGGTAGCTGAAGAACTTGTCGTCGAGCGGCACGTCGAACTCGAGCTGCTGGTAGTGGATGATCGTGCGCTGGCCCGGCTTCTTGGCGGGCACGCACTCGAGGCGCGCCGGCACGCGGCGGCCGCTCATGACCTTGATGTCGGAGAGCGTGATCGTGCGGATGAGCTCGCCGCGCTCGGAGTAGTCGAGTTCGTTGAGCGGGATGACGGAGCCGTCGTCGTCGTAGACCGCGACGTCGGTGAGCACGCGGCCCCAGACGACGGGCGCGTCGGGCTTCGGGAGGGCCTCGACGTGGTAGACCGTGCGCCCCTCTTCCTTCGTCGTCTTGAGGAGCTTGTGCGTGTAGTCTTTCACGATCGAGTCGGCCTTCACGATGTCCTCGTACGTGAAGTCCGAGCCCTGCCACGTCGAGTGCATCATCGTCGGCGGGATCTTGATGACGCGCTCCACCTTCGGGAGGTACACCCACATCTCGGTCTTGCGGCGGAGCGTGGTGTTGCCGCGCTCTTTGGCGGGCGAGAGGATCTTGATGAAGGCGAACGTGCGGTCCTTGTTCCAGCCTTCGATGTCGAGCGAGCGCTTCCACTCCGGCGTCTCGATCGTCATGACGAGCTTGCCGTGGCTCGAGTCGCCGCGCAGGGCTTTGTTCGCCTTGTCGATGAGCTCGCGGATGTCGGGAGCGGGCGCGGCGGTCTCGGCGGCGTGCGCGGGCGCGGCGATCAGGAGGGCGGCGAGAAGAAGGCCCGTCATCGGGCCTATCCTACTTTATAGGTAGGCGCGAATGCGACGCCACGCCCGCCGCTTGACGGGGTAAGGGATGGAGGCGTTCGCGGGCGAGGAGGAGGGCAGCCGAACGACGTTCGGATCGTCGTATCGCCGCCGGTACAGGGCGTACGCCGTGCTCCCGTTGCAGAACACGGCTTTGATCCGCCGCGCCGTCACGAACTCCCCCACTTCGTTGTGCAGCTCGTCCTTGATGTTCGCGTCGAGACTTCCGTGCCGCCGCGCTTCTTTGACGATGTCCCACAGCGCGATGCCGTTCGCTTTCAGCCTTCCGAGCCGCCGCGCGTACGTCAGGCCGCGGAGATCCTCGCCCAGCACGTCCCCCATCAACTCCCAGAACTTGTTCTGAGGGTGCCCGTAATACTGCTCGAGCCGCAGCGACGCCGTTCCGGGCAAAGAGCCGAGGATCAGCACCTTCGGGGATTTCCCGGCGACCGGACGGAACGACCGCGCCCTCACTTCTTCTTCGGCGTCAGGCGCCAGAGATCGTAGCTGCCCGACAGCCCCTTGAGCGCGATGGTGAAGTGCTCGCCGGCGGGAGCGCGGCGGTCGAGCACGGCCTTGCACGCGGGATCGGTCCCGATCGCCGCGGTCACCACGATGTCGCCGCCCTTGCTCTCGTTCTGCACGCGCGCGGCGATGTTGACCATCGTGCCGAAGTAGTCGAGCTGGCCGCCGGCGTTGATCGCGATGGACGGCCCCTGATGGACGCCGATCTTGAGCTGGACCGGCGGGCGCGGCGAGAGGCGGCAGTGGAGCTCGCCGATGCGCTCCTGCATGTCGATCGCGGCCGAGAGCGCGTCGGCCCCGGAGGAGAACACCGCCATGACCGCGTCGCCGATCGTCATCACGACCGCGCCGCGGTGGTCGGCGATGATCGCGGTGAGCCACTCGAAGTGGTCGCGCACGACGGCGTAGGCGGTCGCGTCGCCGATGCGCTCGTACATCGCCGTCGAGTCCTTGAGGTCGGTGAAGACGAGCGCCAGGTTCTTGATGCCGATCTCGACGCCGGGCGCGAGCACCTCCGAGGAGAACAGGTCGCGGAAATCCTGCATCGTCGTCACGAGGGCGGCGGTCGCGGCGGCGTCGCGCCAGCCCTCGTTCTCCAGGCGCAGCAGGCCGGGCTCGCCGCTCGGCTGGAGCATCAGGCGCACGGGGCCGGGCTTGAAGGCGAACTCCGTCCCGTCGGCGGCCTTCGCGAGATCGATCGACACGGACGACGGGCCGCCCGCGTCGGGGCGCAACGTGTACGCGCGCTTGGCCTGGAGCAGGCGCAGGACGTACGAGCGCGGCCCGAGGTCCACGTCGACCGCGCGCGCGGCGATGCCGTCGAGCCTCAGCTGCGCGCCGGCGTGGCGCGAGTGCGCGGGGCTGCCCGCGCAGAACACGGCCGATTTCGCGGCGCGCACCGCGGGATTCGCCGAGAAGCGCAGCTCGACGGAGCTGTCGAGGTTGACGCCGTAGTCGATGTCGCACGAGTCGCAGTGCGAGACGCCCTTGAGGTCGGCGAGCCGCTCGAGGCGCTCCTTCGGCGCCGCGCAGTTCGGGCACAGCACCTCCCAGGAGAGGTCGAGCAGGCCCGCCTTGACCGCGTGCAGGCACGCGCCGAGCGCGCGGCTTCGCGGGAGCGCCCAGCGGTCGGCGAGCTCGAAGGGGCGCATCCCCCTCACCTCGTCGTCGGACGCCTCGCGCAGATGGGCGAGCAGGCGCTCCGCGGCGGCCTTGTCGGCGCGGCCGGCCTTGAGCGCGGCGCCTCTCGCCTCGAGCTGGCCGGAGTCGGCCGGCGTGACCGTGCGGTGCGGCGCCGGGAACGAGCCGACGCGCGCGATCGACTCGTCGATCTTGAGGTACATGGCGGTGAGATCGCCGAGCGCCTTCGTCGCGAAGGCCGAGACGAGCGGGCGCGCCCAGCCCCACCGGGGCCAGAACGAGCCGTAGAGAGTGGCCTTCGA
>CAYVFO010000056.1:7760-15866 GCA_964450975.1 uncultured Elusimicrobia bacterium | reverse complement strand
ACCCCGAGGCGCTCGCGAAGGAGCTCATCGAGCTCGTCGACGGCCGGGAGAAGGCCGCGCGCCTCGCCTCGGCCGCGCGCGCGAACCTCAAGCGCTTCGGGCTGACGCGCATGGCGCTCGACATGGAGTCCATCTACGATGCCCTCCATTAGCGCGATCCTCATCGCCAAGGACGAGGCGGCCGACCTGCCGGGCTGCCTCGACTCGATCCGCGGGCTCGTCTCCGAGATCGTGGTCGTCGTCTCCGCCGACACGACCGACGAGACAGAACAGGTCGCCAAGGCGGCCGGAGCCAGGACCGTCCGCCGCGCCTTCGACGACTACGCGCGCCAGCGCCAGGCCTCGCTCGACTTGGCGACGGGCGACTGGTGCCTCTGGATCGACCCCGACGAGCGCGTGACGCCCGCGCTCGCCGACGAGATCCGCGGGGTCCTCCGCGAGCCCGCGGCGCTCGGCTACGACATCCCCTTCGAGGTGTCCTTCCTGGGCCGCACGATGCGCTTCGGCGGTCTCGGCTCCGAGCACCATGTCCGGCTGTTCAAGCGGGATCAGTCGCGGTTCGTCGGCGGGGCGCTGCACGAGGGCATCGAGATCCGCGGCCCGGTCGGCCGCCTGCGCGGCAAGATCACGCACATCCCCTATCGCGACGTGGCCGACTACATGTCCAAGCTCGAGCGCTACACCGATCTGGCGGCGAAAAAGCGCTACGACGCGGGCCGGACCTTCACTCCCTTCCACCACCTCATCTACCCCTGGGAATTGTTCGCCCGGCTCGTGCTCAAGCTCGGAATCCTCGACGGGAGCGCGGGGGTGACCTGGGCCCGCCTGTCGGCCTATCACAGCTGGCTCAAATACGTTAAACTGGGACGCATGCTCAAGGAGAAACCGAGATGATCGGCGAACTCGCCGCCGTCGGAGCAGTCGCCGCCGCCGCCAGCGCCCGCTGGAACTGGTGGCGCCCCGTCGTCACCGACGGAATGCCGACTTTGATGTACCACAAGATCGGCGACTACCCGCCCCGCTCGGAGCTCAAGAAGCTCTGGGTCACGACGGAGGATTTCCGCAAGCAGCTCCAGTACCTCAAGGACAACGGCTACACCGCGATCGACTTCCGCGACTGGCGCGACGCCGAGAAAGGCGTTGCGCCCTTGCCCGAGAAGCCCGTCCTGATCACCTTCGACGACGGGTACATGAACAACTACGAGCTCGCCTTCCCCCTCCTCAAGGAGTTCGGGATGAAGGCGTGCGTCTTCCTCGTCTACGAGACGATGGAAAAGCACAACGGCTGGCACAACCCGAAGACCGAGCCGTGGCTCAAGATGCTCACGTGGGCGCAGATCAAGGAGATGCAGGACTCCGGGCTGATCGAGTTCGGCTCGCACACGATGCGCCACCGCAACCTGGCCGAGCTCCCGCTCGACGAGGTGAAGTGGGAGCTGACCGAGTCGAAGAAGCGCCTGGAGGAGAAGCTCGGGCGCGAGATGGTCGGCTTCGCCTACCCCTACGGCTCCGGCGCCTACAAGCCCGAGGTCCGGCAGGCGGCGCTCGAGGCCGGCTACCGCTTCGACTTCTCGGTCAAGCAGGGCATCTCGCGCCTCCCCTGGAAGCGCGAGGCCGAGGCGGTCAAGCGCCTGCTCGTGCGGGGCGACGACAACATGTACGACTTCCACCTCAACATGACGCGCGGGAAGGCCCGCTTCTGACCATCGCGCCGCCCAAGTCGATCCTCGTCGTCCAATTGCGCCGCCTCGGCGACGTGATCTTGACGACGCCGGCCCTCGCGGCGCTCAAGAAGCGGTTCCCGGACGCGAAGCTCGACTTCCTCGTCGAGAAGCCCGGCGCCGAGGCGGTCGCGGGCGCGCCGTTCATCGACGAGACGATCGTTTACGAGTCGAGCGGCCTCGGCGACGACCTCGCGTGGATCTCCAAGATCCGCGAGCGGAAATACGACTGGGTCATCGACTTCCTCGCCAATCCGCGCACCGCGCTGCTCACGGCGCTGTCCGGCGCGGCGGTGAAGGCCGGGCCCGCGCACGTCGCGCGCCGCTGGGCGTACAACGTCCGCATGGTCCAGTCGCCTCAGACGTGCTACGCCGCGCTCGAGAAGGTCCGGTGGCTCGCGCCGCTCGGCGTGAAGCCCGAGGACGCGCCGGAGCTGCCGCGCCTGTTCCTCGCCGAGCGTCCCCGAACCGTCGAAAACATCGTCGGCCTCGTGCCGCCGTCGCGCCAGGAGACCCGGCGCTGGCCCGCGCCGTCGTACGCGCGGCTCGGCCGCCTGCTGCGCGACAAGCACGGCTGCCGCATCAAGGTGTTCTGGGGCCCCGGCGAGAAGGCCCTCGCGGACGAGGTCGTCCGCGGCATCGGCGCGGGCGCGGAGGCGATCCCCGAGACGCGCACGATCGCCGAGCTCGCGCGCGAGCTCGCCGCGTGCCGCGTCGTCGTGACGAATTGCGCCGGTCCGAAGCACGTCGCGCTCGCGCACGGCGTGCCGACCGTGACGATCCACTCCTCGTCCGATCCGGCGGCGTGGACGCCCGCCGCGCACCCCGATCACCCGTACGTCCGCCTCGAGGAGCTGCACTGCATCGGCTGCCGCTCCAACGAGTGCCCGTACAACCTCGAGTGCCTGCAGCAGCTCCCCGCGGAGCGCGTCCTGCCGGCCGTCGAGAAGCTGCTGGCGCGGGCGGAGGCTCACGCGTGAGCTGGGGCAAGCGCCGCGAGAAGCTCAAGAAGTCCCTCGGGGGCCGCGCCTTGCTCGGCGCCGCCTCGCTCGCGTACGGCGCGGGCGTGCTCGCGCGCCGCGGGCTCTACGCGGCGGGCGTGCTCCCGCGCAAGAAGCTCGGCGCGAAGGTCGTCTGCGTCGGCAACCTCACCGCGGGCGGCACCGGCAAGACGCCCGCCGTGCTCCTGGCGGCGGAGACCTTGCGCAAGCGCGGCCACGAGGTCGCGATCCTCTCGCGCGGCTACGGCCGCACGGCGCCGCGCCGCGACGTCTCCGTCCTGCTCGACGGCCGCAAGACCGATTGGCGCGAGTGCGGCGACGAGCCGTGGATGATCCACCAGTCGCTCCAGGGCCAGGGCATTCCCGTCCTCGTCTGCCCCGACCGCGCGAAGGCCGGCGAGCTCGCGGTCGAGATGTACGGCTCGCGCGTGCTCATCCTCGACGACGGCTTCCAGCACCTGCGGCTGCACCGCGACCTCGACGTCGTGCTCGTCAACGCGCGCGACCCCTTCGGCGGCCGCCGCCTTCTGCCTCTCGGAGACCTCCGCGAGCCCGTCTCCGCTCTCCGCCGCGCCGCGATGGTCGTCATCACGCACGCCGACCGCGTCACCGCCGCCGAGCTCGAGCGCCTGCGCTCCGAGATCGAGGCCGTCCACCCGGGCGTTCCCCTGCTCGAGTCGGCGCACAAGCCCGACCACCTGCTCGACGTCAAGACGGAGGCGAAGCTCCCCCTCTCGCGCCTCAAGGACAAGGCGGTCGTCGCGCTCTCCGGCATCGGCGACCCGCTCTCCTTCGAGTCGAAACTCGAGGGGCTCGGCGCGAAGGTCTCGCAGTCCTGGCGCTTTCCCGATCATCACCCTTACACGGCGCGCGACCTCAAGTCGGTCGAGGATCTGCGCGGGGGCCTGCCGCTCGTCACGACGCACAAGGATTTCGTGCGCCTGCCCGACGACTGGCGCGAGAAGCTTTCCGGCGAAGTCTACGTGCTCGGCATCAAGCTCGAGCTCCTCAAGGGCCGCAACCTCTGGATCGACACGCTCGAGTCGCTCGCGGCGGGAAAGCGATGAGCCTCCGCGCCTCCGCGCTCGCCGCGCTCGTCCTGGCCGCCGGCGCCTGCTCGGTCAAGCAGCGCGCCTCCGACCCGCGCCCGACCACGGCGGACAGCGGCCCGGCCGCGCCGGTCCTCGTGAGCATGTCCACGGTTCCCGTCTCCGGCGCGGCGCTCCCCCCGCCCGCGGCGCCGGCGGCCAAGAACGCGCCCAAGGCCCCCAAGGCGGCGGCGCCCGCGAAGCCCCGCCACTGGGGGCAGGTCTCGATCACGACGTCGATCATCTCCCCCTCGCAGCTCGTCGGCCCCGAGGTCCCCTACCACCCGGACTACAAGCCGCTGCCCGCCTTCCCCGAGAAGATCACGCTCGCGATGTCGTGGGGCATGCTCTCGGTCGGCGAGGCGACGATGTCGGTCAACAAGATCGTGATGTTCAACGGGCGCCCCGCCTACCACCTCGTCAACGAGGCGCGGTCGAACTCCTTCTGCGACACGTTCTACGCCGTTCGGGACTTGAACGAAAGCTGGCTCGACGCCCGCACGCTCACCTCCCTCGGCTACTCCAAGAAGCTTCGCGAGGGGCACTTCTGGCGCGACGAGTGGGTGCTCTACGACCGCGACGAGGGGCGCTTCGTCGCGCGCCGCGTCAACAAGGACGGGACGTTCGCCGTGCGCACGGGCACGATCCCCGCGTCGGTGCAGGACGTGCTTTCGAGCGTCTATTACGTGCGCGCGCAGCCGCTGCCCGACGGCGGCGAGGTCGTCGTCGACGTCAACACGCCCGACAACTGGCCTCTCGTCGTCAAGGTGACCGACCGCGAGACCGTGAAGGCTCCGCTCGGCAAGTTCAGGACGGTCCTCGTCGAGCCCGCGATGCGCCGCGAGGGCCTGTTCGTCCAGAAAGGCAAGCGCCTCCGCCTCTGGCTCTCCGACGACGCGCGCCGCGCTCCCGTTCTCATGAAGGTCGAGGTGTTTTTCGGCCATGTCACCGCTGCGCTGAAGGAAATGTTATGATCAACACCCGTAACGATGCCCGCCACTAAAGCCGAGCGGCAGGAGCTTCTGCGGACGATCGCCCGATTCTCGGGGCGCCGGGTCCTCGTCGTCGGCGACCTCATGCTCGACCAGTACGTCCGCGGCACGGTCGGCCGCATCTCCCCCGAAGCGCCCGTCCCCGTCGTGCGCGTGACCGGCGAGTCCCACATCCCGGGCGGCGCCGGCAACGTCGTCAACAATCTCGCCTCCCTCGGCGCGGCCGTGTCCGTCGTCGGCGTCGTCGGCGAGGATTCCGCGGGCGCCCGCCTCCTCGAGCACTTCCGCGGCCGCGGCGTCGACGTCGGCGGAGTCTGCGTGGACGTCGAGCGCCAGACGACTCAAAAATGCCGCGTCATCGCCGAGCGCCAGCAGGTCGTGCGCTTCGACCGCGAGACTCCGGGCCCCCTCACCCACGCGGGCGAGTCGCGCCTGCTCGCCTCCCTCGCCGAGGAGCTCCCGAAGGCGGAAGCCGTCATCCTCTCCGACTACGGCAAAGGCGTCATCGGCCCGCGCCTGCTCGCCAAGGCGATCTCGGCGTGCCGCAAACGCGGCATCCCGGTCACCGTCGACCCCAAGCCGGAGCACTTCTCGCGCTACAAGGGCGTGACCTGCGTGACGCCGAACACCGCCGAGGCGTGGGCGTGCATGCGCCGCGACCCCAAGCCCGGCCAGGACGCGCTCGTCGGCCTGGGCAAGGACATCCTCCGGACGCTCAAGAGCGAGTCCGTCCTCATCACGCGCGGCGCCGACGGCATGAGCCTCTTCGAGAAGAGCGGCCGCATCACTCACGTTCCGACGCGCGCCCGCGAGGTCTTCGACGTCTCCGGCGCCGGCGACACCGTGATCTCGACTCTGACCCTCGCCCTCGCCGCCGGCGCGCCTCTGCGCGGCGCCGCCAAGCTCGCCAACCACGCGGCCGGCATCGTCGTGGGCAAGCTCGGCACCGCGACGACCGACGCGCGCGAGCTCGCGGAGGCCGTGCGGTGAGAGTCCTCACGGTGATCCCCGCGCGCCTGGGCTCGACCCGCTTCCCGCGCAAGGTTCTCGCCAAGCTCGGCGGCAAGTCGATGATCGAGTGGTGTTGGCGCGCGGCTGTCGCCGCGCGCCTCGGCCCGGTCATCGTCGCCGTCGATTCGCGCGAGGTAGCCGACGAAGTGCGCAGCTTCGGCGGGATCGCGGTCATGACGTCCCCCTCCCTCCCGTCGGGCTCCGACCGCGTCTGGGCCGCCGCGAAGGGCCGGACCGAGCCCGTGATCCTCAACTTTCAAGGGGATATGCCGCTCTTGAAACCCGCGACCTTGCGCGCGACGGTCAAGGCGCTGACCACGGGCGCCGACATCGCCACGTCGGTCATCGCCCTCGCCGACGGCCCGCGCCGCGACGCGAGCCACGTCGTCAAGGCGGTCTTGAGCAAGAACGGCCGCTGCCTGTATTTCTCCCGCGCCCCCGTCTCCTCCTGGGAGCACCTGGGGCTGTACGCCTACCGGCGCGCCGCGCTCAAGCGCTTCGTGTCGATGAAGCCGTCCCCGCTCGAGAAGGCGGAGCGGCTCGAGCAGCTCCGCGCGCTCGAGGACGGCATGACCATTCGCGCCGCCGTCGTCAAAGAGCGGCCCGTCGCCGTGGACGTCCCCTCCGATTTGAGACGCGCCGAGACCATGCTTCGCCGAGGAGCCAAATGACCACCAAGTACATCTTCGTGACCGGAGGAGTCGTCAGCTCCCTGGGCAAAGGCATCACCGCCTCGTCCCTGGGCAAGCTGCTGCAGGCCCGCGGCCTGCAGGTGACGATGCTCAAGTGCGACCCGTACATCAACGTCGACCCGGGCACGATGAACCCCTTCCAGCACGGCGAGGTCTTCGTCACCGAAGACGGGGCGGAGACCGACCTCGACCTCGGCCACTACGAGCGCTTCCTGAACAAGGAGATGCACCACACCAACAACTTCACCGCGGGCAAGGTCTACCAGACCGTCCTCGACCGCGAGCGCCGCGGCGACTTCCTCGGCACCACGGTCCAGGTCATCCCGCACATCACCGACGAGATCAAGAACCGCTTCCGCGCGGCCGCCAAGGGCGCCGACATCGCGATCATCGAGATCGGCGGCACGGTCGGCGACATCGAATCCCTCCCGTTCATGGAGGCCGCGCGCCAGATGGGCCTCGAGGCCGGGCGCGAGAACTCCCTCTACGTCCACGTGACGCTCATCCCGTTCATCCGCGCGTCCGAGGAGCTCAAGACGAAGCCGACCCAGCACTCGGTCCAGAAGCTCCGCGAGATCGGCATCGCGCCCGACGTCCTCGTCTGCCGCTCCGAGAAGCCGATCGACGCGAACATGAAGGCGAAGCTCTCCATGTTCTGCTCGGTCCCGAAGGAGTCCGTCATCGAGGCGCCCGACGTCGACTCGATCTACGAGGTCCCGATGGTGTTCCACAAGCAGGGCCTCGACGACCAGATCATGATGCTCCTGCGGCTGCGCACGCAGTCGAAGGACCTCGACAGCTGGATCAAGGTCGTCGACCGCCTCAAGAACCCCAAGCGCGAGGTCGTCGTCGCGCTCGCGGGGAAGTACACCGACTACAAGGACGCCTACAAGTCGGTCAACGAGGCGCTCGTGCACGGCGGCATCGCCAACGAGGCGCGCGTGAAGATCCGCTTCCTCGACACGACCGACCCGCGCATCGAAGAGCAGCTCGAGGGCATCCACGGCATCCTCGTGCCCGGCGGCTTCGGCGACCGCGGCATCGAGGGCAAGATCCGCGTGGCGCAGCTCGCGCGCGAGAAGAAGATCCCGTACTTCGGCCTCTGCCTGGGGCTCCAGATCGCGGTCATCGAGTTCGCGCGCAACGTGCTCAAGCTCAGCGGCGCGCATTCGACCGAGTTCGACCAGAAGAGCCGCTACCCCGTGATCGACTTGCTGCCCGAGCAGAAGACCGTCAAGGACAAGGGCGCCACGATGCGCCTCGGCACGTACGAGTGCACGGTCAAGAAGGGCTCGCTCGCGCACAAGGCGTACGGCACGACGTCGATCTCCGAGCGGCACCGCCACCGCTTCGAGGTCAACAACAAGTTCCGCAAGCTGCTCGAGGACGCGGGGCTGTGCGTGACGGGCGTGCACGCCCCTAAGAACCTCGTCGAGATCGTCGAGCACAAGGACCATCCGTGGTTCCTCGCGACGCAGTTCCACCCCGAGTTCAAGGGCCGCCCCGAGGCGCCGCACCCGCTGTTCCGCGACTTCGTCGCCGCCTGCGTGGAGCGAGCCGAGACGCGCGGAACGAGGAATCCCATCCATGCCTGACAACGT
>CAYVFO010000056.1:0-7750 GCA_964450975.1 uncultured Elusimicrobia bacterium | reverse complement strand
ACAACGTCGTCAAAGTCGGCAAAGTCTCCTTCGGCAACAAGCTGCCGGTCGCCTTCATCGGCGGTCCGTGCGTCATCGAGTCCGAGAAGCTGCTGCGCACCGTCGGCCGCGCGCTCAAGAAGGCGGCCGGCCCCAAGGGCTTCGTCCTCAAGGCGTCGTTCGACAAGGCGAACCGGACCTCGGTGAAGTCCTACCGCGGACCGGGCATGGAGGAAGGCCTGCGCACGCTCGCGAAGGTCGCCGCCGAGCTCGGCGTCCCCTGCGTGACCGACGTGCACGAGCCCCAGCAGGCGGCGCTCGCCGCCCGCTACGTGGACATGCTCCAGGTCCCGGCGTTCCTCTCGCGTCAGACCGACCTGCTCGTCGCCTGCGGCAAGACCGGCAAGGCCGTCAACGTCAAGAAAGGCCAGTTCCTCTCGCCGTGGGACATGAAGCACGCCGTCGAGAAGATCCTCTCGACGGGCAACAAGAACATCCTGCTCACCGAGCGGGGCGCGACGTTCGGCTACGGCAACCTCATCGTCGACATGCGCTCTTACGAGATCATGCGCTCCTTCGGCTTCCCCGTGGTCCACGACGCGACGCACTGCGTCCAGCTCCCGGGCGGCAACGGCGCTACGACCGGCGGCCAGCGCGAGTTAGTGCGCCCGCTGGCGCGCGCCGCCGTCGCGGTCGGCGTCGCCGGCGTGTTCTTCGAGACGCACCCCGATCCCGACAAGGCTCTCTCCGACGGCCCCAACGCCTTGGCGCTCGACACGATCCCGTCGTTCCTCAAGGAAGTCCGCCGCTTCGACGCGCTGTCCAAGGAGCTCCGATGAACCAGCCGCAAGACGCCGGCCGGCCGCCGAAGAAGCTCTCCAAGAAGGAGGCCGCGCGCGAGGCGCTCGTCTCGCCGCCGTGGTATCCGGACGCGAAGTGGCATATGAAGACCCTCGCGATCATCTACGCCGTGCTCACGGTCGCCTACTTCGGCATCTCGGCGGCGCTCTCGCGCCTGCCGAAGCCCTACCACCTGCGCAAGATCCCGATGGAGATGACGCCCTGGCTCAATCCGGGCGGAAAGGTCCACCTCCCCGAGGAGCAGCTCAAGGCTCCGCCAGAGGAGCTCGCGCCCGGGTACAAGCCGGACGCGAAGAAGGCCGGGACGACCGGGAAGTGAGGCCCCTCCTCGCGGCCGCCGCCGTCCTCGCCCTCGCCTCGTGCGGGAGCCGGACGGAGGGCGAGCGCGTGGAGCGCCGGCAGGTCATGGAAGGCCTGACCTTGAGCCAGTCCGAGAAGGGAGCGCCGTCGTGGACGCTCAAGTCCCCCCTCGCCGTCCTGCGCGAGGACTCCAAGCGCGCGACGCTCGAGAAGCCCGCGATGGAGTTCTACCGCGGCGGCAAGGCCGTCTCGCGGGTGACCGCGCTCGGCGGCGAGGTCGACACGGAGTCGCACGACGTGCGTCTCTCCTCCTCCGTCGTCCTCGACTCCTTCGACGACCAATCGAAGCTCACGACGACCGAGCTTCTCTACTCCGCGGAGAAAAAGAAGTTCACGACGAAGGCGGAGATCCTCGTGCAGCGCCCGGAGGGCGTGCTGCGCGGGCGCGGCATGGAGGCCTCTCCCGACCTCACCGAGATCCGCATCTTCAACCAGCAGTCGACGTTCACGGGAGCCCCGAATTGAAGGCGCTCGCGCTGCTCGCGCTGCTCGCCGCGCCCGCCGCCGCCCAGACGGCCGCGCCCGTCGCGGGCGGCTTCGTGAGCAGCAAGGAGTGGGTCGTCCGGCGCGGCGCCTCCCGCGAGGAGGAGTTCTCGGGCAGCGTCCTCTACAAATCGGCGGGCTCGAAGCTGACCTCCGACTGGGCGCTGTTCAAGCACGCCGACAAGACGTGGCAGGCTCGCGGCAACGTCGAGATCAGCCGCCTCATGTCCGACGGCGCCTTCGTCGAGGCCAAGGGCCACAAGGCGGGGCACGCGATGGACGCCAAGACGGGCTTCCTCGAGCCCGCGCCCGGCGGACGCGTCCAGTTCGCCCGGAGGCCCGCCGGGGAGGATCCGGACCGCGGCGAGGCCGGCCGCGTGTCGTGGGAGGGCGAGTCGAAGGTCCTTCTGTCCGAGGGCGCCCGCGTCTGGGGCCCGCGCGTCGAGCTCGCCGCCGACGAGGCCGTCTACGAAAAAGCGAACGGCCGCCTCACGCTCAACGGCGGCCGCCCCGTCCTGCGCAAGGTCGAGGGCGAGTGGACCACCGCCCTCAAGGCCGACGAGACCGTCGCGACGGAGGTCCCGCGCCGCATCGAGGCGCGAGGCAAGGTCGTCGGCTGGCTGATCTTCCGCGACGAGAAGACGCTCAAGGAGCTGACCAAGTGAAGCTCGAAGCCCGCGACATCCGCAAGACTTACGGCGAGCGCATGGTCGTCAAAGGCCTCTCGCTCAACGTGGGCTCGGGCGAGATCGTCGGCCTGCTCGGCCCCAACGGCGCCGGCAAGACCACGACGTTCTACAGCCTCGCGGGCTTCGTGACGCCCGAGGAAGGGCAGATCCTCATCGACGGCAAGGACGTGACCCAGGCGCCGATGTACGAGCGGGCGCGCATGGGGTTGGGCTACCTCGCGCAGGAGCCCACGGTGTTCAAGGGCCTGACCGTCGAGGAGAACCTCCGCGCCGTGCTCGAGCGCCGCGTGCCGAGCCGGCTCGAGCAGATGCGCCGCGTCAAGGAGCTACTCGAGGAGTTCGGCCTGTGGGACCTGCGCCACCAGAAGGCGTGGACGCTCTCCGGCGGAGAGAAGCGCCGTCTCGAGGTCGCGCGCTGCATGATCGGCGACCCGAAGCTCATCATGCTCGACGAGCCGTTCGTCGGCATCGACCCGATCACCGTCGGCGAGCTCAAGGCGATCATCCGCAAGCTCGTCGGCCGCGGCATCGGCGTCCTCATCACGGACCACAACGTCCGCGAGACCTTGCCGATCATCGAGCGCGCGTACCTGATCTACGACGGCCGCATCCTCGTCGAGGGCACCGCGAAGCACCTGCTCGACGACAAGCGCGCCCGAGAGCTGTACCTGGGCAAAGACTTCGCTATCTAGGGCTTAAGCCCGATCGCGAGCGATCGGGCATTCGATGCGGGTGAGGAAGGCGCCATAGCATCTCGCGGCTCGCCTGCGGCGTACACAAAGGTCAGACGGTGCGCGTCCTTGCCCGCGCGCTCCGTCAATTCCCCGAGCGTGACGCCCTGATCGATCACGCTGCCCGCCTTGTCGATCGTCACCCACAGCCCGGAGTACTGCTCCAGCACCTGCCAGATTCTCTGTCCCATGGCGGACAGATTATGATTCGCATGTTACGGCGCCGTTAAATCTTCGGCGCCCTAAGTGTAGGGCTCGAGGTGGGCGGTGAGGCCGGACTTGCGGGCGAGGGAGACGGCGGAGTCGAAGAGCTTCTCCGCCTCGCGCGTGCGGCCGCGCGCGTGGAGGACCTCGGCGAGCGACTTGCGCGCGAGCACGAGGCCGCGGTCCTCGGCGCCGCCGGAGAACGCCGCGAGCGCGGCGCGATAGCGGCGCTCGGCGGGAGCGAGCTCGCCGCGGCGCTGATGGATCTGGCCGAGGCCCCAGTCGACGAACGCGAGGTCGACGCGGTCGTCGAGGCCCGCGTAGAGCGCGTAGGAGGCGCGGTAGTTCTTCTCGGCCTCGGCGAGCTCGCCCTGCTGGCGCAGGCAGTTGGCGAGGCCGCAGTGGGCGTACGCGCGGCCGAAAAGATCGGGGCCGCCCTTGAGCAGCTTCCCGGCCTCCGCGTAGGCGCGCCGCGCCTCCCCGAAGAGCCCGCGCACGCGGGCGATGCCGCCGAGGCCGAACAGGGCGTAGGCGATCCCTTCGGGGTCGTGGGCGCGCTTGAACGCCGCGAGCGAGGCCTTGAAGTCGCGGTGCGAGCCCGCGAGGTCGCCGGAGAACCGGCGCGAGCCCGCGATCGCCCACAGCAGGAAGCCCTCGGCGCCGGCGTCGCGGGAGCGGCGCGCGGCGGCGTACATCGGGGCCAAGCGGCGCAGGGCCTCCTTGTGGCGGCTGTCGGCGCGCAGGATGAGCGCCTCCTCCAGCGCGAGCGCGTCGCGGTCGCCGCCGGGGATGCGGCGCGCGAGCGCCAGCGCGGCCCGGGCCTTCCTCGAGACGCCGAGGCTGCGCGCGCAGCGCGCGAGACCGAGCGCGGCGGAAAACGAGAGCTCGGCGTCCGAGCGGCCCGCCGCCTTCAGGGCGGCCTCGTACTCCTTGATCGCCCGGCCGAAGAAGCCCTGCTGGCGGAGCGCCTCGGCGCGCGCGAGCGACGCCTCGGGCGCGAGCGCGCGCGGGAAGGCGGCCTTGAGCGCGGCGAAGGCCTTGTCCGGGCGGCCGGCGTCGATCAAGTCGCGCGCGGCTTCGAGACGGGAGAAGGGATCGGCCACTGCGGCTATTCTAGCAGAAGCGGGCCCGAGGCTTATTGAAACGGAGTCTCAACAAGAGCTACAATACCTTCGTGAGCCGCCCCCTGACCCTCGACAAAGTCGCGCTCGGCGTTCCCGTCCGCGTCGTCGGATTTCCGGGCATGTCCGATCTCGACGAGACGCGCCTCTCCGGCCTCGGCCTGCGCGCCGGCGTTCCGCTGACGAAGCTCCTGCTCGCCCCCCTGCGCGACCCCGTCGAATGCCTCGTCGGCTCCCAGCTGCTCGCCGTCGAGACGCGCCTGCTCTCGAAGATCGCCGTCGAGCCCGCGACGGGGGCGTCGTGACGCCCGCCGCCGCGCTCGAGCCCGCCGCCGCGCGGCGCGTCGTCGCGCTCGCCGGGCGCCCGAACACCGGCAAGACGACGCTCTTCAACGCGCTCACGGGCCTCCGGCAGCGCACCGCGAACTTCGCGGGCTGCACCGTCGAGAAGGCCTCCGGGACGGCCACCGTCGGCGGGACGGAGCTCGAGGTCGTCGACCTCCCGGGCACTTTCAGCCTGCTGCCGCAGACCGAGGACGAAAAGGTCTCCTTCCGCTTCCTCGCCGAGCGGGCGGCCGAGGGCGGCGATCTGCTCGCGCTCTGCGTCGCGGAGGCGAGCAACCTCGAGAACGACCTGGCGCTCGCGTGCGGCCTCAAGTCGGCCGGCTACTCCGTCGCGCTCGCGGTCAACATGATCGACGAGGCGCGCGAGAACGGCCTGACGATCGACGAGCGCGCCCTCTCCGCGCGGCTCGGGATGCCCGTCGTCCTGCTCTCGGCGCGCAGCGGCGAGGGCCTGGCCGGCGTGGCCACGCTCCTCGCCGCGCGGACGCCCGCGCGCGAGGGACGCGGGCCGCTCGACTTCCGGCGCGCCTCGCGCGCCGACCTGCGCGACCTCCAGAGCGGCGCGGTCGAGGACGCCGCGGCCGCCTGCGCCGCGGCCGTCGGCGCGCGCGGCGCGGGCGTCCTGCCGCTCGTCTCCCGCTCGATCAAGCTCGACCGCGTCCTCATGCACGCCGCTTGGGGGCCGCTGATCCTCGCGGCGACGATGTTCCTCGTGTTCCAGGCGCTCTTCGCCGGCGCGCAGCCGATGGTCGACGCGCTCGACGCCGCCCTCGCCGCCGCCTCGGCGGCCCTCCGCGCGCGCCTGCCCGACGGCGTCCTCGCGAGCCTGCTCTGCGACGGCGTCGTCCCGGGCGTCTCCGCGGTCGTCGTGTTCGTGCCCCAGATCGCGGTGCTCTTCACTTTGATCGGCTTCCTCGAGCAGAGCGGCTACCTGCCGCGCGCCGGGGCGATGGTCGATCGCGCGCTGCGCCCGTTCGGCCTCGACGGGCGCGTGTTCATCCCCTTCCTGTCCAGCTTCGCCTGCGCGATCCCCGGCGTCATGGCCGCCCGCACGATCCCCAGCGAGAAGCGCCGCCTCGTGACGATGATGCTCGCGCCCCTGATGACGTGCTCGGCGCGCGTGCCCGTCTACTCTCTGCTCATCGCCGCGTTCGTGCCGGCCTCGTTCGCCCCGCTCGGCTTCGACGGCCGCGGCGTCGTCATGGCCGGGATGTACGCCTTCGGCGTCCTGATGGCGCTGCTCCTCGCGCTCGCGATCAAGCACACCGCGCTGCACGAGGCGCACCCCTCTCCGGCGACGATCCTCCCCCCGTACCGCCTGCCCAGCGCCCGCGAGCTCGCGCGCTACGTCTGGACGCGCTGCTGGCACTTCCTCTCTCGCGCGGGCAAGGTCATCTTCGTCCTCAGCGTCGCGCTCTGGGCGCTCGCCGCGTTTCCGCGCGACGAGGCGCGGCTCGCCGGCCTCGAGCCGGGCGCGCGCGCCGCGGCCCGGCTCGAGGGCTCCGCGCTCGGCCGGGCCGGCCGCGCGATCGAGCCCGTGTTCGCCCCGCTCGGCTGGGATTGGCGCGTGTCGGTCGCGTCTCTCTCGGCGCTCGCGGCCCGCGAGGTCTTCGTCGGCACTCTCGGCACGATCTACGCGCTCGAGGGCGACTCGGAGAACAACGAGGGACTCGTCAAGGCGCTCCAGGAGGCGAAGAAGGAAGACGGCTCGCGCCGCTACGGCCTGCCGGTCGCCGCGAGCCTGCTGGTCTTCTTCGCGATCGCGCTGCAGTGCGTCTCGACGATCGCGACCGTGCGCCGCGAGACCGGGACGTGGAAGTGGCCCGCGCTCCAGTTCTCGGCCTTCTTCGCGATCGCCTACGTCCTGTCCTTCGCGGCCTACCGGCTAGCGCTTCTCCTTCAGTAGGCGCGCCGCGGCTTCCGTCACGATGCGCGTGACGGACGGCCCGATCGAGTTGGTCTCCTCGTAGTGGCCGGGCAGGCGCGGCAGCATGCTCTTCGAGGTCCTGATCTTGAAGTCGTACTCCGGCATGACGTACCCGAGCTCGTCGTCGGCGAGGCCGACGAGCATCGCGACGGGCGCCTTCACGAGCTCGCGCAGGTACGGGCCTTTCGGCGCGGCGGCCAGGTCGCGCGGCACGCCCTTGGGGTCGACGACGGGCCGGCCGAACGAGTACTTCCCGTCGTAGCCGCCGATCGCGAGCTCCGGGAACATCTCGGCCGGAAGCCCGAGCAGGCGCACCGGGCCGACGTCGAGCACCGACACCTCCGAGCGCACCCACGGCCGGCCGGCGTCCTTCGTGCCGAACAGGAGGTGACGCAGCGACGCCAGCCGCGGGCTGCCGAACGGCGAGCCGTCCGCCTTGAGCAGGTCGTGGCCGGCGGTGAGCGCGCCGAGGAAGAGCAGGTAGCGCGAGTTCTCGACGGGCACGAGGATCGTCTCCGCGCGCCAGCCGAGGCGAGCGCCCGAGGCCTTCGCCGGGAGCGCGAGGGCGGCGTCGGCGACCGTCCGGCCGACGCGCGCGGTCTCCTCGAAGGTCTCCTCCGTCACGTCGGGCGTCATGAGGCCGCCGATCATGCCGTTGAGGAAGACGCACTCGCCGCCCGTCTTCTCCTCGATCCGCGCGCACAGCGGGCCCGGGAAGTCGGCCGTGATCAGGCGGTTCTCGCGGCCGATGACCTCGGGGTGGCACGACCAGTTCACGACGGTCGCGACCGCCTTCCCGTCGGAGGACTTCACGCGGAGAACGGCGAGATGGGGATCGATCACCTGCGGATCGCGGGAGTCCCGGCACAGCCCGCGCGGGTCGAGCGTCCCGGCGCCCGCCGACAGGACGGCGGGCCGCAGGCGCTTCTCGGCGTCCGCGATCGCCGCGAGGATCGCGCGCGAGACGCGCTCCTGGTAGGCGGGGTTGAGCCCCGAGGCGCCGATGCGCGGCCCCCACAGTCCGAGCGTGTCCGGCCCCGAGTGCTGGTG
>CAYVFO010000055.1:12356-16064 GCA_964450975.1 uncultured Elusimicrobia bacterium | reverse complement strand
ATGCGGCACGGGCCGCACCACGGCGCCCACAGGTCCACGAGCACGGGCTTGTCGGACTCGAGGGCCTCCTTCTTGAAGTTCGCGTCGGTGAGCTCTTTCATGACGTCCTCCTTAATTCCGGTTCTCGCGCGGCGTCAGCGTCACGTCCTCGGGACCCGACTCGCGCACGATCGTCGCGCGCGCCGAGCGTCCGATCGACTCCTCGCCGAGCGCGCGGTGCAGATCGTCGACGCCGTTGAGCGGCTTGCCTTCCCAGCGCGTGATGAGATCGCCCTCCTCGACGCCGGCGTCGGCCGCGGGGCCGCCGGGCTCCACCGCGATGACGAGCACGCCGGTCTCGGCGTCCACGCCCAGGCGCTTGGCCAGGCCTCGCGGCACGCGCACGTCCTGCGCGCCGAGCCCGAGCCAGCCGCGGCGGATGCGGCCGTGCTCGATGAGGCGCCCCGCGACGAACTTCGCCGTGTCGATGGGGATCGCGAAGCACAGCCCCTGCGCCGGCAGGATCACCGCCGAGTTGACGCCGATGACGCGCCCGCTCGAGTCCACGAGAGGCCCGCCGGAGTTGCCGGGATTGAGCGCGGCGTCGGTCTGCACGATGCCGTCCATCATGCGCCCCGACTCCGAGCGCAGCGAGCGGCCGAGCGCGGAGATCACGCCGGCGGTCACCGAGTACGAGAAGCCGTACGGGTTTCCGATGGCGATCGCGAGCTGGCCGGGCTTGAGCGACTTCGACTCCCCGAGCTCGAGGACGGGCAGGCCGTCGGCCTGGACGCGCACGACGGCGAGGTCGGTCGCCGGGTCGTCGCCGACGATCTCGGCCGAGAACTTCCGCCCGTCGTGGAGCGTGATGTCGAGCGCGGACGCGCCGTGCACGACGTGGCTGTTCGTGAGGATGTAGCCGTTCGCCGTGAAGACGAAGCCCGAGCCCGAGCCGCCGCGGCCGCCCTTGCGGGCGTCGATGCGGACGACGGCCGGGGAGACGCGCGCGGCGACCTCCGAGACCGTGCGGCTGTACGCGTCCAGCAATTGCCCGTCGTTTTCGCGAATCTCCATGCGCCCTCCTTTTAGACGGCGGTGCCGCCGTCCACGTCGATCGTCGCTCCCGTGACGTAGGCCGCCTCCGGCGAGGCGAGGAACGCCACCACCGAGGCCACCTCGTCCGCGGTGCCGTAGCGTCCGAGCGCGGTGCGCGCCTTCTGCGCGTCCGAGTAGCCCCCGTCGGCCGGGTTCATGTCGGTGTCGATGGGCCCGGGCTGCACGAGGTTGACCGTGATCCCCTTCGCGCCGAGCTCGCGCGACCAGCCGCGCGTGTAGCCGCCGACCGCGGCCTTCGTCGCCGAGTAGTCGGCGTAGCCGGCCATGCCGATGTCGCCGAGGACCGAGCCGATCGTGATCACGCGCCCGCCCTGCCCGAGGTGCGCGGCCGCGGCGCGGGTCGCCACGGCCACCGCTTCGACGTTGACGGCGAACATCCGCGCGACCGCGGCCCCGTCGGCCTTCTCGGCCAGCGGCGCTCCGGCGAAGACGCCGGCGTTGTTGACCAGCACATCGAGGCGGCCGAACGCCTTCGCCGCGGCGTCGACGGCGCCCGCCACGGCCTTCGCGTCCGCGCTGTCCGCCTGCAGCGCCAGGACTTTCGCGCCGTCCTTCTTCAGCGCTGCCGCGAGGGCCTCGGCCTTGTCCTTGGCGGCCACGTAGGTGAACGCCACCGACGCGCCCTCCGCGGCCAGCCGACGCACGATCGCCGCGCCGATTCCGCGCGAGCCGCCCGTCACCAGCGCCGCCTTGCCTTCGAGTCTCTTGCTCATGATCTCTCTCCTAATTGAACAGTTAGTCAATAATGAGGCCGAAAAATGTCACCCCAGCGCCTTCAACGCCGTCTCCGCGACGCCGGTGAGCTCCGCGCGCGACGCCCCGGCCTTGGCCAGCGCGCGCAGCCCCAGGACCGCGGCGTAAAGGAAGCGCGCGAGGGCGCGCGGCTCGCCCGTCCCGCGGACGCTGCCGTCGTGACGCCCGCGCAGGATCGCCGCGTGCAGGCCGCCCTCGACGCGCCGGCGCCCGGCCTCGACGCACACGGCCACCTTCGGGTCGCGCGAGGCGTTCTCCGAGGCCGCGTTGGCGAGCAGGCATCCGCAGGGATCCGAGACGGCCTCGGCGATGACGAGCGAGAACATCCGCTCGAGCGCCTTGCGCCCGGTCGTCGCGGCGGAGATCTCCGCCATCATCCGCTCGGCGCGAGTCGAATCGTAGCGCCGGAGCGCCGCGAGGTAGACCGCGCGCTTGTCGCCGAAGGCGCCGTAGAGGCTGGCGCGGCGCAGGCCCGTCGCCTTCTCGAGGTCCTCGACCGAAGCGCCCTCGAAGCCGCGCGCGCGGAAGACCTCGACGGCCTTGTCGAGGACGGAGCCTTCGTCGAACGAGCGGGGGCGGGCCATTCGGTGATTATAGACTGTTCAGTCAATAACGTCAAGGGCCCGCTCCCCCTTTGCTAGAATCGCGCCGTGGCCGACCCCCTCGCCGAGAAGCGCGCCCGCCTGCTGGCGCTCGCCGCGGACATCCCCGCGCGCTGCCGCCTCGTCGAGACGAGCGAAGGCCATCCCCTGGCCCGGAAGCTGCGCAAGCTCTCCGCGTTCGGCCCGCGCTACGTCCGCTGGGCCGCGGCGCGCGCCGGCATGCCGCCGTCCGAGGTCGAGTTCCCCCTCTTCTGGGGCCGGAAGATCCGCCTCCCCTACTCGAACGACGCGGACTTCGTCACGTTCTACCTGACCGGGGCGCCGGGCGGGCCCGAGTACAAGCTCGCGCGCTGGCTCATCCGCACGCTCCAGCCGAACGACCGGTTCTACGACGCCGGCGCCAACCACGGCTTCTACTCTTTGCTCGCCTCGGAGCTCATCGGACCCGAGGGCGAGGTCCACGCCTTCGAGCCGATGCCCGACATGCGCGCCGCGCTCGAGCGCAACGCGCCCGAGATCCGCGTGATCGAGGCGGCGCTGTGGGACTCGACCGCGACCGCGCCGCTGTACCGCAACCCGCTGAGCTCGGCCTTGAGCACGCTCGAGCCCGAGGTCGACGCGTTCCATCCCTCCAAGGGAAAGCCGTACGAGGTGCGGACGATCACGCTCGACGTCTACGTCGAGGCCAACGCCGCGCCGACCGTGATCAAGATCGACGTCGAGGGCGGCGAGAAGCGCCTGATCGCGGGCGCCGCGCGCACGCTCAAGCTCAAGCGGCCCTTCGTCGCGATGGAAGTCTGGGCGGGCGAGGCCGGCGCGCGCTTCTCCGTTCCGGCCGCGACCGCTCTGCTCCAGCTCGGCTATTCGGCCTACGAGCTGACCGAGGACGGCAAGACCCGTCCCCTGCCCGTCTCCGAGCTGAGGAACTACTGCCTCGGGCTGCCGGGCTTCTGGGACAACCTCGTCTTCCTCCCTTCGTAAACCTCTCGCTCCGTCGTAATAACTCGTTAATCGCCGCCCGCTAGACTATCGGTGCCGCCATGATCGACACCGAACGAGAGTACGCGGAGCTCGCCAAGCTCCACGACGACATCCTCAAGGAGCGCGCCCACGGGCTCAAGGAGTCCGCCGAGGCCAAGAAGGCCGACCTCGTCCGCCGCGAGGAAGCGCTCGCGCGCCTCCGCTCGCAGGTCGCGCTCCTCAAGGCGAGCCTCGCCGCCAAGCCGAAGCCCGCGCCGGCCGCTCCCGCTCCCAAACC
>CAYVFO010000055.1:0-12346 GCA_964450975.1 uncultured Elusimicrobia bacterium | reverse complement strand
CTTTCATTCCGGCGGCCGCCCCCGCGGCCGCGAAGGCCCCCGCAGCTCCCACCGTCTCACCCAAGGTCGTCCGTCTCAGCCCCGCGAAGGAGGGCGCCGCGGTCTCGGCGCCCGCGGCGTCCTCCTCCGCGAGGCTGGGATTGAAGACCTTGACCCCTTATCTCGCGATCGCCGCGTTCGCGGTCTTCGTGGAGCTCAGCGGCGCTCGCCGCGCCCCCGAGGCTCCGCGCGATCTCTCCGCGCTCGCGCGCCCGGCGGCGGCCGTCGTCGCCGCGGGACACGCCGCCGCGAAGGGCGCGCCCGTCGTCGCGGAGGACGACCGCTCGCAGGAAGCCCTCGTGCTCGTCCACGAGTGGAAGCTGCCGGGCGACGACACGCCGCTCGGCGAGCGCCTCGGCGGCCTCGATCTGCCGGGCTCGCGCCCGGCGTGGAGCGTCGAGCGCACCGCGGAGCGCGCCTACCGCGTGACCTTCCAGGAGTCGAACATGCCTCCGTTCTCCTTCGAGGCCGACCTGGAAGCCCGCGTGGTCTGGCCGACCGCCGACACGCAGGAGCTCCTCGCTCCCCGCATCGCCGCGCTGCGCGACGCCGCGCGCTGAAGCTACTTCAGCAGCTTCGGCAGCGCCTCGATCTTCGCGGCCAGGTCGTAGTCCTTCTGCGTGACCTTGCCGGCGTCGTGCGTCGTGAGCACGATCTCGAGACGGCGGTAGCGCGTCAGGTGGAGGTCCGGGTGATGGTCGGCCTCCTCGGCCAAGATCGCGATCTTGCCGATCAAGGCGACCGCGGCCGTGAAGCCCTTGAGCTCGTAGGCGCGGCGGATCGAGAGCGCGTCTCCGGTCCAGCCGGCGGGGAGGCTCATTCGATGACCGCGAGGCTCGACGTGTAGCCGTGCACGAACACGCGGCCGTCGACGGGGCAGAACTCGCCGTTGGCGAAGAAGCCCGCGAGCGGCACGGGGCCGCGCAGGCTCTGCACGAGCGTCGCGTCGTGGTCGGGCTCGCCGTAGAGCCCCTTGCCGCGGCCGCAGCACGAGAACAGCAGCGCGCCGCGCGGCGCGGCGTCGAGCTCGGGCAGCTGGCCGAGCAGCAGCGAGAAGTCCTGGTCGGAGGTCTGCGCGTCGCGCAGCTGGAACTGCAGGGTCTGGCCGCGGCGGAGATTGGAGCCGACGACGAGCGCGCCCGTGTTCTGATCGTAGCCGAGAAGGTTGCGGATCACGAAGTCGCCGCGGCGCGAGCCCGCGCGGCGCTCGTCCATCAAGAGGCCGGCGAACAGCGAGGAGCGCGCGAGGCGCTGGTCCTCGGCCGAGCACTTCGAGAGCGTCTCGCGCAGGACCTCGAGCGGGTTGCGGCCGCCGAGCTCCTGCAGGACGTTGCCTTCGGCCTTCGTGACGGTGAGCGGCTCGCCGATCGGACGGCAGCCCTGGGCGACGACCGTGCGGATCTCGACGTCGCCGGTGAGCGCCACTCCCGCGACGCCGCCCCGCAGGATCTGAGAGCCGAGGAGCATCCACGTCGGGCGCCGCAGCAGGACGCCGGAGGCCATGCCGCCGGCGAGCGGCGCGCCCGGATAGGCCTCGTTGAAGAGCGCGGCCGCGCGCTCGGCGTCCGCGCTCATCGGGTCGCCGAGCAGGAGGAACTTGGGCTTCTCGTTCGGGTAGAGATCGAGCTCCTTGAGGAGCGCCTCGCCGTTCTCGAGGCGGCCCAGCTCGGCCGCCGCGAACGAGAACGGCTGGACGCGCACGCCGGGTAGGCGCATCGCGAGGATCGAGACCGCGCCCTCCATCTCGACCTCCTTGCGGCCGGAGATCACGCCGCTCGCGTTGCAGCCGAGGACGCGCAGGGGCGAGAGCTCCTTCGCCAGGATGCGCGAGAGCTCCGAGGGGTCGAGGCCTTCCCAGGCCTCGGCGGCGAAGACGAGCGCGAGGTCGCACGGAACGGGGCCCAGCCGGCGGCGCGCCTCGCGCGCGGCCGTCGCGGCGGCCTCGCGCCAGTCCTTGCCGGCCGCGAAGCCCTCGGCGAACTTCTTGGTCTCGCTCACGCGGCCTTCCTCGCGGCCTCGGCGACGGCGGGAACGTCCGCGGGCTCGGCGGCGTCGGCGAGCCGGCGGAGGTCGCTGCCGCAGGCGAAGAGCCGCGGATAGGTCTCCGCCTCGAGCTTGTGCGCGAGGATGTAGTCCTGATCGTCGGGATCGACGAAGGAGATCACCTTGCGCGGCAGATAGAGGCGGTGCACGGCGGCGAGCAGAGCCTCGGCCTTCGGCTCGCCCGGGCGGCCGACGAGCTCGAGGTCCATGCGGCCGCGCGCGTGCAGATCGGCGACGCGGGCGAGGCCCGCGCGGGAGGACGGCGCGTCGGGCGCGGCCTTCCAGGCGCCCAGAACCCCCCACTCGGTCCAGCGGCGGTAGTTGTGGTTGCCCTTGAGATGATGCAGTCGGCGGCACGTCTCGAGCGCGACCGCGTTGAGCTCGGGATCGACGCGCGGCTCGCGCAGGATCGCGGGATCGTCGGCGCGCGGAACGCGGTCGAGGAAGCCGCCGGCCTCGCGCTCCCAGAGCTCCTGGAAGAGGAAGCGCAGCATCGCGTCCGCGAACTCGCGGTGCGCCTTGACGCCGGTCGCGAGGAAGGCGTCGGTGAAGGCGAGCGCCGTCCACGCGGCGTCGCCGAGCAGGCCGCAGACGTCCTCTCCGCCGCCCCGCGAGTGCTGGAGGCCGAGCAGAGGATCGTAGAGGCCCGTGCGCAGGAACGCGAGGGACTTGTCGGCCGCGCCGGCCGCGCCCGGGTGGCCGAACGCCGCGGCCCGCAGCAGCGCGATCGCCGCGAGCGCGTTGCCCTCGGCGGGATAGACGCCCGCGTCGGTTCCGGGTGCGCGGCGGAAGGCGCCCGCGACGCCGTCGTAGAGCGAGCGCAGCAGCCAATCCGAGCAGGCGGCGGCGGCGTCCTTCCAGCGCGCCTCGCCGGTCAGCGCGTGCGCGTCCCAGAACAGGGCGGCCCACCGCGCGTGGCCGCCGAGACCTTCTCCGGGGAGCGGCGCGCGGCTGGCGGGATCGCGCGGCGCGAGCTTGGCTTCGAGCGCCTTCGTGAGGTTCGCGCGGGCGGCCCCGTCGCCCCGCTCGCCCGCGGCGTGCAGCAGCGCCTCGACGACGGCGGGCGACGGCACGGCGCCGAGCGCCGCGAAGACGGCGGCGGCCTCCGCCTCGCCGGGCGCGGCGCCGGGCTTCTTGTCGGTGGTCGCGCCGGTCCAGGCCGGAGCGGAGGGGCCCTCCGGGCCCGCGGGCTTCGACGCCGCGTCGGCGAGCCGCGCAAGCTCGCCGCCCGAGGCGGGGAGCGCGAGATCCGCGCGGCGCGCGCCCGTCGCGTCGAGGACGACGGCGCGGCCCGCGCCGATGCGCGCGGCGGCGTCGGGGCGCGCCTCGGGGTCGGCGAGCACGGCGACGAAGCGCGAGGCGATCTCGCTCTCGACGGCCTTGAGGGCCTCGGGCGGGAGCGGCCCCACGGCGGCGAGCACGGGCTTGCCCTGCTCCTTCGCGCGCGCGAAGGGCTCGGCGCCCCAGGTGGCCCAGGTCACGCGGAAGCCTTGTCCTCGGCGAGCTCGAACATGCGCTCGATCGGTCGGAGCGCGCGCGCGCCGAGCGCGCGCGGGATCTCGATCGTCTGCGCGGCGGTCGGCTTCTCGAGCGCGGAGAGGATGCGCTCGAGCGTGACGGCCTTCATGTGCGGGCACAGCCGGCACATCGGGACGAACTGCTTCTCGGGAAACTTCGTGCGCGCGAGATCCCCGAGTCCGCACTCGGTGATCAGCATGTACGACGGGGCCTTGTGGTCGTCGACCCACTTCATCATGTCGCCCGTGCCGCCGATGTAGTCGACGACGGCGGTCAGCGCGGGCGTGCACTCGAAGTGGGCGAGGATCTTCACGCCCGGGTACATCTTGCGATAGAACTCCACCGACGAGGCGTCGAAGTTGTCGTGCACGATGCAGGTGCCGTTCCAGACGATCAGGTCCTTGCCGAGCGTCTTGCCGAGCTCCTTCGCGAGGTTCGAGCCCATCATCGCGTCGGGCGCGAAGATCACCTTCTCGTGCGTCTCATACAGCTTGCGCATGATCTTCGGCGCGTTGGCCGACGTGACGACCACGTCGCACTCGGCCTTCACCGCCGCCGTGGTGTTGATGTAGACCGCGACGGGCGCGCCCGGGTGCTTCTTCTTGAGCGCGCGGACGTCGGCGGCCGTGATGGACTCCGACAGAGAGCAGCCCGCCTCGGCGGCGGGCAGCAGGACCGTCTTGTCCGGCGAGAGGATCTTCGCGGTCTCGGCCATGAAGCGCACGCCGCAGAAGACGATCGTCGACGCCGGCGACTGGGCGCCGAGCTTCGCGAGCTTGTAGCTGTCGCCGACCATGTCGGCGACACCGAGGAGGATCTCGGGGCGCTGGTAGACGTGCGCCGGGATCACCGCGTCCTTCTCCTTCTTGAGGCGGTTGATCGTCCACGTGAGCGCGGCGGCGCGCTCGAGCTCTTCCTCGCGCCAGCCGAGGCTCTCGAGGCCCTTCGCGGCGAGCCGCGCGGCCTCGGTCTCGACGTCGGCGGCGGACGGAACGGGACGGGTGGAAGTCTTCAGCGCCACAGGTCGAGCTCCGGGTAGTTCGAGAAGATGCCGTCGACGCCGAGAGCGGCCAGACGGTCGCGCCCCTGCGGGGTGTTGACGGTGTAGACGAGGACCTTGTAGTCGCGCTCGTGCGCGGCCTTCACGACGCGCGCGGTGGTCTGGCGCGCGGACAGATTGAGGCTCTCGGCGGCGATGTCCTTCATCTCGGCGAACGCGGTCCTGAGCGTCGTCAGGCCGAGCAGGTAGCCGAGTCGGATCTTCTCGTCGATCGAGCGCACGGAGTACAGCGCCGCGTGGTCGAAGCTCGAGACGAGCGTGCGCGCGTTCGCGCCGCGCTTGTGGATCAGGTCCACGACGCGCTCCTCGATGCCGGGATAGACCGAGGAGCCGCGCTTGATCTCGACGTGGAGCTCGACGTCCTTCGGCAGGATGTCGTAGACGTCCTCGAGGCGCGGCAGGCGCTCGCCTTGGAAGCTCTTGCCGAACCACGAGCCCACGTCGAGCTTCGCCACGTCCTCCCAGTGGACGTTCCTGAGGCGGCGCTTGTCGCGGCCGCAGCGCTTGAGGTCGTCGTCGTGCGCGACGACGAGCTCGTGGTCCAGCGTCTGGTGGACGTCGAGCTCGATCGCCTTCGCTCCCATCGCGAGAGAGCGCAGGAACGCGGCCATCGTGTTCTCGGGGGCGTGGCCGCTGGCGCCGCGGTGCGCGATGACGAGCATTACTCCAGAACCTCCAGGACGGCGCCGGCTCCGGCGTCGTCGTAGTCCATCCCGAGGCGCTCCTCGCGCCCGGTGCCCGGGCCGTGGAAGTCGGAGCCGCCGACGGCGAGAAGCTTGCGCGACGACGCGTAGTCGCCGTAGGCGCGGGTCTGCGAGGGCGTGTGGCCCGCGTAGTTGACCTCGATGCCCTGCAGGCCGGCCGAGACCAGGGCGTCGAGCTCGACTTCCTTGCCCGCGGTCTGCGGGTGCGCGACGCAGGCCGTGCCGCCCGCGTCGCGGATGAGCGCGATCGCCTCGGCCGGGCTCGGACCCATCGACTCGACGAAGCCGGGCTTCCCCTTGATGAGGAAGCGCTCGAAGGCCTCCTTGCGCGACTTCACGATGCCGAGGCGGCGGAGAGCGTCGGCGACGTGCGGGCGGCCGACGGTCTCGTGCGCGTTGGCGCGGACGTCCTCGAGCGTGACGCCGAAGCCGAGCGCGCGCAGCTTCTCGACCATGCGGCTCGCGCGGACCGTGCGGCGCTCGCGGAACTCGGCCAGGCGCGCGCGGAAGCCGGGCGACTCGGGGTCGATGCCGTAGCCGAGCACGTGGACGCGGTCGGCCGCGCCCTCTCCGGCGCAGTTGATCTCGATGCCGAGCCTCACGTCGAGGCCGTGCTCCTTGCCGGCCGCGAAGAGGTCGGGGCCGCCGGAGATGCTGTCATGGTCGGTCAAGGTCAGCAAAGTCACGCCGTTCTTGACCGCGCGCGCGACGAGCTCCGACGGGGTGAGCGTCCCGTCGGAAAAGATGGAGTGGCAGTGAAGCTCGACGCGCTTGGACAACGGAGACCCTAGACCGCGACGACTTCCTTGATCTCGGGGATCTCCTGGCGCACCATGCGCTCGACGCCGCCCTTGAGGGTGGCCGTCGACGACGGGCACGTGCCGCACGCGCCGTGCAGGCTCACCTTGACGATGCCGCTCGTCTCGTCGACCGACACCAGGGAGATGTCGCCGCCGTCGGACTGGATGTAGGGACGGATCTTGTCGAGGACTTTCTCGACGCGCTCGTAAGTGGTCATGAAATTCGTTCCTCCTTTTATTTGCCCGACGACAGCTTCTCGAGCCACTGCGGCGCGGCGCCGCACGATCCGCCCTTCTGGTCGAGGATCGAGGCGAGCGTCACGCTCTCGAAGTACTTCGTCACGAGGTCGCCGAGGCGGTTCCACACCGGCGAGATCGAGCACGCGCCCTGGTGGCGGCAGTCCTTCGAGCCGCCGTCGAACCGCTCGCAGACCTCCTCGAACACCGCGCCGTCGACGGCGCGCACGACCTCGGACAAGGAGATCTCCGCGGGCTTCTTCGCGAGCTCGTAGCCGCCCGCGCTGCCGCGGTGGCTCGTGACGAGCCCGGCCCGGCGCAGCTTCACGAGGATCTGGCTCACGTAGTCGGCCGGCACGTTGTCGGTCTCCGCGAGCTTCTCGGCGGGCACCGGCGCCTTGCCGTGCTCCGCCGCGAGCGTCACCATCAGGCGCGTCGCGTATTCGATCGAGCTCGTGATCCTCATGGTTTCCTCAGTACAGCCCCAGCTGCTCCTTCGCATCCTCGGTCGCCATCGTCTTCGGATCCCACGACGGAACGAACGTGAGGTCGACGTCGACGTCCTTGATGCCCGGAAGCTTGGTGAGGGCGGTGTGGACCGACGCGAGCAGCATCGGGCCGTACGGGCACGCGGGAGAGGTCAGGCTCATCTTCACCTTCACCGACCTGCCTTTCGGGGTGTCGCCGAACTCGGCGCCGTAGACGAGGCCCAGGTCGACGATGCTCATGTGGATCTCGGGATCGTGGACGGGCTGGAGCGCCTCGCCGACGAGCTTGAACGTGGCCTCGGAGGCCTTCGCGGGGGCCGTCTCAGTCTTCTTCGTCATTTCTTCCCCCCTTCGAATCCCTGCATGACCGTGTTCCAGCCGAGCGTCGCGCACTTCACGCGCAGCGGGAAGCGGCGGACGCCCTCGAGCGAGGACAGCGCCTCGAGCTCCTCGGGCAGCGCCTTCGGGTCGCCGTTCTCGAGCATGAGCTTCTTGAACGCGGCGACGAGCGACTTCGCCTTGCCGATCTCGGCGCCCTCGAGCGCCTCGGCCATCATCGCGGCGGACGCCTGCGAGATCACGCAGCCGTGGCCCGCGTAGCGGAGCTTGGAGACCCTCCCGTCCTTGAGCTCGGCCGTGATCTCGAGCTCGTCGCCGCAGACGGGGTTGATGCCGTGCGCGCGCAGGTCGGCGGGCTCGAGCTTCCCCTTCCGCGTGGACGAGCGGAAATAATCGAGGAGAACCTCGCGATACAGATCCTGAAGCTCCGCGTCGCCTTCCATCAGCGCACCCCCGCCTTCGGCTTGATCTTGAAGAATTCGAGCGTCCTCTGCAGCGCGCGCGACAGCGCCTCGAGGTCCGAGTCGTCGTTGTAGAGGTAGAAGCTCGCGCGCGCGGTGCCGCCGCACTGGAGCTTGTTCATGAGGGGCTGGCAGCAGTGATGGCCGACGCGCACGGCCACGCCCTCGAGGTCGAACGCCGTGCCCACGTCGTGCGGATGCAGGTCGGCGACGTTGAAGGAGATCACGCCCGAGCGCTTCGCCGGGTCCTTGGGGCCGAGGATGCGCACGCCGGGCTCGGCCTCGAACAGCTTCACGGCCTTCGCGGCGAGCTCGTCCTCGTGCTTGTGCACGTTGTCGATGCCGACGGCGTTCAAATAGTCGATCGCCGGGCCGAACGCGGCCTGGTCGGCGTAGTTCGGCGTGCCCGCCTCGAACTTGTAGGGCAGCTCGTTCCACGTCGCGCCCGCGAACGTCACGCGCGAGATCATGTCGCCGCCGCCGAGGAACGGGTCCATCTCCTCGAGCAGCGCCTCGCGTCCCCAGAGCACGCCGACCCCGGTCGGGCCGAGCATCTTGTGCGCGGAAAACGCGACGAAGTCCGCGCCCCACGCCTGGACGTCGAGCTTGCGGTGCGGCGCCCACTGGCAGGCGTCGACGAGCACGGTCGAGCCGTTCGCCTTTCCGAGCTTGATCATCTCGGCCGCCGGGTTGACCGTGCCGAGAGCGTTGGAGACCGCGACGAAGGAGAAGAGCTTCACCTTCGGCGTCAGCAGCGGCTTGAGCTTGGCGAGGTCGAGCGTGCCGTCGGGCTCGACGGGCGCGAACTTGAGGACGACGCCGCGCTCCTTGGCGAGCATCTGCCACGGCACGATGTTCGAGTGGTGCTCCATCTCGGTGACCAGGATCTCGTCGCCGGCCTTGAGGAACTTGCGCGCCCACGCGTGCGCGACGAGGTTGATGGACTCGGTCGCGTTGCGGGTGAAGATCACCTCGAGGGCCTTGGGCGCGTTGATGAACTTCGCGACCTTGCCGCGGGCCTCCTCGGCCATGTTCGTCGACTCCTCGGAGAGGGAGTGCACGCCGCGGTGGACGTTCGCGTTGTTCGTTCGGTAGAAGTCGGAGAGATACTTGATGACGGACTCGGGCTTCTGCGTCGTCGCGGCGTTGTCGAGATAGGCGAGCGGCTTGCCGCGCACGAGGCGCTTGAGGATCGGGAAATCCTCGCGGAGCTTGGCGACGTTCAGCTTCTTGCTCACTGGTCCTCCGCGGCTTCCGGGGTGCGCCCGTGCAGGGCGTCCGCGAGCGCCAGGCGCAGCGGCTCGAGGCCGACGCGGTCGATCATCTCCGAGCCGAACGCGTAGACGAGCAGGCGGCGCGCGGCCTCGGCGTCGATGCCGCGGGAGCGCAGGTAGAACAGCGCCTCCTGCGACATTTGGCCGACCGCGCCGCCGTGCTTGCACGACACGTCGTCGGCCAGGATCTTGAACTCGGGATTGGTGTTGACGCGCGCGTCCTCGGACAGCAGCAGGTTCTTGTTGTAGACCTGGGCGTCCGTCTTCTGCGCGCCGGGCTTCACGTGGATGAGGCCGTCGAACACGAAGCGGGCCTTGTCGTCGAGGACCGCCTTGTAGAGCTGGCGCGTCGTCCCGCCGACGGCGGCGTGCTCGACGACCGTATGATGGTCGGCGAACTCGGAGCCGTTGAGCAGAGCCAGGCCGTTGAAGGCCGCGTCCGCGCCCTCGCCGGCCATCGTCGCGCGCAGATCCTCGCGGGCGAAGAAGCCCGAGAGGTTGAACGCGTGCGACTCGTAGCGGGCGCGGGAGCCGATCTCGACCTCGACGCCGGCGGTCAGCCGACCCTGCGGCCCCTGGCGGACGACGCGGAAGTGCTTGAGCGCGGAGTCCTCGCCGAGGACGATCTGCGACCGCACGTTCGTCCAGAACGGGGCGGAGCCGAAAGCGGCGTACTCTTCCACGATCTCGGCCGAGGCGCCGGGCTCGAGGACGATCAGCACGCGCGAGTGCGCGGCCTCGGCGCGGTCGGCCGACGACTCGGCCAGATGAATCAGGTGGATCGGCTTGTCGACGCGCGCGTGGCGGCCGACGCGCACGACGAGCCCGTCCTTGGCCTTGTCCGACGCGAGCGAGGCGAGCGGGAGGTCGGCCGGCGCGGCCTTCGACAGCAGCGCGGCGACGCCGGCGGCGGAAGCGAGCGGCTCGACGGAGACGCCCTTCGGCAGCTGGAGCAAGGTGTGCTTGGGCTCGAGCCGGCCGTTGACGAGCGCGGCGCGGTGGAAGCCTACGGGGCACAGCACGCGCCCGCCGAGCGGCGGCTGCGCCGCGGGCAAGCCCGCGGGCGTAAAGCGCGGCCCGGTCAGCGCCTCTTTCGGAGTGAAGCGCCAGCCTTCCGTCTGCGCGGCGAGGGCCTCTTGGATCACGCGGCGGCCTTGGGTACGGAGCCGGAATCCTCGATCCAGCCGTAGCCCTTCTTCTCGAGTTCGAGCGCGAGGTCCTTGCCGCCCGACTTGATGATGCGGCCGCCCGAGAGCACGTGCACGTAGTCGGGCACGATGTAGTCGAGCAGGCGCTGATAGTGGGTCACGACGACGAACGAGCGCTTCGGGCCGCGCATCTTGTTGACGCCGCCGGCGACGATCTTGAGCGCGTCGATGTCGAGCCCCGAATCCGTTTCATCCAGGATGGCGAGCTTGGGCTCGAGCGTCGCGAGCTGGAGCACCTCGTTGCGCTTCTTCTCGCCGCCCGAGAAGCCCTCGTTGACGGAGCGGTTGAGGAACGCCGGGTCCATCTCGACGGACTTGGCCTTCTCCTTGATGAACTTGAGGAACGCGCCCGCGTCCATCTCGGGCTCGCCGCGGTGCTTGCGCTGGGCGTTGTAGGCCGCCTTGAGGAAGTACTTGTTGGTGACGCCGGGGATCTCGACGGGATATTGGAACGCGAGGAAGACGCCCTCGCGCGCGCGGATCTCGGGGTCCATCGCGAGCAGGTCCTTGCCCTCGTACTCGGCCTTACCCTCGGTGATCTCGTAGCCGGGGCGGCCGGCGAGCACGTACGACAGAGTCGACTTGCCGGAGCCGTTCGGCCCCATGATCGCGTGCACCTCGCCGGGCTTGACCGTGAGGCTCAGGCCCTTGAGGATCGCCTTGTCGCCGACTTTCGCGTGGAGATTCGTGATTTTCAGCATCGTGATGTCCTTTAACCGACGCTCCCTTCGAGGGAGATGTTCATGAGCTTGTGCGCCTCGACGGCGAACTCGAGCGGGAGCTCGTTGAAGACCTGCTTGCAGAAGCCGTTGACGATCATGCCGACGGCGTCCTCGGTCGAGAGCCCGCGCTGGCGGAGGTAGAAGAGCTGGTCCTCGCCGATCTTCGAGGTCGAGGCCTCGTGCTCGAGGGTGGCGGAGGTGTTGCCGACCTCGATGTACGGGAAAGTGTGGGCTCCGCACTGCGAGCCGAGCAGCAGGGAATCGCACTGCGAGTAGTTGCGCGCGCCCTGCGCGGACTTCGCGATCTTGACCTGGCCGCGGTAGGCGTTCTGGCCGTGGCCGGCCGAGATGCCCTTCGAGACGATCGTCGACTTCGTGTTCCTGCCGATGTGGATCATCTTCGTGCCGGTGTCGGCCTGCTGATAGTGGTTGGCGAGCGCGACGGAGTAGAACTCGCCGACGGAGTCGTCCCCGAGCAGGATGCACGACGGGTACTTCCACGTGATCGCCGAGCCGGTCTCGACCTGCGTCCACGAGATCTTCGAGCGCTTGCCCGCGCACTTGCCGCGCTTCGTCACGAAGTTGTAGATGCCGCCCTTGCCGTTCTTGTCGCCCGGATACCAGTTCTGGATCGTCGAGTACTTGATCGACGCGTCGTCCATCGCGACGAGCTCGACGACGGCGGCGTGCAGCTGGTTCTCGTCGCGCATCGGGGCCGTGCAGCCCTCGAGGTAGGAGACGGACGCGCCCTCCTCGGCGACGATCAAGGTGCGCTCGAACTGGCCGGTGTCCTTCGCGTTGATGCGGAAGTAGGTGGACAGCTCCATCGGGCACTTCACGCCCTTCGGGATCCAGCAGAACGAGCCGTCGGAGAACACGGCGGAGTTGAGCGTCGCGAAGAAGTTGTCGGTGTACGGCACGACGGAGCCGAGATACTTCTCGATGAGCTCGGGGTGCTCCTTGACCGCCTCGGAGAACGAGCAGAAGATGACGCCGGCCTCGGCGAGCGTCTTCTTGAAGGTGGTCGCGACGGAGACCGAGTCGAACACGGCGTCGACCGCGACGTTCGAGAGCATCTTCTGCTCCTCGAGCGGGATGCCGAGCTTCTCGAAAGTCTTGCGGATCTCGGGGTCGACCTCGTCCATCGACGCGAGCTTTTTCTTCTGCTTCGGCGCCGAGTAGTAGATGACGTTGTTGTAGTCGATCTTAGGGTAATGGACCTCGGCCCAGGTCGGCTCCTTCATCGTGAGCCAGTGCTTGTAGGCCTTGAGGCGCCAGTCGAGCATGAACTTCGGCTCTTCCTTCTTGGCCGAGATCATGCGGACGATGTCCTCGTTGAGTCCGCGGGGAACCTGGTCGGCCTCGATGTCCGACTCGAAGCCGTACTTGTAGTCCTTCGCCGCGATGTCCTTGAGGTCCTGATTCGCCATACGGACAGTGTACCATTCCTGAC
>CAYVFO010000054.1:13088-16094 GCA_964450975.1 uncultured Elusimicrobia bacterium | reverse complement strand
GGGAACTCCTCGAGCGTCTTGACCAGCGCGCGGACGATGAACGGCAGGAAGGTGAGCTTGACGCCCTTCTTCTCCGCCTCCTTCTTGAGCTTGGCGCGCAGCGCGATGAGCGCCGTCATCTCCAGTTCGTCGAGGTGCGTGACGTGGGCGACGGTGCGGCGCGATTGCTGCATCTTCTCGGCGATCTTGCGGCGGATGCCCGAGAACGGGACGGTCTTGTCGCCCTCTTGGCGCGGGATCTTGATCGGCGCGTAGCCGGACGAGCTCTCGGCCGCGCCGCTCATCGCGACGGACTGTCTGTCCGCCTTGACGGACGGAGCAGCGCTGCGCACATCCGTTTCGCTGACGCGGCCGCCGGGGCCGGTCGCCGTCACGCGCGAGAGGTCCACGCCGAGCGAGTCGGCGAGCGACTTCACCGCGGACGTCGCGTTGGCGCGGCTGTTGTCGAAGTTCCCGCGCGGAGCCTGCGCCTGCGGCGCGGTCGAGCCGCCGCGGAAATTGCGCAGGTCGGCCTCGAGCACGCGGCCCTGCGGACCGGTGCCGGAGACGAGGCCGATGTCGATGCCCATATCTTTGGCCAGCTTGCGCGTCATCGGCGTGGCGAGCACTTCATTGGACGAGCGCGGCGCCTGACGGGCCGGAGCGGCCTGGCTCGGCGCCTCGGCCGCCGGAGCGTGCGCGGCGGCGGACGACGAGCCGCCCGCGACGTTGCTGTAGGTCACCAGCGGAGAATGAACTTTGACCTTCTCGCCGGGCTTGGCGTGGAGCTTGGCGATCGTCCCGGTCTTGGGCGACGGGATCTCGACTTCGGCCTTGTCGGTGAGGACGGCGGCGATCGGCTGGTGCTCCTCGACTTTCGCCCCCTCCTTCACGAGCCACTTCACGAGCTCGCCCTCGACGAGTCCCTCGCCGATGTCGGGCAGGTTGAACACGTAGCCGCCCGAGGCGGGCTTTTCGGCCACGGCCGTTGCGCCCTTGGCGGGCGCGGCGGGCTTGGCCTCGGCCTTCGCTTCCGCTTTAGCGGGCGCGGCCTTGGCCGGCGCCGACGCGCCGCCGCCGACCTCGAAGGTCGCCAGGGGCGCGTGAACCTTGATCTTCTCGCCGGGCTTGCCGAAGAGCTTCACGACCTTGCCGGCCTTGGGAGACGGGATCTCGACCTCGGCCTTGTCGGTGAGGACAGCCGCGATGGGCTGGTGCTCGGAGACCGTGTCTCCGACTTTGACGAACCATTTGACGATCTCGCCCTCGACCAATCCTTCGCCGATGTCGGGCAGCTTGAACTCGTATTCCATTTCGGTCCTCTTAGAACTTCAAGGTCTTTCGCGCGGCCAGCACGACCCGGTCCGCGTCGGGGATGTAGTACTGCTCGAGACGGAAGAGAGGCATGCGGATGTCCCAACCGCCCACGCGGGCGACGGGAGCCAAGAGGCGCAGCAGGCCGCGCTCGGCGATGAGAGCGGACAGCTCGGCCGCCCACGACCCGGTGTTCGGCGCCTCGTGCGCGATCACCACGCGGCCGGTCTTGGCGGCCGAGGCGAGGATCGCGTCCACGTCGAGCGGCGCGAGCGTGCGCAGATCGAGGATCTCGATCGAGGCTCCGTCCTCGGCCGCGAGCTTCTCGGCAGCCTTGCGGCAGGTCTCGACCATCGCGCCCCATGTGATCATCGTGAGGTCCTTGCCTTCCTGGACGAGGCGCGCCTTGCCGATCTCCACGGTGTATTTGCCCGCGGGCACTTCGCCGCGCGCGGCGCGATACAGGAGCTTCGGCTCGAAGAAGACGACGGGATCGGGGTCCTCGATCGCGGCGAGCAGCAGGCCCTTCGCGTCGTGCGGCGTCGAAGGGATGACGACCTTGATGCCCGGCGTGTGGCAGAAGTACGCCTCGGGGCTCTCGCTGTGGTGCTCGGGGGCGTGGATCAAGCCGCCGTGCGGCGCGCGCAGGACGAGCGGCACCGAGAGCTTGCCGCGCGAGCGCGAGCGGATGCGCCCCAAGTGGCAGACGACCTGGTCGAAGACCGAGGGCATGAAGCCGTCGAACTGGATCTCGGCGATCGGCTTGAAGCCGTTGACGGCGAGGCCGATGGCCGAGCCCATGATGCCGATCTCGGCCAAGGGCGTGTCGACGACGCGCGCGTCGCCGTACTTCTTCCAGAGGCCCTCGGTCGCGCGGAAGACGCCGCCGTTCTTGCCCACGTCCTCGCCCAGGATGAGCGTCTTGGGGTCGGAGCCGAGGGCGATGTCGAGCGCCTCGTTGACGGCTTGGACGAGGTTGAGCGTCCGGGTGGAGGCCGGAGCCGCGGTCTTCGGGCTCACGGAAACCTCCCTTCGCTGGGAGGAAGCTCGGTGAGGATCTTCGCGCCGCCCTTGTGCTTGAGCAGCTCCTCGAGCTCGGCGCGCTGCTCGACGAGATGCCACGGCGCGCGCGCGTAGTTGTCGGAGAACATGTTGAGCGGGTTCGGCGCGGGAGTCTCCTCGTACGCCTTCACCTCGGCGTCGATCCAGGCCTTCGTCTTGGCGGCGAGGTCCTTCTCCTTCTTCTCGTCCCAGAGCTTCTTCGCGACGAGCAGCTTCTTGAAGCGCGCGATCGGGTCCTTCTTGGCCCAGCCCTCGACGACCTTCGAGTCGCGGTAGCGCGTCGCGTCGTCGGCGGTCGTGTGGTGGCCCATGCGGTACGTCTCGCACTCGATCAAGGTCGGACCGTCGCCCTTGCGCGCGCGGGCGACGGCCTGCCGCGTCGCCTCGTAGACGGCGAGGGCGTCGTTGCCGTCGACCTGGACGCCCTCGACGCCGTAGCCCCACGCCTTCTGCGCGAGCGTCTGCGAGGCCGCCTGGCGCGAGCGCGGCACCGAGATCGCCCAGCCGTTGTTCTCGATGATGTAGATCGCCGGCAGCTTGAACTGGCCCGCGAACGTCAGCGCCTCGTGCAGATCGCCCTTCGACGACGTGCCGTCGCCGCAGTACGTCATCGCGACTCCGCCCTTGCCCTTGAGCTTCTCGCCCCACGCG
>CAYVFO010000054.1:0-13078 GCA_964450975.1 uncultured Elusimicrobia bacterium | reverse complement strand
CCCACGCGAGGCCCGCGACCTGGGTCAGGTGCGTGCCGACGGGGATCGAGAACATCATGTCGTTGCTGCCCTCGGGGAAGTGCGTGCCGCGGTCGTCGCCGGCCCAGTAGAGCAGCGCGTAGCGCATCTGCATGCCGCGAGCGAAGTACACGCCGCCGCCGCGGTACGTGGGCACGCACCAGTCCGCCGGCTTGAGCAGCAGCGGCGGCACGCACTGCGTCGCCTCCTGGCCGGTGATCATCGGGTAAGTGCCGAGGCGGCCGGAGCGCTGGAGCAGGATCGCGCGCTCGTCGAAGGCGCGGATCTGGAACATGAGGCGGTAGATCTTGAGGAGCTGGTCCTTGTCGAGCTTCGGCGCGAGGGCGGCGTCGACGGAGCCGTCGGCCCCGAGGATCTCGAGGCGCTTGATCTCGCAGACGGCGGCGGTCTTAAGAGGCATGCTTCTCCAGGTGTCCCTTCATGAACAGCTCGGCCGCGCGGTACGAGGAGCGCACGAACGGGCCGGACGCGACGTACAGGAACCCGTGCTCCTTCGCCAGCTCGCCGTAGCGCGCGAAATCGTCGGGGTGGATGAACTTGTCCACCATCAAATGATGGCGCGAGCCGCTCGGACGCAGATACTGGCCGAGCGTCAGGATCTCGACGCCGGCGGCGCGGATGTCGCGGAACGCTTCGAGGATCTCTTCCTCGGTCTCGCCGAGGCCGAGCATCAGCGACGTCTTGGTCGGGCGGTTCGGAGCGTATTTCTTCGCGTGCGCGAGCACGTCGAGGGACTGCCGGTAGCCGGCCTTGGCGTCGCGGACCTTCGAGGTCAGGCGCTCGACGCACTCGACGTTGTGGGCGATCACGTCGGGGCCGGAGTCGATGACCCGCTCGAGGAGGCTCATGTCGCCGCGGAAATCCTGGAGGAGCATCTCGAGCTTCATGCCGGGAACCGCGGCTTTGATGGCCTTGATGCAGGCCGAGAGGTGAGACGCGCCCTGATCGGGGAGGTCGTCACGACAAACGGTCGTGAGCACGGCGTACTCGATAGCCATTTCCTTCAGGGTGGCCGACAACTTCGACGGCTCTTCGGGATCCGGCATCGGCGGCTTCGCCGCCGTTCCGACCGAGCAGAAGCGGCAGCCGCGGGTGCAGGTGTCGCCCATCACCATGAACGTCGCGGTCCCCCCGCCCCAGCACTCGGCGAGGTTGGGGCAGCGCGCTTCCTCGCAGACGGTGGAAAGGCCGCGCGAGCGCGAGGCGTCCTTGAGGCGCGCGACGTTGGGCCCGGTCGGCAGCCTGACCTTGAGCCAGGGCGGAAGCGCTCGGCGTTCCGCGACGGGAGGCATGCCTAGTGAGTGCCCTTGTCCGCGAGCCAGCGCTCGGCCTCGAGCGCGGCTTTGCAGCCGTTGCCCGCGGCGGTGATCGCCTGTCGGTAGCGGTGGTCCATCACGTCGCCGGCGGCGAACACGCCCTCGATCGAGGTGCGGGTGCGGTCGTCGGTGACGAGGTAGCCGTTCTCGTCGGTCTTGAGCTGGCCGTCGAGGAAGCCGGTCGTCGGCTGGTGGCCGATCGCCATGAACACGCCGCCGGTCTTCATCTCGGTGACGGCTCCGGTCTTCACGTTCTTGATCTTCACGCCGTCGACGTGGCCGTTGCCGGTGATCTCGTCGATCGCGGAGTCGAGCACCCAGGCGATCTTGGGGTTCTTCTTGGCGCGCTCGAGCATGATCTTCGAGGCGCGGAAGGTGTCGCGCCGGTGCACGATCGTGACCTTGGACGCGAACTTCGTGAGGAAGTTGGCCTCCTCCATCGCGGTGTCGCCGCCGCCGACCACGACGACGTCCTTGCCCTTGAAGAAGAAGCCGTCGCACGTCGCGCAGGCCGAGACGCCGTGGCCCATGAGGCGCTTCTCGCTCTCGATGCCGAGCCACTTCGCGTTGGCGCCCGTCGCGATGATCAGCGCCTGCGCGGAGGCCGCGGTGCCTTCGGAGGTCTCGACGTAGAACGGGGAGCCGTTCTTGAGGTCGACCTTGGTGACGTACTCGTTGACGATCTTCACGCCCAGGCGCCGGACCTGCTTCTCCATGCGCTCCATGAGCTCGGGGCCGGAGATCGGCTCGGCGAAGCCGGGAAAGTTCTCTACGTCGGAGGTGATCATGAGCTGTCCGCCCATCGAGACGCCGCCGAAGACGAGGGGATCCATGTTGGCGCGGGCGGCGTAGATGGCCGCCGTATAGGCCGCCGAGCCCGAACCGATGATGACGATTTTTCGAGATTCTGCCATGGGCCGATTATAACATTTACCCCTCCTACCCTATTAGTGCCGCCCGGGGGCTCCCGGTGTCAGGCTCAATTGCTAGGATATCCCCATGGCCGACACGATCTGGCTCAACGGCGTCGAATGCCGCGTCAAGGTGGGCGTGCCCGCCTCGGAGCGGTCGCGCCGCCAGAAGGTGCTGGTCGACGTGGGCATCGAAGCCGACGTCCGCGAGGCCGCCTCCCGCGACGATTTCCGCCTGGCCGTGGACTATTGGGCCGTCGAGAAGCTCGTCCGCGCCGAGGCGGAGGCCGGGGAGCGCGCGCTCATCGAGACCTTGGCCGAGAAGCTCGCGGCGGCCGTGCTCGCCAAGACCTCGGCCTATTCCGTCATCATCCGCGTCCACAAGACGCCCGCCGTCATGCCCAAGACCCGCGAGGTCGTCGTCGAGATCCGGAGGACCAAATGATCATCCGCAAGCTCTACAAGTTCGAGGCGTCGCACATCGTCCGCAACTGCTCCTCGGACCGGTGCAAGTACTCGATCCACGGCCACAGCTTCAAGGTCGAGGTCCTGCTCTCCGCCGACAAGCTCGACGACGGCCAGATGGTCTACGACTTCGGCCTCATGAAGGGCACGGTCAAGGACATGCTCGACGGCTTCGACCACGCGTCGCTGTTCTGGGACAAGGAGGCCGCCGAGTACCAGAAGGCGATCAAGTCGAACTCCAAGCGCTGGGTCCAGCTCCCCCTCTCCCCGACGGCGGAGCAGCTCTCGCGCATCATCTTCGTCGCCGTGCAGGCGCTGCTCGATCAGACCGAGCGCGTCAACGGCGACGACGCGGCGCGCGTCCACTCCGTGATCCTGCACGAGACCGAGACCGGCTACGCGCAGTGCTTCCGCCAGGACGCCTACGACGCGGGCATGGGCGAGATCGACCTCAAGAAGGTCGTCTGGTCGGACGCGGTGAAGGCCGAGTGGCGCGACCCGAAGATGTGGGACAAGCTCGTCTCGGGCGGCCGCTTCAAGAACGCCAAGCCCGAGGTCCAGGTCTCGTCCGACTACCGCGCGCACCGCAAGCGCGGCGCGCGCCGCTAGCCGGTCAGCCCGCGAGGACGGCGCAGTCGACCTCCACGGGCCGCGCGAGGCTGTTCGAGACGATGCAGTACTTCTTGGCGGTCTCCATGAGCCGCGCCGCCTTCTCCGGTTCGGCCGAGGTGACGGTCACCTTGAGGACGATGCGCGTGAATCGCAGCCCTTCGGCCGTCTTGTCGAGGACCCCCTCCGCCTCGCAATGATAGTCGGACACCGCGAGCTTGGACTTCGCGGCCACCGAGGCGAAGGTCGCCATCAGGCACGCCGAGGCGGCGCCGAGCAGGAGATGCTCCGGCGACCAGCGGCGGTCGTCTCCGCCGAATTCGGGCGGCGTCCCGACGGGAATCGGCGCGCGCAGACCGGCGTTGAGCATGCCTCGTTCGTCGCCGCCGCCGTCGAGGACGACCTGATACGTGTGAGGGAACGGGGTGATGGTCATGCCCGACAGGCAAGCAACGGATCGGCCGTCCGGCCGCGTCAGGCGATGAGCCGGCCGCCGTCGACGGTGAGCTCGGCGCCCGTCGAGTAGTCCGCGCCCTCCGCGAGGTACACGCACGCGCGCGCGACGGCCTCCGGCGTGCCGAGGCGCTTGAGCAAAGTCGCCTCCGACACCTTCTTGCGCTCCGCCTCGCTCATGACCTCCGGCGCGAGCACCGGGCCGGGCAGGACGGCGTTGACGCGGATCTCGGGCGCGAGCGCCTTGGCGAGCGCCTTGTTCGCGCAGAGCAGGGCGGCCTTCGACGCGCAGTACGGCCCGTAGTCGGCGTACGGCCGGTGCGCGGCCCAGTCGCCGATGTTGATGATGAGGCCCTCGGAGCGCTTGAGCCACGGCGCGCAGGCCTGCGCGAGCAGAAACGGCGCGCGCGCGTTGACCGCCATGTGCCGGTCCCAGTCCTCGGCGGTCGCGAGCGCGAACGGCGTCTTCTCGTAGATGGAGGCGGAGTTGACGAGCACGTCGATCGCGCCGAAGCGGCGCGCGACGGCGTCGGCCAGCTTCTGCGGGCCGTGCGCGTCCATGAGGTTCGCGCGGAAGAGGTCGGCGTCGGCGCCCGAGAGCGACTTCACGCCGTCGAGCGTGCGGCGAGCCTCCGAGGCCGAGGTGTTGTAGTGCGCGGCGATTCGCGCGCCCTTCGCGGCGAACGCGAGCGCGATGACCTTGCCGACGCGGCGGGCCGCGCCGGTGATGAGGACGACCTTCCCCTCGATGGTCACTTCTTCCCCTCCGGCGACGGAGGGGCCCCGCCGGGCGCGCCGGGCATCTGGCCGGGCTTCGGCATGGCGGCGGCCGCGGTCATCATCCGCATCACGAGGCTCTGCACCTTCGCCATGCGCTGCGCCTGCTCGGCGTCGGAGGTGATCCGGCCGGAGGCGATGTCCGCCTTGAGGCCGACGATCATTCCGCGGAGCTCCGCCATGTCCTTCTGCTGCTCGGGCGGCATGTTCTTCGTGAGCATCGGGTTGTCGAGCATCGGCGCGATCGAGTCGAGCATGCCGATCATGTTCTTGTTCATCGCCTCGCCGCCGGCCATAGCCTGGCGGATCATCTGCTTCTGCGCTTCCTGCGCGCTCGCGGGCGCGGCCTCGCCGCCGGGACCGCGCAGCAGGTCGAGGCTCGAGCCGCCGGCGGCCGGACGCTGCGGGTTCATCGCGTCCTGCTGCGCCTGCTGCAGCGCGAGCATCTGCTGCTGCATGCCCTCGAGGTTCGACCCGAAGGCGTCGGCGGCCTTCGCCGCCTGCGCCGCGTCGGTCGCGAAGCGCCGCGCGGCGACGGCCTGCTCGACGAAGGAGCGGGCGCCGTACTGCAGCGCGAGAGCGCCCGCGGCGAAGACGGCGCAGACGCCGCGCGCGGCCCACGCGTTGGCCTTGAACAGCTTCTCGAGCCCGCACGCCGCCATCCACGCCGCGAGCACGGTCGGGACGATCCACGCCGACGGGAAGAAGTTGGCGAGCGCCTGGACCGGCGCCGTCGCCAGCACGATCGCCGCGACGAGCAGCGCGCGCGCGTAGTCGCCCTCGGCTCCGAGCGCGCGGCCGAGTCCGTAGAGGATCGACGCGCCGAGGAGGAAGAGCGACGCCCACACGCCGAGGCCGAGGGCGCCGACGGCCGCGAGCTTCCAAGGCTCGACCGCGGTCAGCGCGCCGGGGTTCGACAGCGAGACGCTGACGAGGTTCAGCGCGAAGAACAGGGCGCCCCACGCGAGCGCGAGCGCGAACACGGCGCCGCCGCCGGGCGCGGGGCGCTCGGAGAGCCCGTGGAAGACGCCGGGCGCGTTGACGAGCGCCGTGAGCGACGCCTCGAAGAGAGCGCCGAGCGACGGCGGCTGGGGCGGCGGCGCTTCGGGCTTCTTCTCGGGTTCGCTCATGATCTCCTCAGGCGTCGCGGCGTCCGGCCCACGTCGAGTCCTCGAGCCGGATGTTCGGCAGCTCGCGCTCGACGGGCACGACGAGCAGCGCCGCCGTGTAGCCGCCCTTGCTCTTGAGACGCAGGCTGCCGCCGATGCGTTCCATGAACCGGCGCGACATCGACAGGCCGAGCCCGAGGCCGTGGCTCGCGCGCTTCGCGGACAGGAACGGCTCGAAGACGACGGTCTTCTCGGCCTCGCCGATGCCGCCGCCGTCGTCGTCGATCTCGATCTCCGCGTTGCGGCCCTCGGCGCGCAGGATCACCGTCACGGCGCCGCCGCCGCGCGCGGCGCACGCCTCGAAGGAGTTCTGCAGCACCGCCATCAGCGCGAGCTCGACCGAGCGGCGGTCCGACTTCACGGGCGGGACGGCTCCCTCGACGTGGAGCGAGGCCTGCACGCCGTCGGGCGCGAACGCCGCGCGGCACTCCTCGATGCACGCCCCGGCGAGGCGCGCGAGATCGATGGGCGCGGCGGCCGTCGGGCGCGCGGTCGTCAGCGCGGTCTGGTCGCCCAGCACGCGCGAGAGCTTCGAGCCGAGCTCGGAGGCCGCCTTGCGCAGGCGCTCGACGCGCTCGCCGAACTTCGGATCGTCCTTCGGGGCGATCGCGACGGCCTCCGAGAGCGAGGCGATTGTGATCGCGTAGTCGCGCAGCTGGAACAGGGCGAACGAGAGGTACTCGCCGACCTGAGCGGATCTGAGGCGGCCGAGTGTCGCGCGCGCGGACGCGGCCGCCGCGGCGCGCGCGGGGCCCAAAGCGAGCCCGGCGGCGACGGGACCGAGCGCGAGCAGGCCCGCGCGCAGCGCGAGCGCGGCGGGCACGCCGGGCGCGGCGGGGCCCTGGCCGATGGTCATGATCAGGAGCGCGGTGAAGGCGGTGGGCAGGACGGCAGCGACGGCGCCGGCGAGCGGCCCGAACTCGAGCGCGAGAACCGAGGCGGGCGCGAGCGAGCCCAAATCCACGGCGCCCGCCCATTCCTGCGTCCACTGCGCGATCCACACGACGACGAGGACGTCGGCGAGGCAGCCGGCGCCCGTCGCCATGCGGCGCAGGCGCTCGTCCTGGAGCTTGCCGCTGAACACGGCGGCGCCCTGCAGGCCGCAGACGAGGGCGGCGACGGCGGCGGGGATCGCGACGCTGACGGCGCGTCCGCGGGCGGCGAGCCACGCTGCGGCGAGCACGAGAACGAGATTGACGGCGCGGACGGCCCAAAGCGCGGGGGTCATCGTGCGCGCCCAGTATAGCCGAATTTCATAGAATGGGCCAGGTCCCCGAATGCGCCTCTCCCTCCGCCTCGCCCTCGTCTTCGCCCTCTCGGGAGGCGTCGTCGCCGGAGGCCTGGTCCTGCTCGGAGTCCGCTCCTCCCGGCAGGAGGCCTATATCCAGGCCGAGCGGTTGGGCGGCGTCACGTTGACCGCCGTGCGCGCGCTCGTGCAGTCGGAGGCTCGCCAGGGCCGCCTCACCGAGCTCGGACGCCGCTTCGAGGATCTCGTCGTGCAGGCCCGCATCGCCACGATCGTCGTGCGAGACCGCAAGGGCAAGCGCCTCGTCGGCCGCTCCGACGATCCGAACCTCACGAACCGAGAGCCGCGGCCCGGCCGCCCGATCTCCGAGGTCGACGACCACATCTACGAGGTCGAGGGGCCCGTTGACCTCGGGCCGCGCGGCAAGGGCGTGGTCCAGGTCGGCTTCCGCACGGACGCGCTCGAGAAGCGCCTCGACGAGATCGGCGCGCTCGGCGTGCAGGCCGGCGTCACCTCGTTTCTGGCGATCACGCTGATCGCGTGGCTCATCGGCCTCTTCGCGGGCGAGCGCATCGAACGCCTCGTCGGCCGTCTCGAGGCGATGGCCGCCGATCCGCAGGGCTTCCGCCGCCTCGGAGGCGACGAGGGCGGCGACGAGCTCTCGCGCCTGATCAAGGCGTTCAACCGCATGGGCGTCTCGCTCAAGGCCGAGACGCGCCGCCGCCGCGCGCTCGAGGCCGAGAAGCGCGAGCTCTCCGCGATGCTCGTTCACGATCTCAAGACGCCGATGACCGTCATCCGCTCGGGCATCACCTTGCTCGCGGACATGGCGACCAAATCCGGCAAGCGCGAGCACAACCGCACCTTCGAGCTCCTCGAGATGTCCACCGCGCGCCTGCAGCGCATGGTCGAGGACGTGCTGCAGCTGGCGAAGCTCGAGGAGACGCAGGGCCTGCCGAACCAGGAGCTCGTCGAGCTGTCGACGGTGGCGCGCGCCTGCGCGAAGGACTTCGGCCTCATCGCGGCCGACCGCAAGCAGAAGATCGAGCTCGACGTCGCGAAAGGCGGGATCCCCCCCGTCCTCGGCGATCCGCTGCTGCTGCGGCGCGTCATCGACAACCTCGTCTACAACGCCGTGGAGCACACGCCGCAGGGCGGCCGCGTCGCGATCGGCGTGCGGCGCGAGAACGGCTCGGTGCTCGTCGAGGTCTCGGACTCCGGCCCGGGCATCCCGCCCGAGGCGCGCGCGGAGGTCTTCCTCAAGTTCTTCCAGAAGGACGTCAAGCGCCACGTCGGAAACGTGGGGCTCGGGCTCGCGCTGTGCGACAAGGTGGTCAGCAAGCACGGCGGCGCCATCGGCATCGGCGACGCCGCGCCGAAGGGCGCCCGCTTCTACTTCACGATCCCCGTCGCGCCCGAGCCAGAAGACGTCTGACCGAGCGCATCGGCAGGCCGACGACGTTGTCGCGGTCGCCGACGATCCTCTCCACGAGCGGATCCTTGTTGTCCTGCACCGCGTAGGCGCCCGCCTTGTCCATGTGCTTTCCCGCGAGGCGCTTGAGGCGCTCCGCGTCGAGCTTCCGGGCCTTCACCTTGGAGACGGCGATGTCCGTCCACACGCGCCAGCCCCGCGCGAGGGCGGTGCCCGTGTAGACGCGCTGCCACGTGCCGGACTGAAGCGTGATCATGCGCACCGCGTCCGCGAGGTCCTTCGGCTTGCCGAGGATCTCGCCTCTGCAGACGACGATCGTGTCGGCTCCGAGCACGAGCCGGCCCGGATGGCGCTTCGCGACCTCGAGCGCCTTGAGGCGCGCGAGCTTCACGACGAGGCGGCGCGGATTCCTCTCCGCGATGTTCTCGTCGACGTCGGACGGATCGACGCGGAAGCTCAGACCCGCGGCGCGCAGGATCGCGCGGCGGCGGGGCGACGCGGACGCCAGGATCAGGGGCTCTTTCATTCGAGCGCCTCGAGGACGTCCTTCTCGAACGCGGCGCGCAGAGCCTTGCGCTCCGCGCGCGGCAGGAACGCCGCGTCGGCGGAGTCGAGCGCGGTCTCGACGAGCTCGCGCGGGCCGAAGCCGAGCTCGGAGACGAGCAGGCGGTACTCGCCGTTCAAGTCGATCGCGAACACGCCGGGGTCGTCGGTGCTGACCGCGAGCGGGATGCCGAGCGCGCGCCACTGCTTCGCGGGATGCGCCTTGAGGTCCGGGACGGCCGAGGTGCGGCGGTTCGACGTGAGATTGACCTCGATGGGGATGCGGCGCGCGCGGACTTCCTTCAGCACGGCGGGCTTTTCGGCGAGCAAGGTCGCGTGGCCGAGGCGGTCGGCGCCGAGCCGCAGCGCGACCTCGAGGTCGCCGGAGCCGGGCACCTCGCCCGCGTGTACCGTCACGCCGAGGCCGGCGCGCTTGGCCTGCTGCAGCCACGGCGCGTAGCGCTTGAGCGGGGCGGCGCTCTCGTCGCCGGCCAGGTCCATGCCGACGACGCCCTTCTTCTTATAGGCCAAAGCGAGCGCGAGCGTGGACGCGTTGCCCTTGCCGCTCATGAGCGAGTCGGGGCGCAGCAGGCAGAGGATCACGCCGGACTTCACGCCGAACTCCTCCTTGCCGCGCGCGAGGCCGCGGATAGCGGCGTCGAGGGCGTCCTTCGCCGTGAAGCCGGGCGCGGCCTGCAGCTCGGGCGCGAACCTGGCCTCGAGGTAGCGCACGTTCGACTTCGCGGCGGCCTTCGTCATCTCGTACGCCGCCGTCTCGACGGCGTCGGCGCGCTTGAGGAGCGGATAGACGGCGCCGAAGGCCTCGAGAACTTTCGCGAGCGACGGACGCGCCTCGGAGACGACGGTGAGCTCGGCGATCTGCGCGGGGGTCTTCCCTTTGAGCGGCGCGTAGTCCTGCTCCGCCGCGAGCCGCGCGATCGTCTCGGGCGAGAGCGAGCCGTCGAGGTGGAGATGCAGCTCCGCCTTCGGCAGAGCCGCGATCAGCTTCTCGACGCGCGCGGGGGTCCACTCGCCTTTCGCGAGCGCCTTCTCGATGGAAGGCGGCAGCTTCGCGGCGGCGGGCGCCGCGAGCAGGACGGTCAGAACAAGTCCGTGTAGTCTCCCCATTTTTCCGTGCGGATGCGCTCGGGCGCGATGCCCGCGGAGGCGAGGCCCCCGCGCATGTCCTCCACCAGCCCCTTGGGGCCGCAGATGTAATAGCTCTTTTCCGGGCGATCTCCCGCGGCGATCTCCGAAGCGGCGAGCCGCGAGCCGCCTTCGCGGGTCGAGCGGACGTTGACTTCGACGCCCGCGGCGCGCCACGCGTCGTACTCGTCGCGGAAGAGCTGATCGGTGCCGGTCTTCGCGGAGTACCACAGCGTCGCCTTTCCCTTGCCGAGCAAAGCCATCGCGCGGAACGGCGTGATGCCGGTGCCGCCGGAGATCATCACGGCGTGCCCGGAGCCGTCCCACGTCCATTTGCCGAACGGCCCTCGCGCGACCAGCCCGTGCTCTCCGCCCGGCGTCAGCGCGCCGAGGCGGTCGGAGAACGGGCCGACCATGCCGATCGCGAGCTCGAAGAACTCCTTCCCGTCGCGCGGCGCGGAGCACACCGAGTAAGCGCGCCACGTCTTGGGGTCGTCGGCGAAATGGAGCATCACGAACTGGCCGGGCAGAAACGAGAAGCCCGGCCACGACGCGAAGCGGAACAGGCGCACGCCGGGGACGACGTCGCGCGCGGACAAAAGCCGCGGCTTGAACTCGGGATGGACGGGCTTGCTCACCGGACCTGCTCTCCGAGCCAGCCGAGATACGTCTTCGACCCCGCGGCGACGGGCAGGGCGAGCACCTCGGGCACCGTGTAAGGGTGATGCGCGCGCACCCAGCGCTCGAGCGCGGGCAGGCGCGCGGCCGTCGTCTTGGCGATCAGCAGAGCCTCCGCGTCGCGGCAGAGCCTCCCCTGCCAGCGGTAATGCGAGACGACGCCGGGCACGACGTTGACGCAGGCGGCGAGCCGCGCCTCGACGAGCCCCTTGGCGAGGCTCTCGGCGCGTCGGCGCGGCGCGGTGATGAGCACGATTCGGTAGCGCGTCACGACGGCCATTCTAGCAATTCGGGCCCGGGCCCTTTGCCCGCGGGCGGCCGGGACCATCGGCCCGCGCTCCGCGGCGCGAGTTGTGGGAGAATCGATTCATGAAAACCCCCCTCGCCCTTCTCGCCGTCGTCGTCGCCGTCTCGGCCCAGGCCGACGCCTTCTCGGAGCTGCGCCGCTTCGCCGGCCCCTCCGCCGCCGACATGGCCAAGGTCGCCGTCCCGGCGCCCGTCCTCACCGCCGCCGCCGAGCCTTCGAAGGCCCCGCCGGCCGTGATCCGCGCGACCTCCACGCAGTGGAACGACAAGTTCCCCGTCTCCAAGGACGCGATCAAGAAGATCGGCCTCAAGGTCGGGACCAAGGACTTCCACAAGTGGTCCTGCGAGTACACGGAAGGCGCCGCCTCCGCGCGCTGCGACTACGCCTACGACGTGTGGCCGGAGATGTGCTGGTACGGCAACGATCACGTCGTCGCCGACATCGACCTCAAGGACGCCTCCAAGGCGACGGTCGTGTCGCGCGAATGGCGCGCCGACTAGCCTCCACCCTCCTCTAGGACCCGGGCCCAGGCCTCGCGGCCGGAGGGCCCTGTCTCCTGAAACCTTCCGGGGTTAACCTGTGCGCATGAGGCTTTTCGGGGCCCCGCTGCGGGCCCTGCTGGCGCTCCTCCTCGCCTCGGCCGCCTCGGCCGGGGTCGTCGCGCGCGTCCCGAGCCACGCGACGATCCAGACCGGGCTCGGCGCGCTCAACCCCGCCTACGCGGGCGACCTGCTCGGGACTCCCGACGCGATCATCGATCTTCGGCTGAACCATCCGGATCTCTACACGCCGAGCCTCCTGCGCGCCCATGAGATCCAGCAGCTCGACTCCTTGCCCGTCTCGCACCGCGAGGTCTTCCTCCGCCGCGAGATCATCGCGATCCAGTCCATGCCGGTGATGATGGGCGACGCCGACCTGCCCGCGAAGCACCGCGCGGCGTACGGCTCCAAGAAGGACGTCAAGAAGCTCGAGAAGGCTTCCGTCGCCTGGAGCACCCTTCCTCCAGCCGTGCGCGAGCGCGTCGCCGCGCAGGGCATGGACGAGGAGCAGTGGGCGCTGATGCCGGTCTCGCTGCGCGCGGCCTCGGTCGCGAAGTACTGGAACGATGAGATTCTCGCGGAAGGCGCCTACGAGCCCGGCACGCAGGGCCACCTCGACAAGCTGCGCGAGTACGCGCGCAAGGGCGGGCCGTACCTGACAGACGGCGAGGCGACCATGCTGTCCGAGCGCATCTTCGCGATGGAGCGCATCGCCAAGCGCCTCCCCGAGCTCCGCGCGCAGGCGGGCGTCGACTCCGCCGCGGTGGACGCCGTCGCCGCGCTCGCCGGGACCGACGAGGTCAAGGCGAAGGCCCTGCTCGAGAAGAATTTCGGCCTCCCCCCGTCCAAGGTCGAGCGCAAGTTCGTCCACGATCCCAAGAACAAGGAGCAGGCGAAGGCGCTCGCGAAGCTCGGCAAGGCGGTCGACGCGGAGTTCAAGCGCCTGACGAAGGGCACCGCCGCGGAGAAGCTCCTCGAGAAGGCCGCCGGCCGCATCCAGCTCGGCGGCGTCCCCGCCGGCAGCGACGGCGCCTACCAGGCCTACGGCGACAAGCTCGCGCTTCCCGCCGACGTCATCGACTACCTCCTGCGCGACCAAAACAAGACGTTCGAGGACCTCGCGACGGACGGAGATCTCCTCGAGCGCCTCGCGATCATGTACCTGCCGACGTACGTGCACGAGACGACGCACCGCCTGCAGGGCCGGCTCGCGCTCAAGTCCGCGCTGACGGCGATCGAGAAGGGCCGCCTCTACGGCCACGAGGACGAGCACGAGGCCTACCTCGCGCAGGAGCTGTTCGTGCTCGAGTTCGCGAAGCTCCATCCGGAGAAGGCGAAGTGGGCGCGCTCGGTCCCGCGCGTCGAAGGCCTCTGGAATCCGAAGATCCTCCTACGCCAGAAGAACCGCGTGACGCGCCTCTACGCCGACGTGCCCGGCGGCGCCGGAC
>CAYVFO010000053.1:14709-16246 GCA_964450975.1 uncultured Elusimicrobia bacterium | reverse complement strand
TCGCCGTTCGCGAAGGCGGCCATACGGTCGGCGCCGGCGTCGTCGCCGACATCATCGCCTAAAATTACGCGTTAAATCGATCCAAAAGTAAGGTATAATATGGCTGAGACCAACAATCCGCAGCAGAGAATCCGCATCCGTCTTCGCGCTTACGACCACCGCGTCCTCGACGCCAGCGTCGGCAAGATCGTCGAAACGGCCCAGCGAACGGGCGCCGTCGTTTCCGGTCCCATCTTGTTGCCGACGCACATCAAGAAGTACACCGTGCTGCGGTCTCCGCACGTCGACAAAAAGTCCCGTGAGCAGTTCGAGATGCGCGTTCACAAGCGCCTCATCGAGCTGAACTCGACGACTTCCAAGACGGTGGACGAGCTGATGAAGCTCGATCTTCCGGCTGGCGTCGACGTCGAAATCAAGCTCTAACAGAGCTTGTAGCGGTACCGTCCCTTTCCGGGTGGTTCCACTGGGCGGTGCCGTTTTGTCTATTTAGGCGTTATTAGGGAAGAGGATTATGAGCGAGCAGCAGACCGAAGCGAAGGTTGAGACCGGGGCCAAGACGGCTCCCGGCACTCTGCGCACTATTTTGGGCGAGAAGATCGGGATGACCCAGATCTTCCACCCGAAGGACAAGAACTACTACGACGTGACGATCGTCAAGGCGGGGCCGTGCCCCGTTCTTCGCGTCAAGTCGGCCGACTCCAAGGACGGCTACAACGCCGTCCAGCTCGGCTTCGGCGAGCAGAAGGAGAAGGCGTTCTCGAAGGCCGAGCTCGGCCAGTTCAAGGCCGCCGGCTCCAAGCCCCAGCGCTACGTGCGCGAGATCCGCGTCGCGGACGTCAAGGGCTTCGAGGCCGGCCAGACCGTCACCCTCGACGGCCAGTTCAAGGCCGGCGACTACGTCGACGTCCAGGGCGTGACCAAGGGCAAGGGCTTCGCCGGCGTCATGAAGCGCCACAACTTCCGCGGTCTCCCCGCGTCGCACGGCGCCTCCGACAAGCAGCGCTCCCCGGGCTCGCTGGCCTCGCGCCGCTCGCTCGGCCGCGTCATGCCGGGCCAGCGCATGGCCGGCCACCTCGGCGACACCGTCCTCTCGACGATCAAGATCGAAGTCGTCCAGATCGACGCCGCCGAGAACCTGATCTACGTGAACGGCGCCGTCCCCGGCCCGCGCGGCGGTCTCGTGATCATCTCTGAGACCATCAAGAACAAGAAGCAGCGCACCGAGATCAAGGTGCAGACCATCAAGAAGGACAAGATGGGTAACATCATCAAGCCGGCCGCCAAGCCCGGCGCGAAGAAGTAAGGCCGGGAGAGCATTTCAATGGAAGCCAAGGTTCTCGACGTCAACGGTAAGGAAATCGGAAAGGCGGAGCTGCCCGAGGGTATCTTCGGACACAAGCCGTCCCGCCAGTTCCTCCACGAGTTCGTCACGGTGTACCTCGCCAACCAGCGCCAGTACTCGGCCCACACGAAGGGTCGGTCCGAGGTGTCGGGCGGCGGCAAGAAGCCGTGGAAGCAGAAGCACACCGGCCGCGCG
>CAYVFO010000053.1:13018-14699 GCA_964450975.1 uncultured Elusimicrobia bacterium | reverse complement strand
ACCGAGATCAAGGTGCAGACCATCAAGAAGGACAAGATGGGTAACATCATCAAGGCCGCGCCGAAGCCCGGCGCGAAGAAGTAAGGAATTCCCATGGATGCCAAGATCATCGACGCCGACGGGAAGGAGACGGGAACGGTGGCTCTGCCGGAGAACATCTTCGGCCACAAGCCCTCGCGCCGCTTCCTGCATGAGTTCGTCACGGTCTACCTCGCCAACCAGCGCGCGTGGACCTCGAACGTCAAGAACCGCACGGACATCTCCGGCGGCGGCCGCAAGCCCTGGAAGCAGAAGCACACGGGCCGCGCTCGCGCCGGCTCCATCCGCTCCGGTCTCTGGCGCCACGGCGCGATCATCCACGGCCCCCGCATGGGCCGCGGCTCGCGCCTCGACTACCCGAAGCAGAAGGCCCGTCTCGCCCTCGCTCAGGCCCTCTCGGCCCGCGCGCAGGACGGCGGCCTCATCTGCATGAAGGATTTCTCCATCAAGGAGGCCAAGACGAAGGTGATGGCGGCCGCCTTGGCGAAGCTCGGCTGCGAGGGCAAGACCCTCATCGTGCTCGACGCCCCGAACGCGGCGATCGCGCGCGCCAGCCGCAACATCCAGAACGTCGCTGTCCGCCTCGCGGCCGACATCAACGCCTACGAGGTTCTTTACTGCAAGAAGCTCGTGATCACGCAGCCCGCGCTCGAGAAGCTCGGCGCTCGCTGGAACTAGAGGAAACGACGATGTCCGACAAGAATCTCACGGGAATCCTGGTCCGGCCCCTCCTCACGGAGCGCGGCACCGGCAATCAGGAGAAGCACAATCAGTATCTCTTCGAGGCGTCGATCGACGCGTCGAAGACCGACATCAAGCTCGCCGTCGAGACCTTGTTCAAGGTCGAAGTCGAGAAGATCCGCACGATGGTCGTTCCCGGCAAGTACCGCCGCTTCGGCAAGGGCGGCGGGATGCGCCCCGACTGGAAGAAGGCGATCGTGACCGTCGCCAAGGGCCAGAAGATCGACTTCGCCGCGCCGGCCGCCTAAAGAGAAAAATATGCCCATCAAAGTTTATAAGCCGTACACGCCGTCGCGCCGCGGAATGTCCTCGCAGGACTACTCCGACATCACGACGAAGACCCCCGAGAAGAGCCTCGTCAAGAAGCTCAAGAAGACCGGCGGCCGCAACAACACCGGCATGATCATGGTCCGCCACCAGGGCGGCGGCCACAAGCGCGCTCTGCGCGTCATCGACTTCAAGCGCCACGACAAGATCGGCGTCCCCGGCAAGATCGCGACGATCGAGTACGATCCGAACCGCTCGGCCCGCATCTGCCTCGTCAACTACGCGGACGGCGAGAAGCGCTACATCGTGCAGCCCGTCGGCCTCAACGTCGGCGACACGGTCATGAGCGGCCCGGAGTCCGAGATCAAGCTCGGCAACGCGCTGCCCCTCATCAAGATTCCCGACGGTACGTTCGTCCACTGCGTCGAGCTCAACCCCGGCAAGGGCGCGCAGATGATGCGCTCGGCCGGCTCCCAGGCTCAAATCATGGGCAAGGACGGCGGCTACTGCCAGATCAAGATGCCCTCCGGCGAGGTCCGCATGGTGCCGGATACCTGCTACGCGACGATCGGCCAGGTCGGCAACACCGAGCACAACACGATCACGCTCGGCAAGGCCGGCCGCAACCGCCACC
>CAYVFO010000053.1:11857-13008 GCA_964450975.1 uncultured Elusimicrobia bacterium | reverse complement strand
ACGCGACCGACCACCCTCTCGGCGGCGGCCGCGGCAAGTCGAAGGGAAACAATCACCCGCGCTCTCCTTGGAACCAGCTCGCTAAGGGCTTCAAGACGCGCAACAAGAAGAAGGTCTGGGGCTGGATGATCGTGTCCGATCGCCGCCGCCAGCAGGCCAGCTAAGAGGATAATGAGATGAGCCGATCCACCAAGAAGGGACCCTTCGTCGAGCCGAAGCTGCTCAAGAAGGTCCAGAAGATGAACGCCGCCGGCGAGAAGAAGCCGATCAAGACCTGGTCCCGCCAGTGCACGATCACTCCCGAGTTCCTCGGCCACACGTTCTCCGTGCACAACGGCCGCAAGTTCCTCCCGGTTTACGTGACCGAGCAGATGGTCGGCCACAAGCTCGGCGAGTTCTCCTTCACGCGCTTCTTCAAGGCGCACGGCGGCACCCACAAGGAAGCCGACGCGAAGACCTAAGCACCTAAGAGATAGAGAGAAAGATCATGGAAGCTACTGCTCACGCTCGGTTCCAGCGCTACGGAACGCGCAAGGTCGGCCAGGTTCTCAAGGAGATCCGCGGCAAGACCGTTTTCGAGGCCGAGCGCATCCTCCCGATGCTCCCGCGCATCTGCTCGGTCATGATCGAGAAGACCGTCCGCTCCGCGGCCGCGAATCTCGTCAACCAGGCGGCCAAGGACGGCCGCCCCGTGGACCCGACGAAGGTCTACATCAAGTCCGCGTGGTCCACGATGGGCCCGATGGGACACATGAAGCGCATGCTGCCCGCCCCGCAGGGCCGGGCCTACACGTTCAAGCGCAAGGTCTGCCACCTGACCGTCATCGTCTCCGACGAGCGCGTCGCCGGCAAGAGGAAGTAAGAAGACTATGGGCAATAAGATCAATCCGAACGCTCTGCGGCTCGGCTACATTCACGACTGGCAGTCCAAGTGGTTCTCCACGAAGGACGCTCCCGCCCTCATCGGCGAGGACTTCAAGATCCGCTCGCTCGTCCGCACCGCCTTCAAGGCCGCGGCCGTCAGCTGGGTCGGCATCGAGCGCGCGGGCTCGTACCTGCGCGTCAACATCCACACCGCGCGCCCCGGCGTCGTGATCGGCAAGAAGGGCGCCGACATCGAGGCCCTGCGCAAGAACGTCGAGGCGATGACC
>CAYVFO010000053.1:7137-11847 GCA_964450975.1 uncultured Elusimicrobia bacterium | reverse complement strand
CGTGCGCTCCATCGCGCATCGCCGCGCCATGCGCCGCGCGATGGAGCGCACGATCCAGTCGGGCGCCCTCGGCATCAAGGTCATGGTGTCCGGCCGCATCAACGGCGCCGAGATCTCGCGCCGCGAGTGGCAGCGCGAGGGCCGCGTGCCCCTGCACACCTTCGCCGCCGACGTCGACTACGGGACGGCCGAGGCGATGACGTCCGCCGGCCTCATCGGCGTCAAGGTTTGGATCTTCAAGAAGCAGCACTTCGTGCGCAGCATGAAGGAGCTGCAGCAGATGGCCAAGAAGGAGCAGGCGCTCGTGGCCGCCGCCGTCGCGGTCGAGTCCGGCGACGCGCCGCCCGTCGCTCCCGAGGGGGCCCGCTAACATGTTGATGCCCAAGCGCGTCAAGTACCGCAAGCCCCACAGCCACCCGCGCATCAAGGGTCCGGCCAAGCGCGGCGTCGCCATCGCTTTCGGCGAGTTCGGCCTCAAGGCCCTCGAGCCGAAGTGGGTCACCGCCCGCCAGATCGAGGCCTCCCGCGTCTCGATCAGCCGGCACATGAAGAAGGGCGGCAAGCTCTGGGTCCGCGTGTTCCCGGACAAGGCCGTCACCAAGCACCCCGCCGAGACCCGCATGGGTAAGGGTAAGGGAGCTCCGGATCATTGGGCCGCCGTCGTGCGGCCGGGCCGCGTCCTCTTCGAGGTCGAAGGCCTGACGATCGACGAGGCCAAGAAGGCCCTCAAGATGGCGGCCTACAAGCTGCCGATCCTCACCAAGTTCATCGCCCGCGAGCACATCTAAATATATGGCCGACAAGAAGACGAAGACTCAGCCGGCGGACAAGGGAAACCTCGCCGTCGCCGAGCTCAAGACCGAGCTCAAGAAGGCCCTCGAGCAGCGCGCCAAGCTGACGTTCCAGCATCAGGTCGCGCCGCTCAAGAACCCCATGGAGCTGCGCCACCTCCGCCGCGAGATCGCGCGCCTCAAGACCTACATCTCCCGCAAGGAGGCCGCGAAGTGACGAAGACCGCTCCCACCGCCGCCGCCGAGACCGCCGAGCGCGGCCTCCGCAAGACTCTCGAAGGAATCGTCGTGTCCGACAAGATGGACAAGACCCGCACCGTGCGCGTTCAGCGCACCGTGAAGCACCCCTTCTACGAGAAGGTCATGAAGAAGTCCAAGAAGTTCCACGCTCACGACGAGAACAACCAGGCGAAAGAGGGCGATCTCGTCGAGATCGTCAGCACCCGCCCGCTCTCGAAGCTCAAGCGCTGGCGCATCGTTCGCGTCGTCAAGGCCGCCCCGAAGGGCCTGGCGGAGGCCAAGTAAATGATCCAGCTTCGCACGATGCTCAACGTCGCCGACAACTCCGGCGCGCGCCGCCTGCAGTGCTTCCACGTCATGGGCGGCTCCTATCGCAAGTACGCCTCGCTCGGCGACATCATCGTCTGCTCGGTGATCGACGCCCTGCCTAACGGCGCGGTCAAGAAGGGAACGGTCGTCAAGGCGGTCGTGGTGCGCGTCAAGCGCAACCTGCGCCGCCCCGACGGCTCCTACGTCGCCTTCGACGACAACGCCGCCTGCCTCGTCGACGACAAGAACGAGCCGAAGGGCACCCGCGTGTTCGGGCCCGTCGCTCGCGAGCTCCGCGACAAGGAATTTTTGAAGATCGTCTCGCTCGCTCCGGAGGTCGTGTAAGTTCATGAAGCTCAAGATCAAGAAGAAGGACAAGGTCGTCGTCATCTCCGGTCGCGAGAAGGGCAAGGTCGGGGAAGTGCTCGAGCTGATCGCCGGCGACGCCTGGACGCAGCCCCGCGTGCTGATTTCCAAAGTCAACATCGTGACGAAGCACAAGAAGCCGACCCAGACCGATCCCGGCGGCATCTCGAAGATGGAGGCGTCCATTCCCCTCTGCAACGTGATGCTCGTCGACCCCAAGACGAACAAGCCGACGCGCTCGCGCGTCAAGCTCGCCGCCAACGGCGACAAGTCCCGCGTCGCCGTGAAGTCCGGCGCCGTCATCGAGTAAAAGAGAAGATATCATGGCTGAGAAGACTGTAGACGAGAAGGCGAAAGCGGCGGCGCACAAGGCCGCCCAGGCCGCGAAGAAGGCCGGCCTCGAGAAGCAGGCCGCGTCCAAGGCCGGTCCCGCGTTCGAGCTGAACGCCGAGGGCCGCGAGGCGGAGCACCCCGTTCCCCGCCTCAAGACGCACTACCTCGAGACCGTGGTCCCCGCGATCATGGAGAAGCGCGGCTTCTCCAACGAGCACCAGGCCCCGCGCCTCAAGAAGATCGTCGTCAACGTCGGCGTCTCTCAGGCGCGCGACAACGTACAGGCGCTCGACTCGGCCCGCGAGGAGCTCGCGCTCATCACCGGCCAGTGGCCGCAGGTCCGCAAGGCGACGAAGTCGATCTCGAACTTCAAGCTGCGCCAGGGCATGCCGATCGCCGTCCGCGTCACGCTTCGCGGCGACCGCATGTGGGAGTTCCTGGACCGTCTCATCACGGTCTCGATCCCGCGCATCCGCGACTTCCGCGGCATCGAGCCCAAGGGCTTCGACGGCTCCGGCAACTTCAATCTCGGCCTCAAAGAGCAGCTGATCTTCCCGGAGATCAAGGCCGAGCGCGTCCCGCACCAGCGCGGCATGAACATCTCGTTCGTGATCGACGGCGGAAAGGACGACCTGAGCTTCGAGCTGCTTAAGGAGCTCGGCATGCCGTTCCGCAGCGCCGACAAGAAGGGGAACAACTAATCATGGCTACTACCGCCTGGCGCGCCAAGATGGTCAAGGCGCCGAAATTCTCGACTCGTCACCGCAACCGCTGCCAGATCTGCGGCCGCCCTCGCGCGTTCTACCGCGATTTCGGCCTCTGCCGCATGTGCTTCCGGAAGATGGCCCACAACGGCCTACTCCCGGGCATCAAGAAGTCGTCCTGGTAAAATAATCATGGATCCCATTTCCGACCTGCTCACTCGCATCCGCAACTCCAACGTCCGTCAGAAGGACCGCGTCGACGTTCCGCTGTCCAAGCTGAAGATGGAGGTCGTCCGCGTCCTCAAAGAAGAGGGCTTCATCGCCAACTTCAAGACGCTCTTCAACGGGACGAACAAGCGCGGCACGATCCGTGTGTTCCTCAAGTACTCCCCGACGAAGGAAGCCGTCATCCGCGGCATCAAGCGCGTGTCGAAGCCCGGCCTGCGCGTGTACCGCGGCTACGACGACGTGCCCCGCTCGCGCGGCGGCTTCGCCGTCACCATCCTGTCGACCTCCCAGGGCGTCATGACCGACGCGATGGCCAAGGAAAAGAAGGTCGGCGGCGAAATTCTCTGCCAGGTCTGGTAAACGAACATGTCCCGAATCGGTAAGCAGCCCGTCGTCATCCCGCAGGGCGTCCAGGTCAAGCTGGAAGGCTCGAACGTCGTCGCCAAGGGTCCCAAGGGGGAGCTCAAGGAGACGATGCATCCGTACGTGAAGGCCGAGATCAAGGACGGAGCCGTCATCCTGTCCGCCGATCCCTCGGTCGCTCGCGACGCCTCCGCCATCTGGGGCATGACGCGCGCCCGCCTCAACAATCTCGTGCACGGCGTCGCCGCCGGATACTCGAAGATCCTCGAGATCCACGGCCTCGGCTTCCGCGGCGAAGTCGCCGGTCAGAAGCTCACGCTCGCGCTCGGCAAGTCGCACCCGGTCGTCTACGAAGCGCCGAAGGGCGTCACCGTGACGCTCGACGCGAAGAAGACCGTGATCACCGTCTCGGGCGTCAGCAAGGACCTCGTCGGCGCCGTCGCCGCCGACATCCGCGAGCTGCGCAAGCCCGAGCCTTATAAGGGGACGGGCATTCGCTATCAGGGCGAGTACGTCCGCAAGAAGGCGGGCAAGACCGCCGCCGGCGCCGGCGCCGGAGCGGGAGGCAAGAAGTAAATGAAGAACAAGTGGATCCGCTACGAGCACCGCAAGAACGCGACGCGCAAGCGCCTTTTCCTCCATCGCGGAGAGCGCCCGCGCCTGACGGTGCACCGCAGCCTCAAGTACATCTACGCGCAGGTCATCGACGACGCGAAGGGCGTCACCTTGGCTTCCGCTTCGTCTCTCGACAAGGACCTGCGCGAGAAGCTCAAGTCCAGCCAGAGCCTCGACGCGGCGAAGAAGGTCGGCGAGATCATCGCGGCGAAGGCCAAGAAGGCCGGCGTCACGAAGGTCATGTTCGACCGCGGCGCGTACGTCTACCACGGCCGCATCAAGGCTCTCGCCGACGCGGCGCGCGCCGGCGGACTCGAGTTCTAACGGAGATTTTGAGATGAGCACCGAAACGACGTCGACGGTTCCCACCCAGCCTGTCGTGCCCGCGGCGACGGAACGCCCCGAGCGCGGCGGAGAGCGCGGTCAGGGCGGCGATCGCCGCGGACCTCGCGGCCCGCGTCGCCGGGACAACCCGCGCGAGGAGGGCGGCTTCAAGGAGGCCGTCGTCACGATCAACCGCGTCGCCAAGGTCGTCAAGGGCGGCAAGCGCTTCTCGTTCTCGGCTCTCGTCGTCGTCGGCGACGCCGCCGGCCAGGTCGGCTTCGGCCTCGGCAAGGCCAAGGACGTTCAGGCCGCGATCCTCAAGGGCAACGCCCACGCGCGCAAGAACCTCATCAAGTTCCCGATCGTTCCCGAGGGCACCATCCCTCACGAGATCTCCGCTAAGTTCGCGTCCGGCAAGGTTTGGATGAAGCCGGCGA
>CAYVFO010000053.1:0-7127 GCA_964450975.1 uncultured Elusimicrobia bacterium | reverse complement strand
GCGTGCGCGCGGTCCTCGAGGCCGCGGGCATCAAGAACATCCTCACCAAGAGCCTCGGCTCGTCGAACGCCTTCAACATGGTCGGCGCGACGTTCGAGGCCCTCAAGCTCCTTCGCACGAAGGAAGACATCATCAAGCTCCGCGGGAAGTAAAACACAATGACCGCCAAGAAGAAGACCGCCGCCGCCGCTCCCGTCGTCGTCACTCTCGCGAACCTCCAGCCCGTCCCGGGCTCGCGCCGCCGCCCGATCCGCCTCGGTATGGGCGAGGGCTCCGGCACCGGCCAGACCGCGACGCGCGGTCAGAAGGGTCAGCGCTCGCGCTCGGGCGACGGCAAGCTCGTCGGCTTCGAGGGCGGTCAGACTCCGCTCCTGCGCCGCATCCCGAAGCGCGGCTTCACCAACGGCCAGTTCAAGGTCACCTACCAGCTCATCGCTCTCGAGAAGCTCGAGGCCGTCTTCAAGAACAAGGCCGAGATCAGCCTCGAGGACCTGCGCATCCACAATCTCATCAAGGGCCGCCGCCCCGTCAAGATCCTCGGCGACGGCGAGCTCAAGCGCGCGATCAAGGTCACCGCGAACGCGTTCTCCGCGTCCGCGAAGGCCAAGATCGAGAAGGCCGGCGGCAAGGCCGACGTCGTGAAGGCCGCCTGACGATGCGCGGTCTCGCCGACATCTTCGAGGTACCCGAGCTCCGCAAGCGCGTCCTGTTCACTCTGGGCGCGATCGCGGTGTTCCGTATCGGCGCCTCGATCCCGATCCCGGGAGTCAACGGCGAGGCCATCCGCGCGATCTTCGCGGCTCAGCAGTCGAGCCTGCTCGGCTTCCTCAACACGTTCTCCGGCGGCGCGCTCGGCCGGTTCTCCATCTTCTCGATGGGCGTCGTTCCGTACATCAACGCGTCGATCATCATGAGCCTGCGGCAGGGCGCGCACGTCCTGCCGTTCCTCGACCGCCTCGCCAAGGAAGGCGAGCTCGGCCGCCGCAAGCTCAACAACTACACGCGCTACCTCACCCTCTTCCTCGCGGTCTTCCAGAGCTTCGGCCTGACGATCGCGATCACCAAGATGGACGCCCCGGGCGGCCTGCCGACCGTGATCGATCCCTCGTGGACGTTCTACTGCGTCACCGTCCTCACGATGACCGCGGGCACGATCTTCGTCATGTGGCTCGGCGAGCAGATGACCGAGCAGGGCATCGGCAACGGCGTCTCGCTGCTCATCTTCACCGGCATCGTCGAGAGCATCCCGGCCGCCGCGTACAGCCTCTTCGAGCTCGTCCGCCTCGAGGAAATCAACCTCTTCGCCGCGCTCGCGATCGTCGCCGCGCTCGCTGCCGTCATCGTGATCGTCGTCTGGGTCGAGACGGCCCAGCGCAAGATTCCCGTCCAATACGCCAAGCGCATGGTCGGCCGCAAGATGTACGGCGGCTCCCAGAGCTACCTCCCGCTCAAGGTCGACCAGAGCGGCGTCATCGCCGTCATCTTCGCGCTCTCGCTCCTCTCGGTGCCCGTCACGATCGTGACGTTCGCGCCCGATCAGCCGTGGGCTCAGAACGTGATGCAGTGGTTCCAGGGCGGCAGCTACTGGTACGACGCGATCTACGCGGGCCTCATCATCTTCTTCTGCTACTTCTACAACTCGGTCTCGATCAACCCGGTCGACCTCGCCGAGAACATGAAGAAGTCCGGCGGCTTCATTCCCGGCATCCGCCCCGGCGAGCCGACGGCGAAGCACATCGAGTGGATCCTCGAGCGCATCACCCTCGGCGGCGCGCTGTTCGTCGCGGCGATCGCGATCATGCCCGACGTGATGAAGCGCGAGTTCAGCGTCCCGTTCTTCTTCGGCGGCACCTCCCTGCTCATCGCGGTCGGCGTCGCGCTCGACACGATGGGCCAGCTCGAGGCGCACCTGATCATGCGCCACTACGAGGGCTTCCTCAAGAAGGGCCGCATCCAGGGCCGCTGGTTCAACGTCGGACAGGGAGCCGCCCGATGATCGTCATCCTGCTCGGCTCCCCGGGCTCCGGCAAGGGCACGCAGTGCAAGCGCCTGGCCGATAAGTACGGCTTCGTCCACCTCGCGACCGGCGACATCTTCCGCGCCGAGATCGCGGAGAAGACCGCGCTCGGCGTCAAGGCGCAGGACTACGTGAAGTCCGGCAAGCTCGTCCCCGACGCCGTCGTCGTCGAGATGGTCGCGGGCAAGATCGAGCCGGGCCGGAACTACCTGCTCGACGGCTTCCCTCGCACCGTGGACCAGGCGACCGGCCTGGCCGAGATGCTCAAGCGCGTCAACGCCAACATCGATCTCGTCGTGAACCTCACGCTCCCGAAGGACGAGGCCATCCGCCGCATGAGCTCGCGCCGCATCTGCGCCGGCTGCGGCGAGGTCTACAACGTCATGTCGCGCCCGACGACCGTCGACGGCGTCTGCGACAAGTGCTCGGGCAAGGTCGTGCAGCGCGAGGACGACACCGAGGCGACCGCCGCGAAGCGCCTGATGGTCTTCGAGGACCTCACGCAGCCGCTCGTCGCCTACTACCGCTCCGAGGCGAATCTCGTCGAGGTCGACGCCGCCCAGTCGCCCGACAAGGTCGAGGCCGCGCTCAGCGCCGTCATCGACTCCGCGAAGGCCGCCCGCTGACCATGCTCATGCAGAAGACCGTCGAAGTCAAGAGCCGCGAGGAACTGGCGATCATGCGCCGGGCCGGCGCCGTCGTCGCCGACATCCTCGACCTGCTCGCGAAGGCGGTCAAGCCCGGCATGACGACCGGCGAGATCGACCGCATCGCTCGCGCCGAGCTCGAGAAGCGCGGCGCCAAGCCCGCGTTCCTCAACTACCACGGCTTCCCCGGCGTGATCTGCGTCTCGATCAACTCCGAAGTCGTGCACGGCATCCCGTCGGACAAGCGCGCCCTCAAGGCCGGCGACATCGTCGGCCTCGACTTCGGCTGCGTCATCGACGGCTGGTTCGCCGATTCCGCCCGCACCGTCGGCGTGGGCGCCATCACGCCCGAGGCGCAGCGCCTCATCGACGTCACGCGCGAGTCCCTGATGAAGGGCATCGAGGCCGTGAAGGCCGGCGCGCGCGTCGGCGACGTCGGCTCGGCGGTGCAGAAGCACGCCGAGGCCGCGGGCTACACCGTCGTGCGCGAGTTCGTCGGCCACGGCATCGGCCGCGCGCTCCACGAGGAGCCGCCCGTTCCGAACTACGGCAAGCCGGGCTCGGGCCAGCGCCTCAAGGCCGGCATGACGATCGCCATCGAGCCGATGGTCAACGCGGGCGGCCCCGAGGTCGCGACGCTCGGCGACGGCTGGACCGCCGTGACGAAGGACGGCAAGCTGTCCGCCCACTTCGAGCACACGGTGGCCGTGACGGAGAACGGCTTCGAAATCCTGACCTTGCCGTCGGGAAACTAAAGATTTGAGCATGACCAAAGAAGAGAAGATCGAAGTGGAAGGAAGCATCCTCGAGGCGCTCCCGAACGCGATGTTCCGCGTCGAGATCGCGCCGGGCAAGGTCGTCTTGGCCCACATCTCGGGGAAAATGCGCATGCACTACATCAAGATTTTGCCGGGCGACAAGGTCCGCATCGAGCTGTCCCCTTACGACCTGACGCGCGGCCGCATCACTTACCGGGAGTAATCACATGAAAGTTCGCGCGAGCGTTAAGCCGATTTGCCAGAAGTGCAAGATCGTGAAGAGAAACGGAGTCATCCGCGTCCTGTGCTCGAACCCGAAGCACAAGCAGCGGCAGGGCTAATAAAGATTTTTCGGTAAGAATACCAGGAGAATACAAGTATGGCGCGTGTGGCTGGAGTCGACCTTCCCAAGAACAAGCGTATCGACGTGGCGCTGCAGTACCTCTACGGCGTGGGCGAGACCCGCTCCAAGGAAGTCCTCGCGAAGCTCCCGACGATCAAGCCCGATACCCGGGTCAAGGATCTGACCGAAGAGGAAGTCGGTCTGATCAACACCCTTCTGACCAAGGATTTCAAGGTCGAGGGCGAGCTGCGCCGCGAAGTCACGGCGAACCTCTCGCGCCTCACCGAGATCGGCTCGTTCCGCGGCCACCGCCATCGCCGCAACCTGCCGTGCCGCGGACAGCGGACGAAGACCAACGCGCGCACGCGCCGCGGCCGCCGCAAGACGGTCGGCGTCGGCAAGGCCGCGTCGCCGACGGGCAAGGCTTAAGGATTTAGGGAGAAGATGAATATGGCTGACGAAAAGACGACCCCCGCGGCGGCTCCGAAGGCGGCTCCTTCGGCCGCGCCCCGCAAGAAGGCCTGGAAGTCGCTGACCTTCGCGAAGGTCCACATCCAGTGCTCCTTCAACAACACGATCGTGACTCTGACCGACGATCGCGGCGACGTGCTCGTGTGGGCGACGGCCGGCGGTTCCGGCTTCCGCGGCACGAAGAAGGGCACGCCCTTCGCCGCCGGCGTCACCGCCAAGAAGGTCGCCGACAAGGCGGTCCAGCTCGGCGTCAAGCAGGTCGCCGTGTTCATCAAGGGCCCCGGCCCGGGCCGCGAGACCGCGGTCCGCTCGTTGGGTTCCGCCGGTTTGATGGTCATCAGCCTTAAGGACGTCACGCCGATGCCGCACAACGGCTGCCGCCCGCCGAAAGCGAGGAGAGTCTAGTTTTATGGCCCGTTATACCGACGCCGTCTGCAAGCTGTGCCGCCGTGAGCAGCAGAAGCTCTTCTTGAAGGGCGACAAGTGCTACACGAAGTGCGTCCTCGAGAAGAAGCCCGGCATCCCCGGCATGGCGAAGCCGCAGCGCGGCAAGCCGTCCGCCTTCTCGATCCGCCTGCGCGAGAAGCAGAAGCTTCGCCGCATGATCCAGATGAACGAGCGCCCGTTCGAGGCCGCCGTGTCCAAGGCCTCGGGCGCCCGCGAGGAGTCCGGCGCGGCCCTGCTGCGCGGACTCGAGCTTCGTCTCGACAACATCGTGCGCCGCATGGGCGTCGCGACGTCGATCAAGACGGCGCGCCAGCTCGTCATGCACGGCCACGTCCGCGTCGGCGGCAAGGTCGTCGACATTCCCTCGTACCCCGTGAAGGCCGGCGACGTCGTGTCGCTGCCGGTCAAGCTCAAGGAGAACGTGGGCGTCAAGCTGAGCCTCGAGACGTCCAAGAAGCTCAACAACCGCCCCGCGTTCCTCGAGTTCAACGAGGGCGAGCTGTCCGCCAAGGTGCTCCGCATCCCGGAGCGCGGCGAGACTTCCTTCCCCATCAACGACCAGCTGATCATCGAGTACTACTCTCGCTGATCCCGACCAGTACCCCGGAGAAACGAATACCATGGCCTACAAAGAACTGATCCTGCCGCAGAAGCTTTCCGTCGACGAGAAGTCGATGTCGGAGAGCTACGCGAAGTTCGTCGCCGAGCCGTACGAGCGCGGCTACGGACACACGGTCGGCAACGCGCTGCGCCGCGTTCTCCTGTCCTCGCTCGAGGGCGCCGCGGTCACCGCGGTCCGCATCGACAAGGCCACGCACGAGTACCAGGCTCTCCCGGGCGTGAAGGAAGATGTCATGAACATCCTCCTGAACCTCAAGAAGCTCCGCGTGAAGCTCTTCTCCAACGGCCCGGAGACGGTTTACCTCCAGGTCAGCAAGGAAGGCACGGTCACCGCCAAGGACATCCAGGGCAACGCGAACGTCGAGGTCGTCAACAAGGACCTCGTGATCGCGCACCTCGAGGCCGGCGGCAAGATCGACATGGAGATCGAAGTCTCCAAGGGCCGCGGCTACGTTCCCGCCGAGGAGCTCCGCCAGCAGAACCAGTGGGCCGCGGGCTTCCTGCCCGTCGACGCCCTGTTCTCTCCCGTCGTCAAGGTTCACTACGACGTCGAGAACGCCCGCGTCGGCCAGGTCACGGACTACGACCGCCTGATCCTCGAGATCTGGACGGACGGCTCGCTCAACCCCGCCGAGGCGCTGATCCAGGCGTCGAAGCTTCTGCGCGAGTCGCTCAACATCTTCATCCCCGAGGAGGAGCAGCAGGCCGAGGCTCCCGCCGCGGGCTTCGACGGCGAGGCCGCCGAGGGCGCCGTGTCCCTCGCGGGTCTCGACCCGAAGCTGCGCGAGATCCTCAACCAGCCGATCGAGATGATCGAGCTGTCCTCCCGCGCGTCGAACTGCCTCAAGGTCGCCCGCATCCGCACGATCGGCGAGCTCGTCGGCCGCCGCGACGAGGAGCTCCTGGCCGTCAAGAACTTCGGCAAGAAGTCTCTCGACGAGATCAAGGATCGCCTCAAGGACATGGGCCTTTCCTTGGGCATGCAGGTCGGTCAGCTCGGATAAAAGTTTAAGTCTCAGGAGATAAGTTATGGCGTCTAAAGCTTTGGGTCGTCGTCAGCTCGGCATCACCGGCTCTCATCGCCGCTCGCTCCTCCGCAACATGGCGACGAGCCTGTTCAAGCACGAGCGCATCGAGACCACCCTCGCGAAGGCGAAGGAGCTCCGGCCGTACGCCGAGAAGCTCATCACCAACGCGAAGAAGGGCGAGCACTTCATGGTGCGCCGCCAGATCCAGGACAAGGTCGTCTACAAGAAGCTCTTCGAGGTGCTCGCGCCCCGCTACGCGCAGCGCCCCGGCGGCTACACCCGGATCCTCAAGATCGCGCCCCGCATCGGCGACAACGCCAAGCTGGGCCTGATCATGCTCGTCTCCTGACCGCCGAAATAAGGTAAAAAGGAGCCGTAATGCTCGACTTCCTCTTCAGCCTGTTCTCGAACGACATGGGCATCGACTTGGGGACGGCCAACACCCTCGTCTATGTCAAAGGTCAGGGAATCGTGCTGCGAGAGCCCTCTGTCGTGGCGATCGACCGCGAGACGCGCCGCGTCCTCGCGATCGGAGCCGAGGCCAAGCGCATGCTCGGCCGCACGCCCGCGTCGATCGTCGCGGTGCGCCCTCTGAAGAACGGCGTCATCGCCGACTTCGAGGTCACGCAGGAGATGATCAAGTACTTCATCCGCAAGGTGCACAACCGCCGCTCGCTGCTGCACCCGCGCGTCGTCATCGGCATCCCGTCGGGCATCACGGAAGTCGAGCGCCGCGCCGTGCAGGAGTCGGCCGAGCAGGCCGGCGCCCGCCGCGTGTACCTCATCGAGGAGCCG
>CAYVFO010000052.1:0-16542 GCA_964450975.1 uncultured Elusimicrobia bacterium | reverse complement strand
TGGCGGCTTCTCCCGCTTTCGCCCAGGTGCGCACGGGCGCCGTCGCCGAGGCGGGTCTTTCCGGCGTCTCGAGCGTCGCTCCGACGCCGGTTCTCGGCGGCTCCGCCGTTCCCTCGCTTTCCGTCGGCCTCTCCGCCGCCTCGTTGTCTCCCGTCTTGTCGGCCGTGCCGACGGTGTCCGCCGTCGCGCCGACGCCCGCCGCGCTTTCGCCGGTCAAGACGGCCGCCTCGCTCGGCGAGCGCATCAAGGCCGCGAAGCCCGTGCTCGAGGCGCTCGCGCCCGCCAATCTCGGCAAGATCTCCGGAGAGAACGCGAAGGGCCTCTCGGGCGCGCTGTTCAACGAGAACCTCGCCGCGGCCTCCACTCCCGATCCCGTCGCCGGCGGACAGTCCGCCGCCTCGACGCCGAATCTCGGCCCCAACGACGGGCGCAAGGCGCCGAAGGCGAAGTCGCCCGCGTCGCCCGCCGCGCGCGCCGCGACGGCCGACGGCCGGCTGCGCCGGCTGCAGACCAAGCTCCACTATCTCAACCGCTGGCAGCAGGAGTACTACTGGTACTCGGTCACGCACATCGTCGGGATGTGGCCCGGCTACCGCGAGCGCTGGAACGCGGCGCGCGCCGAGGGCACGGTCAACGTGTCGCGCCCGCGCGCGTTCTTCTCGCACATGCGCGTCGCCGGCACCTCCGGCAAGTTCTACGTGCTCGGCATCTCGCCGCTCTCCGACGAGGCCGTCATCACCTCGCTCCGTCACGCGTACCTGATGTGGTTCGACGGCCGCGCCGCCGGCCCCGCCGAGCTCGCCGCCTTCGACCGCTTCACGGACCGCGCGCTCCTCTACAACGCCGAGCGCCGCGCGCCGACGAACATGCGCAAGCACGTCCGCGACGCGCTCATCAAGGCGTCCACGATGAAGCCCTCGCAGATCGCCGGCTTCTTCGACTCGCTGCTCGTCGAGGAGACGGCGCGCGAGACCGCCGACTTCCAGAACAAGGGCTCTCAGAAGCGCATCCTCGACGCCTTCAAGCAGGCCGTGCTCGAAACGCTCGCCGAGGAGCCGAAGGGCGCCAAGGGCGAGGTGCTCGCCGCCCTCATCATGGGCTCGTTCGCCTCCGGCTCCGCGGGCCCGAAGTCCGACTTCGACCTCGAGGTCTTCACGCGCGGCGGCCGCGAGAACCGCGTGCCCGCGTTCATCGACCGCCTGACGAAGCGCTGGATCGCCGCGGGCCATCACAAGAACAACCCCGTCGGCGTCCACGAGCATCCGTACAAGCCGTGGCGCGGCATCATCGACATGGTGCACTCGGCCGACTACATCATCGTCTCCCACGACGCGGCGCTCGTCGAGGCCCTCCAGCGCAAGCCCGGCGAGGAGCCGAAGTTCCACATGCTCCGCCGCCACACCTTCGGCGGCTTCGTCGGCCGCGCCGTCCAGGCCGGGATCATCTTCGGCTCGACGTACTGGGGCGACGTCAAGCACGCCCTCGGCATCAAGACCGTCGGTCATTAGGCCCTGGCGCGGGGCCCTTTCCGGGGCTATCCTAGCCGCATGGCCCGCCCCCTCCGAGCCTGCGCCGTCCTGCTGCTCCTTCCGACCCTCGCGCTCGCCGGCCAGGAGATGCCGTCGTGCTCGCAGCTCTCCTCGCTCTGGCAGAACCGCTTCTACGGCCTGCTCAAGCCCGACTGGATCAAGCGTCCGCTGCGCTGCGACCTGATCGACACGGGCCGCTACTCCGAGCTCCTGCGCAAGGAGGAGATCGACGTCACCGTCGCCCGCGCGGCCTACATCCTCGACAAGACCGAGTGGGCGCGGACCCAGCCGGCGTTCAAGAAGCCGCTCGTCTCCTACGGGGGGATCTCCGGACCGCCGGACTCGATGCTCGAGTGGATCTCCCAGCGCACGACCGGAGTCTCCTATTCGCGCGAGCTCAGCGGAGCGTACCGAGACGGGAGCAACGGACGCATCTACCTCGGCGGCGACAACTTCAACTCGAAGGCGGTGCTCAACGGCCTCGACGGCATGCATCTGGCGAGCCAGCTCGTGCACGAGGCGCGCCACAAGGAGGAGGCGCATCACGCCTGCTCCGGCGGCGGAGGCCCGAACTGCGACCTCACGATCACCGAGGAGTTCCACGGCGGCGGCGCGCACGGAGTGGCCGCTCTTTGGTGCGCGTGGATCGCGAACTACTCGACCTGGCCGGCCTCGTTTCGCAAGGTCGCGCAGAAATCCGCGCTCTGGGTGATGGGTCCGGAAGGCGCGCGCATCAACGACCGCGCCTCGGCCGACCTCTGGACGTGCCGCTACTTCGCGACCCGCGTCTGGGAAACGAAGAAGAAGTGCCCGTAGCGATCCCGGAAAAGAAGGAGCCCCCCCGGCCGAGAAGCGGGAGGGCTCCCAATTTTTACGGCGCCGGCGTCACTGCACTCCGGTCTCCGGCGTGTTCGCGATCACGCTGCGGACCCGCTCCAACCCTCCCGTGATCTCCGCCTTGAGCACCGGCTCGGTCTCGACTTCGAGACGGCCGGCGAGCAAGGTCTCTCCCTGCTTCGCGTCGATGACCTTCGCCACGGTCGCCTTCTTCACGGCGACCGCCGCGTAGCGGCGCGAATCGGCGTCGGGGCTCTGCAGGCCCTTTTCGACGTGGGCGACGCCCTGCTTGACGAGCGACGGCCGGGCGGCCATCGCCATCATGCCGCGGCGGAAGTGCTGCTTGTCCGCCGACTTGAGGTGCTCGTCGAGGAGCGCCGGGCTCAGCCACGGCATCTTCGACGAGGAGTCGAGCATGCCGACCTGCTCCAGGCGCTCGAGGATCGCCCCGATGAGCTCGGGGTCGCGGTAGTCCTGGAGGGAGATCGCGCAGCCCGTGATGAGCTTCGCGTTGTCGGTCGAGCCCATGAGAGCGACGAGCCCGTCCTTCGCCTTGATTCCGCCCGTGCGGCGCAGCGCGGAGGGGAGGATCGAATCGGGCACGAGGCCCTTCTCTCCGAGCTCCTTGACCTTCGCGTACACCGACGCGCCGCGGACGCCCGTCGCGTAGCCCGCGCGCTTGATCGCCTCGACGCGGATCTCGGCCGGGCCCTCTTCCATCGCCTTGAGGACGAATTCCTTGCTCGTCTTGCCCGGGACGCGGCCCGCGAGGAAGCCGACGGCGCGGCGCTTGAGCTCGAGATCGGCGGCCTCGCCGCCCTCGCCGGGCTCGAGGATCGCGACGATCGAGCGCGCGAGAGCCTCGGCCGTCGCGGCCTCGATCTCCTCGCCGTCGAACTCCGGCGTCTCGACCGCGGCCAGCAGAGACGCCAGGCGCTCGGCTTTGCCGCCCTCGTCCGTGGCGACGCTCGCGAGATAGGACGCGATCACGGTCTCCGCGGCGCGCACGGGCGTCGTCTCGAGCTGCAGCTTCGGCTTCCAGTCCCTCGACGGCGCCGGCGTCGCGGCTACGTTCGAGAGCTCCACGTACTTCTCCCCGGCGCCGCCGATGAGGAGCGCGGCGAGGCCGAGACCGGCGGCGGCTTGGATACGGTTCATAAAGTCCATTCTCCGGACGCTTCGGGCCTCTGGTGGGGAGCGAGGCCCGCGTCCGGGAAGGATACGCGCGGGGGAGGGAGGAACTTACGCCGCGATCGCGCGGCAGGTGTCGCGGGCGATGAGGAGCTCTTCGTTCGTCGGGATGACGTACGCCTTCACGCGCGAGCCCGGGGTCGAGACGGGCCCCGCCTTTCCGCCGACGGCGGCGGCGTTGGCCTTTTCGTCGAGCTCGAGGCCCATGCATGCGAGCCCCGCGCAGACGCGGGAGCGGACCTCGGGCGAGTTCTCGCCGATTCCGCCCGAGAACACGATCGCGTCGGCGCCGCCGAGCTCCGCGTGGTAGGCGCCGATCCGGCGCCGGACGCTCGCGCAGAAGGCGTCGATCGCCAGGCGCGCGCGCCGGTCGCCGTTCTCGCGCTCCTCGTCGAGAAGCTCGCGCATGTCGCTCGTCAGCCCGGAGAGCCCGAGCAGGCCCGACTCCTTGTTGAGGATCGTCATGATCTCCGGCAGCGAGAGCCCTTCTTTGTGGGACAGGAACTCGAGCACCGCCGCGTCGACGTCGCCGGCGCGCGTCCCCATGAGCAGGCCCTCGAGCGGCGTGAAGCCCATCGAGGTGTTGATCGAGCGCCCCTCGGAGATCGCGCACGCCGAGCAGCCGTTGCCGAGATGAAGCGTGACGATCTTCACCTTCTCCTTCGGGAGGCCGAGCATCGTGCGGTAGCGGTACGCGAGATAGCGGTGGGACGTGCCGTGGAAGCCGTAGCGGCGGATCTTGTGGCGGCGATAGAGGTGGTAGGGGATGCCGTAGAGGTACGCGGTCTCGGGCATCGTCGCGTGGAACGCGGTGTCGAACACGGCGGCCTGCGGCACGGCAGGGCCGAAGACGGCCTGCGCGGCGCGTATGCCGCCCAGATTCGCGGGGTTGTGCAGCGGCGCCAGCTCGACGCAGGACTCGATGCCGGCGACGACGCGCGCGTCGATGAGCACGGACGCCTTGAACTCCTCGCCGCCGTGGGCGACGCGGTGGCCGACCGCCTGGATGTCGCCGATTTTGGCGACCTTGGCGATGCCGGACTCCGGCGAGACGACCCAGCGCACGATGCGCTCGATCGCCGCGCGCGCGTCGCGCAGCGGCTCCTCGGACAGCTCCGGCTCCCGGCCGGCGGCCTTGAAGGTCAGGAGCGACAGGCTTCCGACGCGCTCGATGATGCCTTTCGCCAGGCACCGGTCGGTGTCGGCGGCGATGAGGGCCTTGTCGGTCTCGATGACCTGGAACTTCACCGAGGACGAGCCGCAATTGAGCACGAGGATGATCATGAGGGGATTCTAGCGAATACGGAATGAAGGCAACGGAACGGCCGCCATCCGTGCGATAATATAGGGGTCGTGTCCTCCTCCCTTCCCCGTCGAGAAACCCCGTTCCTTCCCATGACGCGCGCCGAGATGGACGCGCGCGGCTGGGACGCCGTCGACGTCGTCTTCGTCACCGGCGACGCGTACATCGACCACTACTCCTTCGCGATGGCGCTCCTGGGCCGCGTGCTCACCCACGCCGGCTTCCGCGTCGCGATCCTCTCCCAGCCCGACTGGAGAAGCGCCGAGCCGTGGCGCACGTTCGGGCGTCCGCGCTTGTTCTTCGCGATCTCCGCGGGGAACATGGATTCGATGATCAACCACTACACGGCGAACAAGAAGGTGCGCAACGACGACGCGTACTCGCCGGGCGGCAAGATCGGCCTTCGGCCGGATCGCGCCACCATCCCTTACTGCCAGCGCGCGCGCGAGGCGTTCCCGGGCGTCCCCGTCGTCGCGGGCGGCGTCGAGGCGAGCCTGCGCCGCCTCGCCCACTACGACTACTGGTCCGACTCCGTTCGCCCCTCGATCCTCCTCGACTCGAAGGCCGACCTCCTCGCGTACGGCATGGGCGAGGAGTCGATCGTCGAGGTCGCCAACCGCCTCAAGGCCGGGAAAACCGTCAAGGACTGCCGCGACATCCGCGGCATGTCGTACTTCCTCGGCGCCTCCGAGCCCGTCCCGTCTGGCGCGGACGTCGTCGAGCTGCCCTCGTTCGAGGCAGTGAAGGCGTCGAAGGAGGGGTTCGTCAAGATGGCGCGCCTCGTCCACCGCGAGACGAGCCCGTTCAACGCGAAGAGCTTGACGCAGAAGCACGGCGCTAGATCGGTCGTCGTCACGCCGCCCCAGCTGCCCGTGACGCAGGACCGCATGGACTTCTACTACGGCCTGCCCTACACGCGCCGCGCGCATCCCTCGTACCGCGAGAAGATCCCCGCGTTCGAGATGATCAAGGACTCCGTCACGATCATGCGCGGCTGCTTCGGCGGCTGCACGTTCTGCTCGATCACCGCGCACCAGGGCCGCACGATCCAGTCGCGCTCGGAGGAGAGCGTCTTGGGCGAGCTCAAGAAGATGTCGGCGGATCCCGAGTTCAAGGGCGTCGTCTCCGACATCGGCGGCCCGACGGCGAACATGTACCAGATGCGCTGCACCGAGCCCGAGGTCGAGAAGATCTGCAAGCGCCAGTCCTGCGTCCATCCCGTCGTCTGCAAGTTTCTCGGCACCGATCACAAGCCGCTCGTCAGCCTCATGCGCAAGTCGCGCGAGACGCCGGGCGTCAAGAAGGTCTTCGTCGCCTCCGGCATCCGAATGGACCTGGCGCGCCTCTCGCCCGAGTACATGACCGAGCTCACGCGCCACCACGTCTCCGGCCGCATGAAGGTCGCGCCCGAGCACGCGTCGCCGAAGGTGCTCGAGCTCATGAAGAAGCCGCGGCACTGGACCTTCGAGGACTTCGCCAAGAAGTTCGACGAGGAGAGCGCGAAGGCGGGCAAGAAGCAGTTCCTCGTGCCGTACTTCATCGCCTCGCACCCCGGCTCGGGCCTCGCGGAGATGATCGAGCTCGCCGTGTTCCTGAAGAAGAACGGCTACAAGCCCGACCAGGTCCAGGACTTCATCCCGGGCCCGCACGATCTCGCGACGGCGATGTACTACACCGGCATCAACCCCGAGACGGGCCAGGCCGTGCCGATCGCGCGCGGCATGCGCGACCGCCGCCTCCAGCGCGCGCTTCTCCAGTACTTCAAGCCCGAGAACTACTTCGAGGTGCGCGAGGCGCTCCTCGCCACGGGCCGCAAGGACCTCATCGGCACGGGCTGCGACTGCCTGATCGGCCCCAATCCGCCCAAAGAGGCGATCATGGCGCGTCGCGCGAAGGCCGACAAGGACTTCCACGAGCACACCCATCTCAAGGATCGCCCCAAGGATTCGAAGACGCCCAAAGCCGGATATCGGCCCAAGCGCTCGTCCTGGGAGCGCCGGGAGCGGAAGTGAAGCCGCTGCTCAAGCCGCGCCTCGTCCGCTTCGGCGGCCTCGACGCGATCGAGGTCGTAAACGCCGACCCGAAGGCGCTGACGATCGTCTGCATGCACGGCTACGGCGCCGACATGCGCGACTTGGTCCAGCTCGCCGGCGAGCTCGAGACGAAGCGCCCTCTGTCCTGGATCTTCCCCGACGCGCCCGAGACGCTCGAGTGGGGCGGCAAGGCGTGGTTTCCGATCGACGTCGCCGCCTTCGAGGAGGCGCAGCGAACCGGCACGGCGCGCGACCTCTCGCTGCGCGAGCCTCCGGGCATGAAGGAGGCGCGGACGGAGCTCGAGGCCTTCCTCAAGGAGCTCGGCGTCCCGTGGGAGAAGCTCGTCCTCATGGGCTTCTCGCAGGGCTCGATGCTCGCCGTCGACGCGGCGCTGCGCGCGCCGCGGGCGCCGGCCGGCGTGGCGATCCTTTCCGGCACCTTCGTCGACGCGAAGACCGTCGCGGAGCTCGCGCCGAAGCGGAAAGGCCTCAAGTTTTTCCAGAGCCACGGCTCGGTGGATCCGATCCTCGGCTTCCAGCAGGCGCTCAAGCTCGAGAAGGCGCTCGGGGACGCGGGCTGGACCGGGACGCTCCTGCGCTTCGAGGGCGGCCACGCGATCCCGCGCGAGGCGCTCGACGCGCTCGGCGAATGGCTCGACGCGCTGTGAGCTGGACGAAGTCGTTCTTCCGCCCCGAGGTGTTCACGCCCGGAGCGCCCGAGGCGCTCGCGTCCGCCCCCGCCGAGGCCGCCGCGGCCTGGAAGCTGCTCAAGCTCCGGCGCGGCTCGAAGGTCCTCGATCTCGCGTGCGGCACCGGCCGCCATTCGGTCCGGCTCGCGCGCCGCGGAGCCTCCGTTCTCGGCGTCGACGTCACGCGCGAGTACCTGGAGACCGCGCGCCGCGCCGCGAAGGGCCTGCCCAACTGCCGCTTCGCCGAGGGCGACATGCGCCGCCTGCCCTTCGTCGCCGAGTTCGACGCGGCGATGAACCTCTGGACGAGCTTCGGCTACTTCGAGAAGCCCTCCGAGGACCTCGCGGTGCTCAAGGGCGTGGCGCGCGCGCTCAAGCCCGGCGGATTGTTCCTCATCGAGCTCGTCGATCACGGCTGGGTGCGCGCGCGCACGAGCCATCGCCACTGGGACCGCCGCGCCGACGGCTCCTACCTGCTCCAGGAGGCCGTGCTCGTCGAGGGAAGCGACCCTCGCGTCGTCAACGAGTGGACGATCCTGCGCCGGGGCCGCCGCCCGCTGCGAACGCGCTTCGTCCTGCGCGGCTACGACGAGAAGCGGCTGAAGGCCGCGCTGCGCAAGGCGGGGCTCGTCCCCGTCAAGGCCTGGTCGTCCTTGGTCGGCGCGTCCCCTCGCCGCAAGTTCAACGGCCGGCTCGTCGTCCTCGCCCGCAAGCCCTAACCGGTGTCAGGCCTCCCGCTCGTCGCGGTATTGGACGCTTTGGCCACGCCCGCAACCACGTTCATCGCCGCATTTGCTAGCGTGTCGCCATGAAAATCCTTCTCTCCGCCCTGCTCGCCGTCTCTTCCGTCTTTCCTGCTTTCGCGGACCAGCCCGAGCCGCCCGCCGTCTACGCGAAGATGAAGCCCAAAACGGGCTCGTGGGCCGAGTACGCCTACGAAACGAAGAAGGGCGACAAGACCAAGGGAAAGGGGAAGTGGCGCGTCGCCGTCGTCGGCAAGGAAGGCGACGCCTTCTGGCTCGAGCAGAAGATGACCCCCGAGCTCCCGAAGCCGAAGAAGGACGAGGCCGTGATGCTCATGAAGTTCCTCCTCGGCAAGGACGGCATCGAGAAGGCGTTCATGAAGAGCGAGCACGGCGTCATGGACATGACCAGGATGATGGCTCGCGGCCGCAAGAAGCAGCAGGAAGCGATCGACAAGACGCAGGCGAAGATGAAGGAGGCTGGCGAGGAGAAGATCACCGTCGCCGCCGGAACCTTCAAGGCGCAGAAGTGGGTCTACGAAGAGGACAAGAACACGGGCAGCGCGTGGATCAAGCCCGGCGTCGGCCCCTACGGCCTGATCAAGCAGGAGTTCCGCGAGGGCAAGACCTCGATGACCATGGAGCTCCTCGATTCCGGCTCCGGCGCCAAGTCCGAGATCGACGAGAAGGCCGCGACCGAGGGCTTCGCCGGCATGCCCGACATGGACGCGATGCGCGCCCAGGCCGAGGAGCGCCGCGCCAAGCGCAAGAAAAAGAAGAAGGGCGGCGACGAAGAGGCCTCCGAGTCCTCGGAAGCCGCGGAATCCATGCCCGAGGGCGAGAAACCCAGCCTCGGCGGCTTCCTCAAGAAGGCGATGAAGGCCAAGGTCGGTCTCGACGACTGACGCCTTCTGTGGCCTAAACGTCCAATACCGCGACTAGCGGGAGGCCTGACACCACGACCTAGAGGACGACGGGGTCGGGGGAGGCGAGGTAGGACTCGAGCGCCGCGCGGACCGAGGCGTCCGTCTCCGCGGCGAGCAGAGACGCGAACAGCGCGCGGACGCGCGGCATCGCGGTGGCGTCCTTCGCGAGCGCGCGGTGGCGCGAGAGCGCCCAGATGAGCGCGATCGTCAGCGAGCGGGCGCGCGGGTCGCCCGCGGAGGCGAACGCTCCGGGGGCCGACTCGAGGCGCGCCAAAATCCGTGCGTCGAGCTCGGAGGCGAGCTCGGGGCGGCGGACCGGAAGATCCTCGCGGGCGCGGACGAAGCCGTGCAGCGCGAGCAAAGCGGTGACGCGCTCCTCGGGCGTCGCGATCCCGTCGAGCAGGTCGAGCAGCGCCGTCTGGAATTCCGACTCGACGAGCTCGGGCAGGTCGTGCGAGGCGGGCGAGAGGCCGCGCAGCGCGGCGAGGCGCTCGGCCGTCGACAGAGCCGCCAGCAAAGCGCGGACCGCCGCGACGCGGGCGACGGCGTCGCCGACGACGGGGACGGCGTAGCCGAGGTGCGCGAGCGCCGAGGCGCGCACGCCGGCGTCCGCGTCGGCGCACGCCTTGCGAAGCGCCTCGACGGCTTTCACCCGGCGCGCCTGGGGCGCGTTCGGCAATGAGCGGTGCAAGGCGTCGATGGCGGCGAGCTTCTGCGCGGGCGTCGAGCCGGCGGCGGCGAGCACGTCGATCGGGTCGGGAGCGCGGACGGCGAGGACGCGGGCTTCGAGGAAGGCGGTCTCGAGGAGCGGCGGCGGCAGATACGGGGCCGGGGCGATCACGGCCCCACTATACTATTTCGCGGAAAGCGAGACGTCCGAGTACCAGGCCTCGGCCGAGGCCCCCGTGTTGTCGGCGTCGGTCATGATCGCGACGCCGGCGTACGGCGGCGGCTCCTTGCCGAACAGCCGCCGGTAGTCCTCGAGGACGTTGCGTTCTTCCGCGCGCCAGTCTCCGGCCCCTGATATGCCGGACCTGACCGCGACCATGCGCACCTTCTTCGTATAAGGACTCGGAAGGTCGCGGCCCGCGTCGAGCTTGTTGGCCCAGATGTAGCAGATCGCCTCGCTCGGAGGCTTGGCGCCCGTGAACAGCCTGACCGCGGCGGTCTTGACGAGCGCGAGCGGGTTGAAGCCCTTCTCGGAGCGGAAGGTCACGTAGATCCGAGCGGCGTAGTCGTCGCCCTTCTTCTCCGTCTCGTCTCCGCCGGGGACGGGCCCGGCGACCATCCAGCGCCACCGGAGCATGGGCAGCTCGGCGACGGGGCCCTCGTGGCGGAAGATCAGGCCGGACGCGGAACGGTTCGCCGTCGCGTGGATCGCGAGGGAAGAGGCGGACCACTCGTACGCCGTCTTCGCCTCGATCTTGGGAAACGAGAGCGGCTCCCAGCCGTGGGGCAGTCCGGACGTGCCCAGGACGGGAAAAGTGGAGAGCAGGACGGCGAGCGCGGCGGAGTTCATCCTAGAACTGGAACGTCAGCGTCGTGCCGAAAGCGTAGGAGATGAAGTCCTCCTCCTTCAAGTAGCGGTGCCACAGGCGCTGCGCCGAGCCGTTGAGGGTCATGCGCAGGTTCTTGGCGATCTCGTAGTCGCCGCTCGTGTTGAGCGAGAAGAGCTTCGAGTTGTCGGCGACCGTGACGGGCGAGCGGCGCTGAGCGAGCGACGCCGTCGTCGTCCAGATGATGCGGTTGGTGAACAGGAGCGGCTTCGCCGAGCCGGGCAGCCGCAGGCCGGCGGGAAGAGCGAGGTCGGCGCGGATGAGGACGCTCGGCGTGATGACCTCGACGTCCTGCGACTTCACGCCGGTGCCGAGGGTCGTCGAGTCCTGCGTATAGTCGACCTTCGGCGTGATGCGGAACTTGCGCACGTCGAAGGTCACCTGGACGGTCGTGTCCTCGTGGCGGGTGTTCTGCGTATTCGCGGCGACGCGCAGGTCCTTGTTCTTCGAGGCGCGCAGGTTGTAGCTGACGAGCGTGTCGTAGCGCTTCACGATGATCGTGCGCAGGTCGGTTCCGAAGCTGTCCTCGGTGTTGAGCGTCGAGCCGACGTTCTCGGTCGTGCGGCGCGAGTACTTGAAGTTCATCTGCGTGTTCGACATCCAGCGCTCGGTGTGCCAGAGCTGCTCGAGCTGAGCGATGCTCGCGACCGCGTCGGGCAAGGTCCGAGTGATCGTCTTCGAGGGCGTGCCGGTCGTCTCGTTGCGCTGGATCGACAGCACGTAGTTGTTCGAGATCGACAGCGAGCGGAACGCCGCCTTGCGGCCCCGGATGTCGTAGCCCTCGAGAGGCGACCAGCGCTGGGTCGAGTTCCAGGTGTCGCGGAGGGTCAAGGTGACGCGCTGCGCGACCGGGTTGCCCGGGCGCAGCGGCGTGCGCACCCAGAACGCCGTCTGCGTCTTGAGGCCGTTCTCGACCTGGTTCCAGACGTCGCCGTCCTGGAGCTGGTAGCCGGAGACGATGTTCATCGAGCGGAACAGCTTCGTGCGCGGGAAAATCTCGGAGATCGTGATCGGCAGGGAGATCGTGCCGTTGGCGGAGCGGTTGACCGTCTTGATGTCGCCGGGATTGAAGACGAAGGTGGAGGCCTGCACGACGAACGTCGACACGGTCAGGATGTTGTTCTCGATCGTGTCGATCGTGTAGTTGACCTGCGGGTTGAGCCAGCTCGTGATCCGGTAGTTCGAGGCGAAGCCGATCGACTGCGAGAACGCCTTGTCGTAGCGGCTCGAGACGGCGCGGCCGCTCGTCGAGTCGACGCGGCTCTCGGTGACCTTCGTCATCGACCAGGACGGATTGAACGACGAGCCGGTCCACGGCGTGAACGTCAGGCGCGTGCCGTAGGAGTTCGTGCGCTCCGCGGTGTCGAAATTGCCGGGGGCGAGCTTCACGAGCGCGTTCTGGAACGTGACGTCGTAGCGCGTGTGTCCGAGATTCGCGTCGATCGTGCGCGGGAGCCAGCGGCTCTGCGACGGCACGCCGTACTGCAGAGTGCCCGCGTAGGCCTGGCGGTCGTCGAGGCGCGTGAGCAGATCGTACTCGACGCGGTTGCGGGTGTGGGACATGCTGACGCGCGGGTAGGCGCCGTAGGAGATGTTGCCGACGGCGGAGCCCGTCCAAGTCGTGACCTTGCCCTGCTGGAGCAGGTTGACGAGGTTCGAGAGCTGGCCGGTCTGCACGGTGCTCGGCGTGTCCGTGATGTGGCGGTTGATGCTGAACGTCATCGGGAACCAGGCGAGTCGCGTGAGGTTGAGGTACGCGCTGTCCTCGCGGTTGTCCTGGTTCGAGACGACGGAGGTCGGCGTCTGGAAGTTGCGGTCGATCGAGCGGTGCTTGAGGCCGAACGTGCCCCAGCCGGGCGCCTCGAAATCGGCCTGCATCTTCTTGGCCGTGCCGACGCGCGTGACGGGCTCGGCGACGTGGATTTCGTTGATCCAGATGGCGCCGGCCTGGTTCGCGTTCGTTCGCGAGTAGAGGCCGGCGACGAGATGGTTGACCTGCTGAAGGCTCGGGTTGCCGCTCGAGACGACGACCGCGTTGCCCGGCGTGTCGGCGGTCCAGCCGTCCATGACGGAGTCTCCGTTGCGGTCGGTCTGCTCGAGGCGGACCCTGCGCCAGCCCGTGAAGGTGATGGGGATGCGCACCTCGAAAAAGTCGACGTCGGAGCCGGCGCGCAGGAACGCGATGTGGTTGCCGGTCTGGTCCACGGCGCCGGCGGCGTTTCCGAAGACGAGGAAGTTGAAGTAGCGGTGCTGGCTGACGTCGATCGCGCGGGAGAACACGCGCTTGGTGTAGACGGTCGAGCCGTCGTTGAGCGCAGCGTACTCGAGCTGCAGCGCCTGCTCGGAAAGGTTCTTCGAGTTCGCCTGCTTCTGCAGGTTCGAAAGGCTCCCGTAGAGCTCGTTGAATATCTCCGCGCCGTCGCCGGCCGAGTTGAAGATCGGCGCGTACGTCGGGTTGTCGACGTTGTTGACGGGCGTGACGACCAGGGTCTCGCCGTCGCCGAAGGCGCCGGTGACGGACGGATCGCCGGGGGCTCCGCGCGTCCAGGTGTTTCCGACCGCGGCGATGCGGGCGAACTTGAGGACGCCGGCGCCCGTGCCGCCGGCCGTCTTCCGGATCGAGATGCGGATGTTCTTGATGTTCGTCCAGCGCGAGACGGTGGCGGTCGAGATGTTGAGCGGAATCTGGAAGGTGTGCCACGTCGCGCCGCCGAAGTCGATGAGCGTGCGGTCGACCGCGACGGGGTTCGTGATGTCGTGGAGCTGCTGGCCCTGCGCCGTGGCGGCCGCGTAGCCGAAGTTGCCGCCGTTGAGGTCGTCGGGATCGAGCTTGTTGTTCTTGTTGAGGTCCACGCTGTCGAGGATGCCGTTGTTCGCCCCGTAGCGCGCGGTCGGCGCGACGCCGTAGTAGAAGCCGATGTCCTCGGCGGGCTGGAGGATGCCGTCGCCGTTGACGTCTTCCGTGCGCAGCAGGCCGGAGCCGTCGGCGTTCTCGTCGACGCCGCCGAACCGGAAGTTGATCTCGTTGTTGCTGTTGTCGCCGAGCATGACGACCTCGAGGATCGTCTTGTTCGACATGTCCACGCCGGAGATCGAGAACGGATAGACGATCGACACCTCCTCGCCGTTGGCGAGGACGTTGCCGTTGATTCCGTACTCGAGGTCGAGGACCTTCTGCGTCTCCTGGGAGTTCGCCTGAGCGCGGGGGTTGATCTGCAGGACGTTGAAGTCCTCGGAGAGCCAGTTGATCTTGTTCGGCGCGATCGAGACCGCGCCGGGGTTCGAGGAGATCTGCCACTGCGACGAGAGCAGCGCCGCCTGCTCCTCCTGGCGCACGCCCTCCATGTTGTCGATGAGGGCGAACTGGTTGAGGTTGAGGTTCTGACGGCTCTGCGCGAACTCGCCGGCGAGCGTCATGATGAGCTTGCTGCCGAGCTTGATGCGCTTGGCGCCGGCGTCGAACTCGTAGACGAGGAGGCTCTTGGCCAGCTCGGTGATCTGCGGGACCGTCGGGGACTTCGAGCCGGCCTGATAGAGGATCGTCGAGCCGAGGGAGTACTTGCCGTCCGGACCCCATTCGTGGCTGACGCGCGTTCCGAGCAGCGTGTCGTTGTTGAGGCCCGCGAACGGGGCGACCTCGAAGCTCATGTCGATCGTCGAATTCGGGGTGATGCGGTCGGGGTTGAAGAACGTGATGAAGCCCGCCTCGTAGTCGATGAAGTAGTCGACGTTGCGGGTGAGCTTCTGGCCGTCGAGGATCACGATTTCCGACTGGACGACGAGGTTGGGCTCGAGGAAGAACGTGCGGAAGCGGAAGTTGTACTCGATGCGGAACACGCGCTTGGTGATCGGCGTCTGCGCGTAGACGTCCGGATCCGGAGTTCCCGGGGAGGAGTTCGAGACCGAGAACGGCTGCTTGAGCCGGAAGACGCCGTTCTCGAAGTCGACCTCGATCGTGTCGGGATACTTCTGGACGGGATTGAGGCCGGGTCCGGTCTCCTCGCGGGTGCTCGGGTCGAGCACGCGCAGGAAGAAGTTGCCGCGGCCGTTGTCGCGCACGATCTGGTTCTGTCCGATCGAGTAGAACGTCTTGAGCTCGCGGTTCCAGCCGGCCTCGTCGAGCGTGCACGAGGAGCAGGCGATCGGCAGGTCGCTCGCCGTCTTGATGAGCTTGAAGCGGCCCGAGCCGCCCCCGACGATCGTGTGGCTCGACGACTGCGCCGTCAGCTGGTTGCCGTTGGCGTCGAGATAATCCATCGCGACGACGTACTGGGGCAGGAGCTGGTTGCGGAACTGGACGATGCCCTTCGCGTAGTCGATCGTGTAGTCCTGGCCCGCGACGAGCGAGATGAAGCGGCCGGTGAAGGTTGAGCTGTTGACGCAGGCGGCGCCGCGGCAGACGATGTCGTCGACGGTGAGGGTCTGCTCGTTGACGTTGCCCGCCCCCTGCTCCTGCTTGGCGAGGAAGATGCGCTCGGAGCCGCCCTGGATCGGCAGGCGGAGCTGATTGCCGAAGGTGACGTCGTAGTACTGGCGGCGGATGTAGGAGGTGTCGAGCAGGTCGGTCGCGACGAACTGGCTGTTGCCCGTGAACTGCTTCGTCTTGGTCAAGCCTTTGGTGCGCGAGCCGATGAACGAGGCGCGGAAGCCCTTCCACTTCACGTCGGCCCTGATGCCGAAGAGCTGCTTGTTGTAGGAGACGAACTCGGTCGCGGGCAGCGAGAGGTCGATGTCCCCGAAGGAGACGTTCTGGACGACCTCGTTCGGGTCGCCCTGGTAGACGACCGAGATGTCCTGCTGGTTCTGCTTCGTGTCGTCGTAGTCGACGTTGACGGTGATCTTCGGGCCGACTTTACCCTGCATGCGCAGCTGGAGCTGCTGGTTGATCTCGACCAAGTTCGTCGTCTGCGGTCGGCCCGTCGTCGTCTGCTTGCCGAGGAAGCGCTTCTCGGAGAAGCTGAAGCCGATGACCTTGCGGCCCGTGACGGAGAGCGAGGTGCCGTAGGTCGGCAGCTCGATCTCGGGCGGCGGCGGCTTCGGCGCGGCGGTCGAGAGGCTCACGTCCTCGATGAGGCCGGGGCCTCCGGGGCCGGCGACGCGCTCCTCGCCGGGCTCCTCGCCGCGGTCGACCTGGTCGCGCACGCGGTCGTAGCGCGAGGAGTCGTACTCGACCGGCGTCATGCCGGCGCGGACCTCGCCGGGATCGCGCGGCGAGCGGGGGCCCTCCTCGGGCTTGTCGGGCGCGGGCGTCAGGAAGCCGCCGCCCTCGGGGCGGTCGTAGAGCCGGAACGCCGGAGCGGGAGCGGCCTCGACCGGCGCGGTGGACGGGGTCTCGGCCTCCGGCTCAGGCTGGGGCTGCGCCGGCTCCGTCTCGGGCTTCGGCTCGGGTTTCTTTTCCTCGGTTTTCGTCTGAGGAGCGGGCGCGAAATCGGGATCCCACGGGGCGTCGAATTGGGCGCGCGCGGGCACGCAGGCCAGGGCCGCGACGAGCGCGAGCCTGGCCACGCCGATGACGCGACCGGAGGGGCGGGGGGAGAGCAAGTTGTGTTGTTCCAAAGACGGAACACGCGCGGATTAGGTCGGCGTTCCTAATACGCGCGTTCGAGACAGCCGGGAGTATAGCGGACGCCTGTTACGGCGTCAATACTGGATGCTATTAGGAATTACGTATTACCAATACTACCGGACGTCCAGGGCCGGGTTCCGGGGGAAGAACCCGTTGGGCATCAGCTTGA
>CAYVFO010000051.1:0-16820 GCA_964450975.1 uncultured Elusimicrobia bacterium | reverse complement strand
TCTTCGTGGAGCGGCTTTCGGCTCATTGGCGGTTGATTATAGCTTTCTTAAAAAGGGACGAGGGCGAGCGAGGCCTTTCGACCTCGCCCGCCCTCGACTTCCCAGGCGTCTCGGCGCGTATACCCTTTGGATTTTAGGGGATGCTCTCCATCACGCGCTTGAGCTGCTCTTCCGTCTTACCCACGATCTCGACCGTCTTTTCACGGCCGTTGGCGCCGCGAAGGATGCTGACGCGCTTTCCGGGAACCTCGAAGAACTCGGCGAGGTAATCCTTCAGCGCGGCATTGGCCTTCTCGTCGACCGCCGGGGCGGCGACCTTTACTCGCAGCACGCTTCCGATGCGAGAAACGACCTCGTTCTCGGATGCGTTAGGGATGACGCGCACTTTCACGATCATGCAGGGTCTCCTTTTGTTGCCGGACTAGGTTGCAGAGGGTGCGAAAATCTGTGTGCCGATTCGAACGAGGTCGGCGCCTTCCTCGACCGCGATCTCAAAGTCGCGGCTCATGCCCATGTTCAGCTTGCCGCCGGGCAGGTGGCGGTCCCTGAGCTCCCTGAGGAGCCGGAAGCTCGGCCTCACGGCCTCGACGGGCTCGAGATCGGGCGCGATGCCCATCAGGCCCGTCAGCTCGAGGTTCGGGAGCTTCCTCACCGCCTCGATGAGCCCCGGCAGTTCTTCCGGGGCGATTCCCGACTGCGTCTCCTTCCCGGTCAGCTTCACCTGTATCATCACGGGAAGCTTCCGTCCGGCGGACGCCTTGTCGAGAGCCGCGGCGATCTTCTCGCTGTCGACCGAGTCGACCGCGTCGAAGACCTCGACGGCTTTCTTCGCCTTGTTCGTCTGCAGGTGTCCGATGAGGCGCCATCGGACCTTGCCCGCGAGCTCGCCGAGAGCTTCCTTCTTCTTCTCGGCGTCCTGAACGCGGTTCTCCCCCACCTCTGCGACGAGGCCGGAGGACAGCAGCTCCCGGACTTGGTCCAGGGCCGCGTACTTCGTGACCGCTACGATGACGAGCCCGTCAGCTTTTCTACTCGCCCGTTCGGAGGCGGAAGCTGCGCGGTAGCGGATTTTTTCCAGGTTGTCAATGAACACCGAACCTCTACATTATACCACAGATCGGGACGAAAATGACGCGGAATGGGTCAAAAGGCCTATTTTGAGCCATTCTTTGGGACCCTGATTTTTCGGGACCCACTTTTACCGTCATTTATCCTCCCGGCAACAGTCGTGCAACCGAATCCGGACATACTGAGCTCGTGACCGAGCTTCCCGAGATCGTCGTGAAGGGCGCGGCCCCGTCGAGAAAGCCGGAGCGGCGCGGCCTGCTGGCCGCCGCCGGGGCCGGTCTCGTGATGGCGGGCTCGCTGGCTCTTCCGGAAGCCCAGGGCTCGATCAACTTAGCTTCGGAGGGGCGCAAGATCGCGTTCGCGACCCGCGTGGAAGAGCCGGTCCGCCCTTCCGAGGCTCCTTTGCCGTACGAAAACCGTCGCGAGAGCCCCCGCCCGATCCTGCCTTTCGCGCAAGCCGAGACGATTCCCCCGCCCCCCGAGACCGCCGCGGCTCCCGCCCAGGAACACCGGGAGCTCGTGAGCTTCGACAACAAGAAAGTCCTCGTCAGCGGCTCGTGGGGGCCCAACTCCGAGCCGGAGCCCGAGCGGCGGGCCGAGCCGAGCCGCGCTTGGCCGCCGCCGCCCGCGCAGTGGAACAACCCGATTCAGTGGATCCGCACCCACGACGCCAGCCTGTAGGCGATCCCTGGAAAGACAAGGGGCGCCCTTCGCCGAGAAGGGCGCCCCGAATCGTTCCGGCTCGGATTACGAGCAGCGCTCGACGTCGTAGCCGAGCTCCGTCCACGACTCCATGCCGCCGCAGAGCTCCATGACCTTGTAGCCCTTCTGCGCGAGCATGAGGCACGCGCGCGGAGCCATCTGGCAGGACATGCCGGAGCAGTACATCACCAGCGTCTTCTCCTTGGGGAGCATGGACATCTTCTCTTCCATGGAGGACAGAGGGATGTTGATCGCCGTCGGGATGTGCGCCTCGGCGAAATCCTCGGTCGAGCGCACATCCACGATACAGCAGTCCGTCATCTTCTTCGAGATCCTCTCGTGGAGCGCATAGGGAGTCATCTCGCAGTTGATCTTCGTCTGGAAGTACTCGGCCGGCGTCATGCAGGCGTCGGACTTCGGCGCCGTCCCGGTCTTCGGCTTCGTCATCACGTTGTTGGTAGGCATGTTGTCTCCTGGAAATGGGCTGGACGTCTCCAGAAGATTACCAAGACGACGGCGACGGGCCGATGGAGGGCCTGTCGCATTCGTGTCTCCGTTTCGTGAAGCCCTATCCGGCCGGGCGAAAAAAAGGCGCCCCCTTTCGGGGGCGCCGTGCGGAGCGGGCCGGCCTTACTTCGCGACCTTGAAGCCCTTCTCCTGCCACGTCTGGAAGCCGCCGAAGAGCTCCTTGACCGTGAAGCCCTTCTCGGCGAGCGCGAGCGACGCCTTCGGCGCCAGCGCGCACGTGATGTTGCCGCAGTACGCGATGATCGTCTTGTCCTTCGGCAGCGAGCCGAACTTGCCCGGCAGGTCCGTCAGCGGGATGTTCGTCGCGCCGGGAATGTGCCCCTTCGCGAAATCCTCGGGCGAGCGCACGTCGAGCACGAAGAGGTCGATCTTCTTCTCGAGCGCGGCGTTGAGCGAGTACGGCGTCATCTCATAGGCGAGCTTCGCGGCGAAATAGTCGACGGCGGAGATAGCGGCGGTCTTCGGAGCGGAAGTGGCCATAGTGTGCCTCCTTACGGCGTACCTGGGCTCAAAATATCAAATTCTGGATGCCCTCTGTCAGGAGAACCCAATTCGCGTGGGTGTATCCATCGCAAATTGGCTTTCAGAGACATTCATGCGTTCCAGCGGGATGTTAATGCCATTACGGCGATGATTCCTTAGGACAGCCTTTATTTCCTCTAGTGCTTCCGCTGAAATACTATTTCCCACCATAACGCGGCGGATAGAGGAAGGTTGAAATCGCCCCCGTAGCGTTCCTTCATGTGATTCGAGGGATCGTTGGAATCTAACGACGCGGCACTCGCTCTCATATTGCCACTCTGCGGCCTTCAATCCAAAGAGGGTGCTGTGATCCAAATCTGATATGCGGACGACTTCTCGGTGATTTGAGTACTTAACGTCGAACAGGGTCCCCATTCTTTTGAGGTTGAGGGATTTGTCTGGGTCTGATTCTCCACCCGAAAACAGGTGATCGGCTTCATCGAGTTCGACAACATATCCTCTGTGTCCATTGGAATAGTGAGACCACATGAGAACGCTAGATGGATTCCGCGACAAACAAAGGACCGCGAACTCGCTGTTAAGCAGATCCTCAATGAGGTCGCGCGTTTGTCGAACGGAGGGTGGGCCCATGCGGCGCAATCGCATCTCATCGGTCTTCTGTCCAGCTGGCGACATGGATCGAAATTTATGCGAGCTAAAGAAATCTTCTAGGACCCTGCTGTTGAGTCTGGCGATGTACTCTCGATCCGCTTTCGATCCAATAATCCACGGTTTTGACTCGTAAGGATCATTGAATTCATGAAGACGCCGGAAGAATAGAGTGCAGTCCTTGAGGATTCCTTGGATGCTGGGTGAGTCGCTGCGACAATATTTATAAATCGCCATTTCTTTAAAGAAGCCCCCCGGGTCCTTTCGAACCCGGGGGGCTGTTATGTGTCCTATCCCATCAAACTGGCACCGGCGCCAGTTCTATGGGTTTTAATACATGTCACCGCCGTGCGCGTGGCCGGCGCCCGCCGCGACCGGTTCCTTCTTCTCGGGGATGTCCGAGATCAGGACTTCGGTCGTGAGGATGGTGCCGACGATGGAGACGGCGTTCTCGAGGGCCGTGCGCGTGACCTTGAGCGGGTCGACGATGCCGGCCTTGAAGAGATCGACGTACTCCCCGTTGGAGGCGTCGAGGCCGATGCCGGCGCCCGACGTGAGAATCTTCTGGACGACGACCGAGGCTTCCTGGCCCGAGTTGTCCGCGAGCTGGCGAAGAGGAGCCTGGAGAGCGCGCCGCACGATCTGGCCGCCCGTCGTCTCATCCTCGTCCGCGCCCTTGAACTTGTCGAGGGACTCGGCCGCGCGCAGCAGCGCGACGCCGCCGCCCGCGATCATGCCCTCTTCGACGCCGGCCTTGGTCGCGTTCGTCGCGTCCTCGACCTTGGCCTTCTTGGCCTTCATCTCGGTCTCGGTGGCCGCGCCGACGTTGATGACCGCGACGCCGCCGGAGAGCTTAGCCAAGCGCTCCTGGAGCTTCTCGCGATCGTAGTCGGACGTGGTGTCCTCGATCTGGCGGCGGATGGCGTCCGCGCGCTTCTTGATCTCGGTCTTCGCTCCCGCGCCGGAGACGATCGTCGTGTTGTCCTTGTCGATGACGATGCGCTTCGCGCGGCCGAGCATGTCGAGGCCGACCTTCTCGAGCTTATGACCGAGCTCCTCGGAGATGACCTGGCCGCGGGTGAGGATCGCGATGTCCGCGAGCATCTCCTTGCGGCGGTCGCCGAAGCCCGGCGCCTTGACCGCGGCGCACTTCAGCGTGCCGCGGAGCTTGTTGACGACGAGCGTCGCGAGGGCCTCGCCCTCGACGTCCTCGGCGACGATGAGGAACGGCTTGCCGGTCTGCACGATCTTCTCGAGCACCGGGAGGATGTCGTTCATCGAGGAGATCTTCTTCTCCGTGATGATGATGTACGCGTCCTCGAGGACGGCCTCGAGGCGCTCGTTGTCGGTGACGAAGTAGGGCGACACGTAGCCGCGGTCGAACTGCATGCCCTCGACGACGTCGAGCGTCGTCTCGGAGGACTTGCCTTCCTCGACCGTGATCACGCCCTCATGGCCGACCTTCTCCATCGCCATCGCGATCATGTTGCCGATCTCGACGTCGTTGGCGGAGATGGTCGCGACCTGCGCCTTCTCCTCCTTGGTCTTGACAGGGCGGGAGGCCTTCTTGAGCTCCTTGACGACGAGCTCGAGCGCCTTGTGCATGCCGCGCTGGATGGACTTGGAGTTCGCGCCGGCGGTGATGTTGCGGATGCCCTCGTTGAGCAGCGACTGAGTGAGGACGATCGCGGTGGTGGTGCCGTCGCCCGCGTTGTCGTTGGTCTTCGTCGCGACTTCCTTCACGAGCTGGGCGCCCATGTTCTCGTAGGGATCCTGGAGCTCGATCTCCTTCGCGATGGTCACGCCGTCGTCGATGATGACGGGCGAGCCGAACTTCTTCTCGAGGACGACCGCGCGGCCCTTGGGGCCGAGGGTGACCTTCGTCGCGTTCGCGAGCTTGTCGACGCCGTCCTTCATCTTCTTGCGGGCGTCATCGCTGAAAATAATCTGCTTGGCCATGGTGTTCGTGTCTCCTATATATGGGGGTGCTTACTTGAGGATGCCGATGACGTCGTCCTGATGCATGATCAGGTACTCCTCGTCGTCGAGCTTGATCTCGGTGCCCGAGTACTTGCCGTAGAGGATCTTGTCGCCCGGCTTGACGTCCATCGCGAGAACCTTGCCGTCCTCGGTGGTCTTGCCCTTGCCGGTCGCCACGACGACGCCCTCCTGGGGCTTCTCTTTGGCGGAGTCCGGGATGATGATCCCGCCGCGCTTCGTCTCCTTCGCTTCCGCCGCCTTGACGAGCACGCGGTCGCCGAGGGGCTGGATCTTAACCTTGTTGAGAGTCGCTTCGGCCATCTTGGTGTTACCTCCGGGTCTATATGCTTCTAAAGCCGGCGCCGAGTGTTGGCACTCGCGATCGCCTAGTGCTAATTATAACACGAAGCGTTGAAAGCTGTCAATCCCAATGTGCGAGTGCCAGTAATGCCCCCCTCATATCGAAGGGCCCCGTCGAGGACGGGGCCCTTCCTACGGGTAAGACGTTTAGTGGTTCTGGCCCGGGAACACTTTCCGGAGGAAGCCCATCAGCGCCTCGTGCGCCTTGGGGCCGTCGGTGACGGGCGGCTCGAGGTAGGGCGGCATGGGCGGCGGCTCGTCGTTGGTGAAGGAGCCGGTCGGCGGCGGGACGGGCGTGCGGACTTCGGGCAGCGGGGTCTTGAGCTCGGGGACGGAGAGGACCTTGTTCGGCTCGGGCTCGGGCGCCACGTCGAGCGGCGCCGAGGGCAGGACGGATTCGAGCGCGGTGATCGGCTCGGGCATCGGTTCCGGCGCGGGCGGAGGAGGCGGGGCCGCGCGCTTCGGCGACGAAGTGGTCTCCGGCTTCGCCGTCGACTCGGGCTTCTGGAGCTCGGGCGACGGGCAGAGACGGTTCAAGTCCTCCTCGAGGCGGCGGATGACGCCGAGGGACTTGGCGAGCGAGAGCTCTTTCTCCGAAAGGTCGTGCGAGAGCTTGTCCACCAGGCGGTTTCGGATGCCGAGGTCGTTGTTGATCTCCTGGAGCCGGTGCTTGGCGGTCTCGAGGTCGTGGCGGGCCTTCTCGGCGGCGACGCGCAGCTCGCCGGCCTGAGCCTCCTTCTGCGTGAGCGCGGCCTGGAGCGAGGCGAGCGACTGGTGGTCCCTGCGGCGCTCCTCCTCGAGCTCGGCGATGCGCGGCATGCGCAGCTCGAGCATCGTGACCTTCTCCTTGGACTCGGCGAGCTGTTCCTTGAGGGCGGAGATCTGGCGCTGGAGCGAGACGATGAGCGACTTCTCGTCGCGGCGCGTCTCGAGCTCCTTCATGAGGTCGGCGACGTGGGAGAACAGGCGGGTGCTCGCGGTGTCGAGGAGCGCGTCGACGTCGGAGGCGGTCGGCGGCTGGACGGGCGCCGGCGGAGGCGTCGAGGCCTCCTTGGCCTGGAGCGCGCGCGCGATATCCTCGAACTCGCCGGCGCGGCGCCAGTTCTTCTCGGCGATCTCGCCGGACGACGGGCACACCAAAGTGGTCATCGTGAAGCCGGGAAGGGCGGCGAGCTCGGCGGGCTCGAAGCTGCCGGGAACCTCCCCCTTCATGTAGGTCCAGTATTTCATTCTCTCTCCCGGAGGTCTTCCTGGATGCGGTGGAACTTGGCGAGGAACTCGCGCATTTCCTGGCGCAGGAGGTGCACGTCCTGGTCGGTCAGGGCTTTGGCCTGCAGCAGGCGCTCGTTGGACGCGTCGGCCTGGCGGCGCAGCTCGCCGATGGAGCCGGCGAGCTCCGCGGAACGGGCCTTCGTCTTCGCGAGGTCGGCCTCGAGATCGTTGACGCGGCGGCGGGCCTCGACGAGCAGGCGCTCGCAGTCGGCGCGGCGCTCGCGCTCGAGCGCGAGCTCGGAGTCGCGCGTGTTGTCGCGGCTTTCGCGGCGCGAGAGCTCGGCCTTCGCGGAGGAGAGCTCGCCCAGCAGGCGCTCGCGGTCGAGCTCGACCGAGCGGCGCGCGGACTCGGACTCGAGGGCCGCGCCTTCGTAAGCCTGGCCCGCGTCGGAGAGCCGGCGCTCGAACTCGGAGACGAGGCGCACGAGCGAGTCGATCTTGGCGCGCAGCGCCTCGTTTTCACGCGCGAGCGTCTCGATGCGGACCTCGTCGCCTTTGCGCGGCTTGCGCGGCGCGGGCGCGGCGTCCGCCTCGGAGGCGACATCCTTTATAGGAGCGAGCCGGGGGTACCCCATCCAGCGCAGGTCCCCCAGCCAGTCGGAATTCTCGTCCCGGGCCATTTCGGGGTTAGCATAGGTCCTGGCTGTTAAATTTTCAAGGCGGTTCCCGCGCTATTTAATGATTCCGAAAACACCCTCCCCGCCGGCGGGGGTATGCTTGGAGCGTGAAGAGACCGGCCGTCCTTTGCCTCGTTTTGGCCGCTTTGTGCGCGCGCGCGGAGCCGGAGCCGTCCCGCCTGCGCTCCGAGCAGGCCACCGCCGTCCTCGAGGCGGTGATCGGCAAGGGTCGCGGCAGCGTCGTCGTGGACGCCTCGACGGAGCGCGTCGAGACGAAAGCCTCGCTCGAATCCCTCGGGCGCGAGGTCGCGACGCGCTCGACGACGAGCGACCGGACGGTCTCGCAGAAGGCGACTTTGTTCGTCGACGAGACGCTCTCCGAGGATCTCGTGCGCGAGGGCGCCCGGGCCGTGACCGAGGTGCTCGCGCTCGACGAGGCCCGCGGCGACGACCTGCGCCTCGTGAAGGCGCCGCTGCGGGAGCTTCCCCCCGCTCCGCCGGACGCTCGAGCGCGGGCCGGCTGGGCGCTCGCCGCCGCGGCCGTGACGGCCGCCCTTCTGCTGTTCCTCGCGATCCGCTCCGCGGCCTCGCGCCTGGCCGGCGCGCTGTCGACGCGGCAGCCGCCCGCTCCGATCAACGTGCACGTCGCCCCGTCCGAGCCGTCGCCGGTCGAGGTCCACGTGCCCGCGCCGCCCGTCCAGCCCGCGCCGCAGGCCGTCGTCCGCAAGATCGACGTCCTGCCCCGCATGGGCGAGAGGCACCCGTGAGCCGCTTCGACGACGCTCGAGGCCGTTTCGAGGACGCCGCGCAGGCCTTGAACGCGCTGCGGCGCGAGGCCGGCGAGCCCGAGACGCCCGAGGGCGAGCAGGCGGCCGCCGCCGGCCTGCGCGCCGCGCTCGAGGCCGCGCGCCGCGCGCTCGAGGACCAGTCGCGCGCCCGCGCCGCCGCCGAGGCCCGCGTGCGCGAGCTCGAGAGGGAGCGCGACGAGCTGCTGCGCTCCGCCGCGACGGCCAAGCCCGATCCCGCCGCCGCCGAGAAGGCTCAGAAGGCCGAGTCCGAGCTGCTCGCGCTCAAGCGCCAGACCGCGGCCGAGGGCGCCGCGCTCAACGGCCGCCTCTCGCTGCAGCAGGCCGAGATGGTCCGTCTCGACTCCCTGCGCCGCAAGGCCGAGGAGTCCGTCCAGCAGGCCGAGCTCACGCGCCGCCAGGTCGAGGAGTCCCTGCGCCGCGAGATCCGCTCCGCGCACGCCGCGCTCGACCGCGCCGCGGCCGAGGCCGGAGCGCGCGAGGCGCGCGTGCAGACCGACATCCAGGGCCTGCAGCGGCGCCTCGACGCGGCGCTCACCCGCACCGAGCAGCTTTCGCGCGAGCAGCGCGTGGAGCGCGAGCGCTGGCGCGGCGAGCGCGAGCGCCTGGCCTCGACCTTGCAGCGCGCCTCCGCCGTGCACGCGTCGCTGCGGCGCGAGATCGCGGAGCTGCGCGGCGCCCAGGACGCGCGCGCCGAGGACCTGGCGAACCGCCTGAAGGCGGCCGAGAGCGAGCTCAACACGGCGCGCCAGGGGCTTCCCCCCTCCGAGCCGAAGCGGGGCCGCCGCGCGGCCGATCTCTCCGAGTCCGCCGCGACCGCCGCGATGGTCGCGCGCCTGCGCCCCGCCGCCGCGGCCGCGTACGAGCGCCTGCGCGAGCTCTCCGCCGTCGTGCCGCTCTCGGAGGCCGAGGCCGCGTCGCTGCGCCGCGCCGCGTCCGCCGTCTCCGGCCTCTCCGACGCCGTCACGGTCGTGGAGCGCTACTTGGACGACGGCCCGCCCGGCGAGCCCGGCGCGCTCGAGCCCGCGTTCAAGCGGGCCCAGGCCGAGTGGGACGCCGCGTTCCACCGCAAAGGGACGAAGCTGACGTTCTCGTTCGCCTCGGGCCTGCCGACGGGCTCGTTCGACGGCCCCGACCTCAAGCTCCTGCTCGACCAGCTCCTGCGCCGCGCCTTCGAGATCCTGCCCGCGAAGGGCCGCCTCGACGTGACGCTCGAGCGCGCGGCCGGCGGGATCGAGGCGCACTTCACCGACGATCAGCCGCTGACGGGCAGCAAGGCCGCCCAGGCCTTCGAGCCCGGCCCGGACCTCCGGAGCCTCGCGCTGCCGATGGCGCGCCGCATGATGCGCCGCTGGGGCGGAGAGGCGCGGATGGAGAAGACTTCGTCCGGCACCGGCCGGCTCGTGCTGTACTTCGCCGTCCCCGCCTAGCTCATTCCTCTTTCGAGAGATCGCGCAGGCGCTTGAGCGCCGTCTCGCGGTCGCAGGGCTTCGCGAGGCAGGAGCGCGCGAGCGTCTTCGAGTCGTCGAACGCGGGCAGGAACTCGACCTTCTGGAAGTCCTTGACCGCGTCGTCGCGGCGGCCGAGCGCGTCGAGCGCCATGCCGCGGTTGAGCTTGAGGAACGCGCGGTACTGCGAGGGCTTGTCCTTCGCGTCGGCGGCGATCGCCGCGTCGAGGAACGCGAGCGCGCCGGTGAGATCCCGCTTGCCGAGGCAGTCGGCGCCGGACAGGCCGCAGACCAAAGTCAGCTGCTTGCGCCGGAAGCCTTTCGGGTCGGCGGCGGCGTGCTTGTACACGTCTTTGCCGAGCGCGATCGCGGCGTCGTGCTCGCCGAGCTTCCAGCGCAGCATCGCCTCGAGGAAGACGTAGTAGACGCTGTTCGGGAAGTCGCCGCGCAGCTTGAGCACGAGCGGCAGCGCCGACACGTCGTCCTTCTTGTCGATGAGGTAGAGCGAGAGCAGGAACTGCGCCGCCTGACGTTTCGCGATGCGCGCGTGGTCGATCGCGCGGCGGATGCGCTCGAGGCCGCGCTTCTCGTCGCCGCGCATGCCCCCGAGGAACGCGCCGATCTTGGCGATGCCGCCGAGCTGAGCGGACTGATAGTCGAACACGCCGAGGCCGAGATAGGCGTCGTGGTAGTCCTCGTCGAGCTTCACGCACTTCTTGAGGTGCTTGATCGCCTTCTTGCCGTCGCCGAAGGCGTCGAGCCACTTGCCCTTCATGAGCAGCCACTGGCCTCTCGTGCCGAGGGTCATGCCGGAGACGAAGTAGCCGTCGGCCTTGAGCTCCTTGTCCTTGGAGTCGATGAGGAGCTCGGCCTTGCGGATCGCCGCCTCGACGTCCTGCTCGAAGAGGCCCTGCAAGGTGGGCGTGTCCTTGAACAGGCCGTACTCCTGCGACGCCTGCCACCAGATCGCGCCGGCCTCGAAGAGGTAGCCGAAGGGGTTGTCGGGCTGCTCCTCGATGAGCTTGCGCGAGATCGCGCGCGACTTCGCGTACTCGAGCTCGTAGAGCGCGGTCAGGCCCTGATCGAGGCGCGCCTCGGTCTCGGGCGAGACGTTCGGCACGGCCGCGGCCGGCGCGGCGGAGAGGGCGAGAACGAGGCAGAGCAGGCTAGTTCGCATAAATCCTTTCGCCGGTGCCGCCCTTCGGGTTCTTCTTTTTCTTCTTCTTGGGCGGCTCGGGCTTCTTCTCGGGCTTGGGCTCGGGACGCGAGAGCGCCTTGACGCGCGCGCAGGCGCCGGCGTGGCCGAGGTCGCAGGCGGAGCGGTGGTCGAGCAGGGCGGTGTCCTTGAGGCTCAGGGCCTCGCGGGCGACCCCCGCTCTAAAATAGGCGTCGGCGAGCGCGCCGCGGGCCTTCTCGAGCGCGCGCGGCGCGCGGCCCCGGCGTTCGTCGAAGCGGCGCTCGAGGTCGGGCAGGGCCTTCACGAGGTCGGAGAGGGCGGCCTTGTAGTCGCCGAGCGCGGCGTAGACGCGCGAGCGCTCGGCCAGGATCTCGGCGCGCCATTTGCCGGGATTGTCGGCGGCGGCCGTGAGAGCGGCGAGCGCGTCCTTGCGGCGGTTGGCCGAGAGATGCGCTTTCCCCTCGCCGAGCGACGGGCGCGGGTCCTCGTGGCCCAGCAGAGCCGCGGCCTTCTGGAACGCCTCGCGCGCGGGCTTGTCGGCCTTCGACTTGCCCTGCAGCAGGCGCGCCTCGCCGAGAGCGAGCCAGGCCTCCGCGTCCTCGCCGCGCTCCTCGAGATAGGCGAGGGCGGCCTGCTCGGCCTCGGCGCCGCGGCCGATTCCGACCAAAGCGCGCGCGAGCAGCCCCTGCGCGCGCACGTTGCCGGGATCGTCGCCGAGCGCCTTCTCGAGGTCCTCCGCCGCGAGCGCGTCGTCGAGACGGGCGATCTCCCCCTCCGCGCGCGCGTAGTAGGCGGCGGCGAGCAAGGTGCGGCCGTCCTCCGGAACCCAGGCGCGGATGGCGCGCGTGGCGAACTCGATCCGCTCGGGATCGTCGGCGGACCGGGCCTGCGTCTTGCGCAGCTGCTCGATGAACGGCGAGGCCGCTCTCGCGGGCGTCGCGAGCAAAGCGGCCGCCAGGAGCATCGTCAGGACGCCGCCTCCCGGTGCGACTTCCAGAACTTGCGGATGTGGTCCCAGCCTTCCTCGGCGGTGTCGACCATCTTGAAGAGCTTGTTGTCCTCCCAGTTGGTCATGCCGAGCTCGGCCAGGTAGTCGAAGTCGATCAGGCGCTTCCAGAACTGCTTGCCGACGAGCACGATCGGCAGCGCGCGCTTCTTGCCCGTCTGCACGAGCGTGAGCGTCTCGAAGAGCTCGTCGAGCGTGCCGTAGCCGCCCGGGAACGCGACGAGCGCCTTCGCGCGCATGAGGAAGTGCATCTTGCGCAGCGAGAAGTAGTGGAACTGGAAGCAGAGCTCCGGCGTGATGTAGGGATTCGGGTCCTGCTCGTGCGGAAGCGTGATGTTGAGTCCGATCGACTTGGCGCCGAGCTCCCACGCGCCGCGGTTGGCGGCTTCCATGATGCCGGGGCCGCCGCCCGTCACGATGACGTGCTCGAGGTCCTGGCCGGCCTGCTGCGCCTTGGAGAGAAGGGCCGCGAAGCGGCGCGCCTCCTCGTACCAGTGCGAGAGCTCGACCTTCTTCTCCGCCTCATGGACGCGGCGCTTGAGCTCGACGTCGCGCGGGGCCTCGGACAGGTCCTCCTGCGCGGCCTTGAGGCGGCGGCGGGCTTCCTCGCCCGAGAGGATGCGCGCGGAGCCGAACACGACGATCGTCGAGCGGATCTTGTGCTCGCGCAGGATGAGCTCGGGCTTGAGGAGCTCGAGCTGCAGGCGGACGCTGCGCAGGTCCTTGCGGCCCATGAAGTCCATGTCCTGATAGGCCTTGAGGTAGGCGTGCGACTCGCGGATCTTCTTGAGCAGGGACTGCTTCTGCTCGGGGAGCAGTTCGCGGGGAGTTCGGTTCATTGGAGTTTCAATAGCCTCGGGAGCCAGAGGCTGAGCCCCGGCCAATAGGTGACGACGAGCAAAGCTCCGACGAGCAGGAGCCAGAAGGGTCCGACGGCGCGGTAGAGCGCGGGCAGCGGCTTGTCGAAGCGGCGCGCGGAGAGGAAGAGGTTGAGACCGAGCGGCGGCGTCATGTAGCCGATCTCGAGGTTGAGCAAAAACAGCGCGCCGAGATGGATCGGATCGATGCCGTACTGCGTCGCCACGGGCGCGATGATCGGCACGACGATGACGATCGCCGAGAAGATCTCGACCATGTTCACGACGAGCAGGAAGACGTTGAGGAGCGCGAGGAAGCCCCACTGGCTCGAGATGTGCTCGTGCAGGAACGCGAAGATGCGGCCCGGGACGTCGGCGTCGATCATGTAGCTCGTCAGGCCGAGCGCGGTGCCGAGCACGATGAGGATCGCGCCGACGAGGATCATGCTCTGGCGCGCGATCTCCGGGAGCTTGCTCCACGGCACGTCCTTGTAGATCAGGATCTCGGCGATCATGACGTAGAACGCCATGACGGCGGCGGCCTCGGACGCGGTGAACAGTCCGCCGTAGATGCCGCCGATGACGACGAGCGGCAGAGGGATCTCCCAAGCCGCGGCGCGCGCGGCGGCGCGCACCGCCGCCCACGAGAACGGGATCGGCTTGACGCGCTCGCGGCGCGCGACGAGATAGGAGTAGACCGAGAGCGCGAGCAGCAGCAGCAGGCCGGGGACGGCCGCGGCGGCGAAGAGCTTGTCGACGGAGAGCTTCCCGACCAGCGCGTAGAGGATGATCGGCAGGCTCGGCGGGAACATCAGGCCGAGCGAGCCCGTCGTCGTGATCAGGCCGAGAGAGAACTCCTCGGGGTAGCCTTGCCGCCGGAGCAGCGGGTAGATCAGGCCGCCGAGCGCGATGATCGTCACGCCCGAGGCGCCCGTGAACGCGGTGAACAGCGCGCACGCGCACAAGCCCGCGACCGCGACCCCGCCGGGCAGCCAGCCGAACAGAGACTCGGCGAGCGCGACGAGGCGCTGCGGCGCCTTGCTCTCGGCGAGCACGTAGCCCGCGAACGTGAAGAGCGGCACGGCGATCAAGGACGGGAGCGAGGAGAGGCGCGCGAGCTCGATGATCACCGCGCTCGACTCGATGCCGGCGCCGTGGAAGAGCCACAGCGCGAGGGCGCCCATCAGGGCGAACACGGGGACGCCGGCGAGCGCGAGCGCGGCGAAGCCGGCGAGGAACAGGTACGTCACTCCTTCGCCCCCGCGAGGCCCGCCGCGGCGTCGACGGCCTTGAAGAGCATGTGGACGATCACGAGCGCGAAGCCCGCGGGGATCGCCGCGGCGGCCCAGTGCGCGGGCACGACGAACGAGGCGATCGTCATGAGCTCCGTGCCCGAGTCGCGCTCGGCGACGTAGTAGACCCAGGACGCCTTGAGCAGGATCGCGGAGATCGCCGCGCCCGCGACGCTCGCGATCAGGCGCAGCCACGGCTTGAGCCTTTCGGGCGCGCCGACGTGCGCGGCCTCCCAGGCGAAGTGCTTCTCGGCCTCGGCCGCGAGAGCGGCGCCCAGGAAGCCCGTCCAGAGGACGAGGTGCTTGAGGAGGGTCTCCCCCCAGATCAGGCCGTGCCCGAAGTGCCGGAGGACGACCTGGGCGAACGCCAGGACGACCATGACGGCGAGCAGGAAGACGAGGACGGCGCCTTCGGCCGAGGCGAGCGCGCGCTCAGCTCTTCTTAACCGATTTCGCACGGAGAGCCGCGAGCTCCTTCTCGAATTTTCCGAGCAGGTCGGCGGAGAACATCTTGCCGACGAGCTCCTTGCGCGCGGAGACGCCGAGCTCCTCGTAGCGCTTCATGCCGGATCCGTCGGGCTTCGCGGCGAGCGAGAGGCCCTGCTTCTGGAGCGTCTCGAGGGCCTTGTCGTTCTCCGCGTTCGTCTGGACGTTGAGCCGCTTGAGGTGGCGGTCCGACACGGAGAGCAGGAGCTTCTGCTGCTCGGCGGGGAGCTTGTCGAAGAAGGCCTTCGAGACGAGCACCGCGCCCGTGGACTCCGCGAGCGGCACCGGGAAGATGTGCTTGAGCTTCGCGTGCCACTGCAGCGCCACGACGCCGAGCGGCGGGCCGTAGACGGCGTCGATGAGGCCGGTCTGCAGGGACTGCATGACGTCGACGACGGAGAGCGGGATCGGATTGACGCCGAGCGCCTTGTAGGCGGCGACGGCGATCGGGTCGCCCTCCCACACCCACATCTTCTGCTTGCGCATGTCCTCGGGTCCGGCGATCGGGTTCTTGCTGAAGACGATGACGCTTCCGAGGTCGGTCCAGCCGAGGAGCACGAAGCCGCCCTTCTCGATCGCGGCGCGCAGCTCCTTGTCGAACTTGGAGCGGACCGCCTCGAGCTCGCCGCGCGAGCGGAACAGCCACGGCGCGTCGAGCAGGCGCACCTCGGGGGCGATGTCGCCCAGGCCGACGCCGGTGAAGCCGGCCGAGTGGAGCTGGCCGATGCGGATCTTCTTGACGACGTCCTTCTCGTCGCCGGAGACGCCGCCCGCGTAGAACTTGAACTTGAGCTTGCCGCCGCTCTCCTTCTCGAGATCCTTCGAGAGCTCGTTGAGGACCTTCATCCACGTGGAGCCGTCGGGCGCCAGCGTCGCGCACTTGATGGCGGTCTGGGCGCGCGCGGGAACGGCGAGGGCGAGCGACAGGGCGGCGGCGAATTTAAAAGAAGTCATCGATCCTCTCCAGGAGCGCCGCGGCCTTCTTCTTGGCCGCCGCGTCGGTCAGTCCGGCCTCGGGCAGCTTGCCCGCGGGAGCGTCGAGGACCTTGTTGAGGAGCTGCTTGAACAGCTCGCGGTCCTGAACGGCGACGGCGTACCAGCGCGCGTTGAGCACGTGGTTCATGAGATAGTCGCCCTTCGTGATGCGGTGCGCCCAGTCGAAGTGTTCCTTCGCCTTGCGGGGGTCGCCGCCGAGGATCGGCGGGCGCGAGGCGTAGTAGACGCCGAAGAACAAGTCGGCGCCGGCGAAGTGATACGTCTTGTCGAGGTCGTAGACGCGGCGCATGAGCGCGACGGCCTTCGGCAGCTCGGCGAGCGCGGCGGCGTCGTCCTTCGAGAGGTTGACCCAGCCCGCCCACGAGAAGCCCGCCCAGAACAGGTCGGGAAGGTCCTCGGCCGTCGCCTGGGCGAGCGCGGCCTCGAACTTGTCCTGCGGGAGGTCCTTGAGCCCCTTGAACGCGGGCTTGCGGGCGAGGGCGATGAGGGCGTGGTCGCGGCCGCGCAGGTAGAGGCCCTTGGCGCGCGCGGGCTCGGCGTCCTCCCAGAACAGGAAGGCGCCCCCGCCGAAGCCCTCGGCGGCGAGGCGCCGGAGGCCGAGGTTCTCGGGATCGGAGTGGAGCAATGTCTCGGCGAGCTTGAGCTGCGACGGGGCGGCGTCCTTGGCGAGCTGCCAGTCCGGCTCGTCGAGCGTGACCGGACGGCCCCGCTCGAAGAGCGCGGTCGCTTTGCGCAGGGCGGCCTGCTCGATGGTGGAACAGGAGGCGGCGAGGCACGCCAAAAACAGCGGAACTGCCTTCCTCATATGGGGGGCCTATCCTAGCAAATAGGACGCCCGCGGCAACCTAGTACAGGCGCGACGGCGGGGCGGGGTCGACGCTCCGGGAGGAGCTGTTGAACAGGCTGAAAGCCTGGCCGCCGGTGATCGAGAGCACCCAACGGGTGCGGCCCGGGCCGTCGTTGAGGGCGTAGGCGAGATCCACGCGCCCGACCGCCCCGGAGCGCGAGCGCGACGAGGCGAAGCGCAGGCCGGCGCCTACGTCGGACTTGATCGAGCGAAGAGCCATGCTTTCCCCCTCCATCGCCATGAAGCC
>CAYVFO010000050.1:3924-16874 GCA_964450975.1 uncultured Elusimicrobia bacterium | reverse complement strand
TTCACGGCCGAACGCGCCTGCGCGAAGCCCTGGGTGGGCAGTATCAGAAGGGCGAGCAGTACACGGATCGCGCGGCTCATCCCCCGTATTGTAAGAGGAAGGGGGGTAAGGGCCCTCGGGCCCAGGCGGGAGGCCGGAGGGCCTACTTCGCGCCGAGGGCGGCGAGCATGTCGTCGATGCTCGTGAACTTCTCTCGGATCTTGCCCGCCTTGGCGCCCGCCGCCTTCTCGAGGGCGTCGAGCTTCTGCCAGTCGGCGAAGGACAAGGCGCGGACCTTCTTGTCGCCGAGCAGCTTGAGGGTCGCGTCGAGCGAGACGTCGCCGCGCGCGGGAAGCTTCCCGGCCTTGTGGTCCTCGAGGAGGGAGGCCACGGTCGCGACGGAGTCGGCGCGGTTGGTGCCGATGAGGCCCGAGGGGCCGCGCTTGGCCCAGCCGACGACGTACTGGCCGGGCTGCGCCTTGCCGCCGTCGGTCACGCGGCCGTTCTCGTGCGGGATGTGGCCGGACTTCTCGTCGAACGGGACGCCGGGGACGGGGATGCCGCGGTAGCCGACGGAGCGAAGGACGAGACCGACCTTGATCGTCTCGAACTCGCCGATGCCGGCGGCTTTGGCGCCGCCCTTGCCGTCGGAGACGAGCTTGTTCTTCTCGAGCTTGACCGCGACGACCTTGCCGCCCTCGCCGATGAGCTCGACGGGCGAGACGCGGAAGCGCGCGCGGATTTTCCGCGCGTTCGAGCCTTCCCCTTTCTTCGCGTGCTCGATCACGTAGTCGGTCTTCTTCTTCGACTCGCGGTCGGAATCGTACTCCGCCTTCGAGACGTCGTCGATCACCGCTTCCTTCGGGTCGACGACGAGATCGGCGCCCTCGAGCTCGCCGAGCTCTTCGATCTCGCCGGGAGAGTAGGCGGCCTCGACGGGTCCGCGGCGGCCGAGCAGCCAGACCGTCTTGACGCCGCTCGCCTTCAGGGCCTCGACGGCGTACCCGGCGATGTCGGTCGGGGCGAGCTGGGCGGGGTTCTTCGCGAGCACTCGCGCGACGTCCATCGCGACGTTGCCGACGCCGACGACGGCCGCGGCGTCGACGGAGAGGTCGAATTTCCGCGCCTTGTGGTCGGGGTGGCCGTTGTACCAGCCGACGAACTCGGTCGCGGAGTGGGAGCCGGCGAGGTCCTCGCCCGGGATGCCCATGTGGCGGTCGCTTTCGCAGCCGACGGCCCAGATCACGGCGTCGTGGCGCTCGGCGAGGTCGGCGGCCGTGATGTCCTTGCCGATCTTGATCGCGCCGAAGAACCGCAGGCGCGGGTCCTGAGCGACGCGCTCGTAGACGGCCGCTACGGACTTGATCTTCTGGTGGTCCGGAGCCACGCCGCCGCGCACGAGCCCGAACGGCGTCGGGAGGCGGTCGAAGAGGTCGACGCGCACGGTCAGGCCCGGGGCCTTGAGCAGCGCCTCGGCGGCGTAGAAGCCGGAGGGGCCGGAACCGACGATCGCGACGGAGAGGGGGCGCTCGGGGGTGCCGATGGCGGTCATGACGGAACCTAAGCTACAAAGTTGCCAGGCTCGGCGCCAGCGTCAGGACCAGCAGTCGGCGAAGGCCTCGGCGAAGGCCTTCGCGTCGCGCGGGCGCTTCGCGGGATCGGGCGAGAGGGCCGAGGCGAAGAACGCGTCGAGCTTCGCGGGGAGCTTGCCGGAGCGGCTCGTCGCGCGCGGGAAGTCGCCGCGCATCTTCGGCCCGAGGTAGTCGGGGCCGTCGAAGGGGCGGACGCCGGTGACGAGCTCGTAGGCCATGACGCCGAGCGCGTAGAGGTCGGAGGCCGAGGAGACGGAGCCCATCGCCTGCTCGGGCGCCATGTACGGCGGCGTGCCGCTGAACGCCGTCTGCGTCATCGTCGCGCCGCCGCGCGACTGATGCGCGATGCCGAAGTCCATCACCTTGATCTCGCCGTCGTCGGAGATCATGATGTTCGAGGGCTTGAGGTCGCGGTGGACGATGCGGCGCGCGTGCGCCGCCGTGAGCGCCGCGCAGGCCGCGGAGATGATCCCGCGGGCCTGGTCGGGCCCGATCGGGCCGGCCAGCAGCCGGTCGAGGCTCTTGCCGCGCACGAGCTCGAAGACGAGGAAAAGGCCGCCGTCCTCGACGGCGGCGTGGATCTCGGCGACGTTCGGGTGCTTGAGCTGCGCGACGAGCCTCGCCTCCTGCAGGAAGCGCGCCGCGTCCTCGGCGGAGCCGCGGCACTCGGCCGAGAGCTGCTTGAGCGCGACGGAGCGGTTGAGCTTCTCGTCGAGCGCCTCGAAGACGACGCCCATGCCCCCGCGTCCGAGCTCGCGCGTGATGCGGTACTGCCGCGCGACCAGGTCGCCCTTGCCGAGCGTGCGCTCGCGCGCGGCGGCGGCCGGCTTCGACGTCGTCCGGCGCCGCGTGTACGCCACGCCGCCGCCGATGAGGCCCAGCAGCAGGAGCGCGGTGGCGACGGCGACGAAGCCGCCGCGCAGGAAGCGGCGCGCGACGGCGCGCGGCTCGGCGGCGGCGCGCCCGAGGCGCTTGGCGGCCGCCTCCGCGATCGGCTCGTTCGCGGCGTCGAGGCGCGCGGCGTTGTCGTACTCGGCGAGCGCCTCCGCGGCGCGGCCCAGACGCTCGAGGATCTTCGCGCGGATGAGGTGCGCGGCGGCCGAGCCCGCGTCGAGCGTCAGGGCCTTCTCGATCGCGGCGAGCGCCTCGGCGTCGCGGCCGAGATCGTAGAGCGCGGCCGCCTTCGCGCGCAGCGCCCGCGCGTCGTTCGGATCGTCGGCGAGCACGCGGTCGCAGTCCGCGAGCGCGGGCTCGGGCTTTCCGAGCTTGAGCAGGACCTCCGCTCGCACGGTGCGCGCCTCGCGGTCGTCCGGCTTCGCGTCGAGATGGACGTTGAGCTCGGCGAGCGCCTCGACGAGGTCGTTCATCTTGAGCTTCTCGTAGGCGCGGCGCAGGCCGGGCGCGAGCGCCGTCTTCGGAGTGAACGTCACGCCGGCCGGCGGGCCCGCGGGCAGACCCGCCGCCTGCGCGACGCCGGGACCGCCGCGGTCCTCGGGCGCCTTCTCGCCGAAGCCGACGGCGCCCGGCTTCTTGAGCTTCGCGGCGGAAATCTGCGCCTTCGCGAAGGCGAGCGCGTCCTTCGCGCGCTTGTCGTTCGGGTCGAGAGCCAGGGCCTGCTCGGCCCACTGCGCGGCCTCTTCGGGGCGGCCGCGCATCAAGGCGACCTGCGCGAGCAGGCCCGGGCCGCGCTTATCGCGCTTCTCGACGAGGAGCTTCGCCGGGCCCTCGGCCTGGCCGGGACGGTTGGCAAGGAGGTAGAGCTCCGCGCCGTTCGCGAGCTGGTCGGGCTGAATCTGCGCGTCGGGCTTGCCGGTGGGCGGGGTCACGATCTTGGTCGCGAGGGCTACGAGCTTTCGCTCGGTCTCCGGCTTGAGCGGCGGAATCCCCGAGCCTCCGCCGGTCGTGTCGTCGGGATCGAGCGCGACTTCCTTCCTCGCAGCGAGATTCGCGCTCACTTTCTCGTTGTTGATGAGGTGCGACGGCGGGTAATCGTACTCGTTCTCCATCAGCCAGAAGCCGAATGCTTCGGCCTGGAACGGGTTCGGCCCGTCGGGATCGACCGATTTCACGCTGATCGCGGAGGCCTCCATCATCGCGAACGCGTTCTCCGCGGCCTTCACCTCGGCCTCGGCTTTCGCCAGCGCGGCGTCCCTCTCGGGAGAAGGAGGCTTCTTTTCCTGGCGGAGCTGCTCGATCAGGCCGATCTTGAGCTTGTTGCGGCACGCTCCGAGCGTCCGGCTGACGTACTCCGAGCACTTCCTCGGCACCTCGGTGGTCGGCGGGCCGCCGCAATACGGAGCGAGAGCCTCGACGGTCAAGCCGTTCGGATTGCACGCGTCCGCGCGCGCGAAGGACGCGCATAAGAGGAGGAGGGCCGCGAGGGGGGCGCGGAGGGGCATCTCCCCCAGTGTAGGCCCGGACCGTCGCCGCGTCAAGGCGGGATCAGCGGTGCGGCAGCTTGATGCGCGGGAGGCTGTCGAGCATCCGGTCGAAGCCGCGCTCGACGTTGCGGGGCAGGTGCAGCGGGGAGCTCGCGCCGAGGAAGTCGAACTGCAGGCGGAAGCCGATCGTATGCGCGCCGTTGCCGTGTCCTCGGACGGCGTTGACGCCGTAGCCGTACTCGACGAGCGCCTGCCACGACTTGCCCGCGTAGCTGACGCCCGTGCCGAGGCCGGAGTGCGACTTGCGGTCCTCGTTGACCTCGTCGAGCCAGTCGACGACGGCGGTCGCGGCGGTCAGCGACAGCAGCCACGGGCCCGCGGAGCCTTTCGGCCCGAACGGCACGTAGTAGGTGCCGCCGAGCAAGCCGAACGTCTGCGCGCTGACCTCCTGGAAGTAGTAGCCGGGGATCGAGAGCGGGAACTCGGAGGCCTGCGGAAGCACTCCTCCGAGGCGGAACGCGCTGAAGCGGTCGGCCCGGCGGCTCGTGCCGGCGACGACCTGGGCGTTGAACCGGTGCTCGGCCTTCGGCACGTTGATCGTCATCAGCGCGCGCGACCAGAACAGGTGCGAGTGCGGCTCGACGCGGCGGTCTCCGTTGTAGCCGTAGGCGCCGGGTCGCGTGCGCAGCCGGCCCTCGTACCACAGCGAGAGCTCGCCGGCGAGCTTGGGCATCATCAGCGGCTCCATGCCGCCGTAGCGGGCGCCCATGCGCACGTTGACGTCGTTCTGAGACCGCGGCAGCTCGAAGCCGGGCTCGGTCGTCTTGTCGCGCCGGAACTCGGCGTGGCGGAGCTCGCCGCGCAGGACGCCCGCCAGCGGCGCGGGGCCGAAGTCGCCGAACGCGTGGTACGCGGAGCCCGACAGCTTGAAGCCGTCGCCGGTGAAGGACTCGCCGCGCAGGAACCGGCCGCCGCGCATCTCCTGATAGCTGTCCGCGTAGCCGCCGCCCGCGAGTCCGAGCCCGAGGTCGGTCCCCCGCGCGAAGGCGTCCTTCCAGCCGATCTCGGAGTCCATGTAGACCGGGGCGAGCGCGAGGCGCAAAGTGCGCGTCTTCGACGGATTCGGGTGGTTGAGGTAGAAGTAGGCGTAGCCGGCCAGCGGGCCGCGGCCGTCGAGCGGGCGGTTGAAGCCGACCTGCAGCAGGCGCCGCTTCTCAGGATCGACCTGCGCCGCGGCGGGCGCGGCGGCGAACAGTGCGAGCAGGAGCGCGAGAGCGGGCCGCATACGCATAGGATAGCGGAGAATCACCGTCCGGCCAGTAGCCGGATGATGAGCGACGCGTGACGTTTCAGTTCGCGCCAGCGCTGGAGCTTGGAGACGCCGGCCGTGCGGACGAGCAGCGGCGCGGGCACTTCGGCGACCGTCCGCTTCTGGAGCAGCGCGCGCGCGGCGGCCTCGGCGTTGATCTCGAAGCCGTCGGCCTCGAGGCCCGCGTTCTTCACGAACGACGCGCGGTAGAGCCTCAGGACGGGCGTGTAGGCGGTGAGGCTCATGCCGAAGACGCCGCGGTAGAACGAGTTGAGCATCAGGCTCGGCAGGCGGCGCGCCCAGGAAACCTCGCCCATGTCGCCGGGACGCAGGTACGGCGAGCCCGAGACGAGATCGGCGCCGGATTCGCGGCCCGCGGCGAGCATGTCCTTGAGGCACGACGGCGGAAAGGTGAGGTCCGCGTCGAGCGTCGCGATCCACTCGCCGCGCGCCCGTTCGATGCCGGCGCGAAGGGCGCCGCCGAGACCGCGGTTGGGATTCAAGGTCACGACGCTCGTGTCGCCCTTCGCGGCGCGAGCGGCCATGAGCGCGCGAGCCGCGTCCGCGGTGCCGTCGCGCGAGCCGTCGTCGACGATGACGACCTCGTAGCTGACGCCGAGCCCGTCGAGGACCGGATAGAGCTCCGCGCCGTAGCGCGGAAGGTTGCCTTCCTCGTCGCGGCAGGGGATGACGACGCTGAGGACGGGAGAGCTCAGAGGACCTTGCGGAAGTAGGCGATCGTGCGCTTGAGGCCTTCCTCGAGCGGCACCGTCGGCTCCCACTTCAGCTTCGTCCGCGCGAGCGTGATGTCGGGCCGGCGCACCTTGGGGTCGTCGACCGGGAGCTTCTTGAAGACGATCTTGGACTTCGACTTCGTCAGGCTCTTGATGACCTCGGCGATCTCGAGCAAAGTCATCTCGCGCGGGTTGCCGATGTTGATCGGGCCCGTCGACGACGACTTCACGAGCTTGTCGATGCCCGCGACGAGGTCGGAGACGTACGTGAGGCTGCGCGTCTGCGAGCCGTCGCCGTAGACGGTGATCGGCTTGCCTTTGAGCGCCTGCGTGATGAAGTTCGGCACGGCGCGGCCGTCCTCGGTCCGCATGCGCGGGCCGTAGGTGTTGAAGATCCGGACGATGCGCACCGGCACGCCGTGTGAGCGGTGGTAGGCCATCGTCATCGCCTCGGCGTAGCGCTTCGCCTCGTCGTAGACGCCTCTCGGGCCGATCGGGTTGACGTTGCCCCAGTACGTCTCGGGCTGCGGATTGACCTCGGGGTCGCCGTAGACCTCGGAGGTCGACGCGAGCGCGAACACGGCCTTCTTGTCCTTCGCGAGGCCGAGCGCCTTGTGCGTGCCGAGAGCGCCGACCTTGAGCGTCGGGATCGGCCAGCGGGCGTAGTCGATCGGCGAGGCGGGGGAGGCGAAGTGCATGACGAGGTCGAGCTTGCCCGGGATGTGAAGGTAATTCGTCACGTCCATCTTGATGAACTCGAAGCGCGGATTCTTCATCAGAGGGCTTATGTTCTCGAGGCTGCCGGTGATGAGATTGTCGACGGCGACGACGCGCGCGCCCTGGGCGAGGAAGTTGTCGCAGAGGTGCGAGCCGAGGAAGCCCGCGCCGCCCGTGATCAGGACCTTCTTGAACTTCACGGGCGTCCGACCCCGGCGTAGTCGAAGCCGGCGGCCTTCGCCTTCGCGGGATCGAAGACGTTGCGGCCGTCGAGGAGGACGGCGGTGCGCATGAGCTTGCGGGCCTTCTTGAGATCGAGGTCGCGGAACTCGGGCCATTCGGTGACGATCGCCAGAGCGTCCGCGCCCTTGATCGCGTCGTAGGCGTCCTTGGCGAAGTGCACGCCCTTGAACTCCGGCAGGGCCTTCGCGCGCTCGACGGCGACGGGGTCGAACGCGCGCACCTTCACGCCGCGCGCGCGCAGGCCGGTGACGACCTCGATCGACGGCGCGTAGCGCATGTCGTCGGTGTTCGGCTTGAACGCGAGGCCGAGAACGGCGACGGTCTTGCCCTCGAGGTTCCAGAGCTTCTCCTCGATCTTGCGCGCGACCCAGCCGAGCTGCATGTCGTTGATCTCTTTGACGGCCTTGAGGAGCTTGAAGTCGTAGCCCTTCTGCTTCGAGATCCAGTAGAACGCCTCGAGGTCCTTGGGGAAGCAGAAGCCGCCGAAGCCGATGCCCGCGTTGAGGAACATCGGGCCGATGCGGCGGTCGAGGCCCATGCCCTGCGCGACGAGCTTCACGTCGGCGCCGACCTTCTCGCAGAGCGCGGACACCGCGTTGATGTAGGAGATCTTCGTCGCGAGGAAGGAGTTCGACGCGTGCTTGATGAGCTCGGCGCTCTTGAGGTCGGTGACGAGGACCGTCGCCTTGAGCGGGGCGTACACCGAGCGCATCAGCTCCTCCGCGCGCTTGGAGGAGACGCCGAGCACGACGCGGTCGGGCTTCATGAAGTCCTTGACCGCCGAGCCCTCGGAGAGGAACTCGGGGTTGGAGACGACGTCGTAGGGCGTGCCGGCCTTGTTGAAGCGCTGGACGGTGCGCGAGACCCAGTCGCCGGTCTCGACGGGGACGGTGGACTTGTCGACGATGACGGTGTAGCCCGTCATGTGCTTGGCGACGGTCTCGGCGACGGCCTCCACGGCGGAGAGGTCGGCGGAGCCGTCGTGGCGCGGCGGCGTGCCGACCGCGATGAAGACGACCTCGGCGCGGCGGCCCTTGAACTTGAGGCCTTCCTCGACGGAGCCCGCGAAGGAGAGCCTGCCGTTCTTGATCGCGCGCTTGAAGACGTCCTCGAGGCCGGGCTCGTGGATCGGGACCTTGCCGGCTTTGAGGCTCTTGAGCTTGCGCGGATCGGAATCCACGCAGACGACGCGGTGGCCGATCTCGGCGAGGCAGGCGCCCGTCACCAGCCCGACGTAGCCGGCGCCGACGACGCAGATGTCGTGGCTCTTCATAAGGAAAGGGATTCTTCCATAATTCGCTTTCTTGGACAAGGAGTGACCTTGCGCGGGAAAACCCCATGGTCTATACTGGCCCCGTGGAATTGGAACGGAAAATCCGCGACAAAACGGCGCGGATCGGAATCGCGGGCATGGGCTACGTGGGCCTGCCCCTCGCCGCGTCCTTCGCCAAGGCCGGCTTCTCGGTCGTCGGCGTCGAAACCAATCCCGCGCGCCTGCGCGCGCTCAAGGCCGGGCGCTCCTACGTCGAGGACGTCCCGCCCTCCGAGCTCAAGCGCCTCAAGCGCCGCCTGTCGTTCACCGCGGACGGGGCCGCGCTCGCCTCCTGCGAGGCCGTGATCATCTGCGTGCAGACGCCGCTGCGGAAGTCGAAGACGCCGAACATCTCGCTGATCGTGAGCGTGTGCGAGGCTCTTTCCCCGCACCTCTCGCGCGGCCAGCTCGTCGTGCTCGAGAGCACGACCTACCCGGGCACGACCGACGAGGTCGTGCGCCCCGCGCTCGAGTCGCGCAATCGTCTCAAGGCCGGAAAGGACTTCCACCTGGCGTTCTCGCCGGAGCGCGTCGACCCCGGCAATCCGAAGTGGAAGATCGCCAACACGCCTAAGATCGTCGGCGGCGTGGGCCGCGAGTCGACCCGCCTCGCGGCGGCGCTCTACGCGCGCGTCGTGAGGAAAGTCGTTCCGGTCTCGAGCCCGAGGACCGCCGAGCTCGTGAAGCTTCTCGAGAACTCCTTCCGCGCCGTCAACATCGCCCTCGTCAACGAGATGGCTCAGATCTGCCGCACGCTCGGGCTCGACGTCTGGGAGGTGGTCGGCGCCGCGGCGACGAAGCCGTTCGGCTTCATGCCGTTCTGGCCCGGCCCCGGCATCGGCGGCCACTGCATCCCGAAGGATCCGCAGCTGCTCGCGTGGAAGATGCGCAAGCTCCGGTACACGCCGCGCTTCATCCAGCTCGCGACCAAGATCAACGGCGAGATGCCGGGCTACACCGTCTCGCGCGTGACGCGCATGCTCAAAGAGGGCGGCAAGGCGCTCAAGGGCGCGCGCGTGCTCGTCTTGGGAGTCGCGTACAAGGCGGGCGTCTCCGACTACCGCGAGTCTCCCGCGCTCGACGTCATGCACCTGCTGGCCGAGAAGGGCGCGCTCGTTTCCTACTGCGATCCCCATGTCCCCAAGGTTCGGGCCGGCAAACGCCTGTGGACTCGAAAGTCCTTGACGGACGCGCTGGTCAAGAGGTCAGATGTGGTCGTGATCCTCACGGCCCACCCCGGAATCGACTATGCCCGCGTCGTCGGAGCGGCGAGCCGCGTCTTCGACGCGCGCAACGCCGCCGCCGGCCTCGCCGGCCGCGTGGAGAAGCTCTGATGGCCGACGAGACCCCCGCGCCGCAGCAGCCGACCCCGGCTCCGCAGCCCGCGGCCGTCCCCGTCCCGGCGACCCCGGGCCCCGGCGCCGGCTCCCTCGAGAAGCAGACGCTCGAGGCGCTCAAGGCGATCGGCAAGGCTCTCGGCCAGATGGCGCTCTACAAGGTCGGCCATCCCGCCGTCGCGGCGACGATCGCGGTCGCCCAGGAGAACCTCGCGGCCGCCCTCGCGCTCGCCTCGTCGGGAGAGCTCGTCGTCGGCGTCGATCGCGACAAGCTCATCCTCAACGGCCGCGTCGCGGGCAGCCTCACTCAGCTCCCCGCTTCGCTCGCGAACTTCTTCACGCGCTTCAAGCTCACGAGCCTCACCTTCCGCGCCGGCCTCGAGCAGAACGAGATCGTCGCGTTCTGCGAGCTCGCGGCGATGCGCGCCGACAATCCGGCGGCGGCCGACCCGAAGAATTTCCTCTCCGAGCGGAGCGCGTTCCACATCGTCCTCAACGAGGCCGTCTACACCAAGGCCGGCGACAAAGCCGCCTCGGGCGCCGGAGCCGGAGCGGGCGCGGGCGAAGGCGGCGGGCAGCAGCAGGGCGAGGCCGGCGCGGGCGGCGGCGCGGGCGCGGGCGCCGGCGGCGCCGCCAGCGCCGAGGAGGAGCTGCGCGACATCAACGCCGCGATCGCCGCGGGCTCCATCGAGCGCACGATCATGGCGCTCGTCGAGAAGGCCGTCCCCGATCCGGTCCTGCGCAAGAAGGTCTTCGAGCAGGTCATGAAGCTCCTCGAGCAGGACATCGCCAAGCGCATCGAGGAAGTGACCGTGCCCCTCAAGAAGGAGAAGAAGACCCTCCAGAACGAGGCGAAGCGGACCGACAGCGTCCTCAACAACATGGTCGAGGGCGTCGTCGTCGTCGACGACCAGGGCAAGATCCTCATGATGAACCCGGCCGCCGAGCAGATCTACGGCGAGCCGCTCGCGCAATCCGCGGGCAAGGCGATCACGGAAAAGGCCAGCGAGCAGTTCATCGTCACCCTCGCCAAGGACATCAACGCCCCGAACGACCGCGACATCGCCGGCGAGGTCTCCACCGCGGGCGTCGCCGACACGCAGAAGACCCTGCGCGCCTCGAGCGCCGTCGTGAAGACGGAGGAAGGCAAGGTCGTCGGCATGGTCTCCGCCCTGCCCGACGTCGCCAAGCACCGCGAGCTCCAGAAGATGCAGCGCGACTTCGTCGCGCACGTCACGCACGAGCTGCGCTCGCCGCTGTCCTCGATCCGCGCCTCGCTCGAGATCCTCCAGGGCCAGTTCGGCGGCAAGATGGAGGAGGACGAGACGCGGATGCTCAACACCGCGCTCAAGAACTCCGACCGACTGGCCGAGATGATCAACTCGATCCTCGACTTCTCCAAGATCGAGTCCGGCCAGATGACGGTGACCACGAAGCCGGCCGACGCCGAGAAGATCGCGCGCGAGGCCGTCGACAGCCTCATGCCGTGGGCGCAGAAGAAGCGCATCGACCTCTCGATGACCGCGCCCGCCGGACTGCCCGTCGTCGAGGCCGACTCCGGCCGCACGGTCCAGGTCATCGTGAACCTGCTCTCGAACGCACTCAAGTTCACGCCCGCCGGCGGCAAGATCGTCGTCAAGCTCGCAAAGCGCGCCGAGGGCAACCAGGGCTTCGTCGAGTACGCCGTGACCGACACCGGCCCCGGCATCCCGAAGAGCGAGCAGGCGAAGATCTTCGAGAAGTTCGTCCAGATCGCCTCGGGCGAGCTGCACGTCGGCGGCACGGGCCTCGGCCTGTCGATCGCCAAGGCGTTCGTCCACCTCCAGAAGGGCAAGATGTGGGTCGAGAGCGACCCGCCGAACGGCTCGACGTTCTTCTTCACCTTGCCCGTGCACGTCGCCTCTGGCGCCTTCGAGGCCGCCCCTCAGCGCGCCAAAGCCGCGCCCCCTCCGCCGAAGCCCTGGTGGAAGACCTTGCTCGGCCTCAAGTAGGGTCCGAGCCCGCCCGCGCGAACACGCACCCCGCCGCGTCCTCCGCTCCCGCCGCGCGCAGCGCCGCGGCGCACGCCTCGAGCGTCGTGCCCGTCGCCGCGACGTCGTCGATCACGAGGACGCGCCGGCCCGCGACGAGCGCCGAGGCGCCGCGCTTGAGCCGGAACGCGCCCGCGAGCTCCCGGCGGCGCTCCGCCCGGCCGAGCCGCCACGACGGCCCTCCGGCGGACGCGCGCTCGAGCGCGTCGAGCATCGGCAGGCCCGTCGCGGCCGCGATCTCGCGCGCGATCAGCTCGGCTTGATTGAAGCCGCGCTCCCGCTCGCGCTTCGGATGCGCGGGCACCGGCGCCAGCGCGTCGAAGCCCGACAGCTCCGGCCTCCGCGCCAGGGCGCGCGCGGTCGCCTTCCCCGCCGCGACCGCCGCCGCGCGCGAGCCGCGGAACTTGAACGCGTGCACGAGCGACGCCGCCGGCCCGCGGTGCGCCGCGGCGGCCCGGATCAGCCGGCACGAGAACGGCCGGCCCGCGCACTCCGCGCAGAACGGCGCCGCCCACGGACGCCGCCCCGCGCAGCGCACGCACGCGGGCTCCGGCGGAGGGGGAAGGCTCGCCGCGCACGGCGCGCAGAGCGGCCCCGGGGCGTCCAGATATTCGCGGCAATGCGCGCAGGCGCGCGGCAGCAGCAGGTCGAGGACCGTCTCCCAGATCGTCTCCATACCAGCAGACGATTCAGGACGCGAATTAGTTCCGTCTAGTCGCCGGTGGGAACGATGGATTTCGTCTCGACCATCAGCATGACGGTACGCGTTCGCGCGGACGGTCTGTGCATGACTCCCTTCGGGATCACGACGCCCTGGCGCGGCTTGAGCGTGATCGTCGGCTTGTTCTCCACCTCGATGCGCAGCTCGCCGTCGACGACGTAGAAGAACTCGTCGTCCTCGTCGTGCTTGTGCCAGTGGTACTCGCCCTGCACCTTGCCCACGCGCACGACCGAGCCGTTGACCTCGCAGAGCGTCTGATTGAACCACGGGTGCGGCTGCGCGTCGGTCAGGGCCTTCTCGTCGACGAGTTCGAGCGGTCCGAACTTGACGTCGAGACGGGTGTCGTAATCCCGGCTAGGCAATGGTGACTTTCTTGTCGAGGTAGACGTCCTGGATCGCGTTGAGGATCCCGACGCCTTCCTTCATCGGGCGCTGGAACGCCTTGCGGCCGGAGATGAGGCCCATGCCGCCCGCGCGCTTGTTGATGACGGCCGTCTTCACGGCCTCGGCGAGGTCGGACGCGCCCGAGGACGCGCCGCCCGAGTTGATGAGGCCGACGCGACCCATGTACCCGTTGGCCACCTGGTAGCGGACG
>CAYVFO010000050.1:0-3914 GCA_964450975.1 uncultured Elusimicrobia bacterium | reverse complement strand
GTCATGGCCTCGTGCAGATCGTTCTTTCCTGACGGTCCGCCGGAGTTGATCAGCCCGGCGCGGCCCATGTAGCAGTTGGCCACCTGGTAGCGGGTGAGGTCGATCGGGTTGTCGCTCGTGAGCTTCTCGTAGACGAGCTTGCTCGTCTTGCCGAGGCCCTTCACCGCGTTGTAGCCGCCGTTGTTTTCGGGCAGCTTCTGCTTGATGATGTCGGCCTGGATCGTGACGCCCAAGTGGTTGGCCTGGCCCGTGAGGTCGGCGGAGACGTGGTAGTCCTTCTCGGGGGTCTTGAACGCGTTGTTGCGCACGTAGCACCAGAGGATCGTCGCCATGCCGAGCTGATGGGCGGCGTCGAACGCCTGGGAGACCTCCCAGATCTGGCGGCGGGACTCGGCGGAGCCGAAGTACACCGTCGCGCCGACGGCGGCGCAGCCCATGTCGCGGGCCTGCTTCATGCTGCCGTACATCGTCTGGTCGAACGTGTTCGGGTAGCTCAGGAGCTCGCTGTGGTTGAACTTGAGGATGAACGGGATCTTGTGGGCGTACTTGCGCGCCACCGAGCCCAGCACGCCGAGCGTGGAGGCCACGCCGTTGGCGCCGCCCTCGATCGCGAGCTTGACGATGTTCTCCGAGTCGAAGTAGATCGGATTCGGGGCGAAGGACGCCGCCGCCGAGTGCTCGATGCCCTGGTCCACGGGGAGGATCGAGACGTAGCCGGTGCCGGCGAGGCGGCCGTGGTTGTACAGCGACTGCAGGTTGCGCAGGACCGGGATCGGGCGGTCGGAGCCGCCGAACAGGCGGTCGACGGAATCGGGGCCGGGGATGTGGATGGATTCCTTCGGGATGGTCGTGCACTTGTGCTCAAGGAGCTTCGCGTCGGCTCCGAGCAGCTGCTCGATGTTGGTGGAGGCGGTGATGGTGGCGGTCATGTGATTCTCCTTAAGAAAGACCATTATTATACGAAAACCGCCCCGTCGAGGGCCATGACGGGCGCGCGTCCGTTCATGGGGCGGGCCGGCCGCTATCCAGGCGGAGCAGCAGGACCGGAGCCAGGGCGAGGCAAAGATTGGCGATGGCGTCGTCCCAGCCGAGGCCGAGCCGGCGGCTCAGCACGTAGCCCGCGGTCTGCAGGCCCAGCAGGATCGCGACGCGCCTCGGATGGGGCTGGTCGGCGAAGCGCGAGATCAAGCGGTCGGCGATGTCGCGCCAATCCGAGGCTTTCTGGCCGGGGTCCATCGCGTGCGAGGCGACGACCGCGTGCCCGGCGTAGAGCAGCAGCTGGAAATAGGCCGCGCCGGCGAGCAGGGCGCGCAGGGGGTGGACTCCGGTGGCGAACGGGTCGAGCAGCACGGCGAAGTCTCCGCGGGTGAACTCCAGAATTCCGAGCCAGACGCCCGCCGCGAAGAACCAGAGGCACAAAACCATGCGCAGCCAGCGCTTGCGCGCGAGCGGAGTGAGGACGTAGGCGGCCGCGAGCGCGGTGCACGCGGCCGCGACGCCCGCCCAAAGAGGGGCGATCGGCCAGGCGAGCCACCACACGCTCGCGGTGTTGAGCAGGACCGCCTCCTCCCCGACCTGCGGCAAGGTCCGCTCGCGGGCTCCGATCGCGGAGACGAGGCCGACCCAGCTGACGCAGAGGAGCGAGGCCAGGCCGTGCGAGACGTCGCCCTGCCGTAGGACGACGACGTAAAGGAGAGGCGTGCCGATCGCGACGGGGATGAGGAACCAGGCGTCCTCGAGACTCCAACGAGGGCGCGGCCCCGCGAAGAGGAATTGCGTCAGGGCGCCGGCGACGAAGGCCGCGGTGAGCATCGGGCGGCCCATCATACCATGAACCTCGCCGCCGTAAGTCACGGCGGGGCCGAATGGTATCATCAGCGAATGCTCCTGCTGATCGTCAAGCGCGCCTTCCTGGCGGCGCTCGCGGCCGCCGTCTTGGCCGCGGCGGGGGCCGGCGCGATGATCGGGGCCGGCTGGTGGCGGTACTACTCGCACCGCAACGACATCGTGGCGAAGATGGACGCGTACTACCTCAACCTCACGGTTCCGGGGCGCGAGGAGTACTTGCTCGGCGACGACGAGGTCTTCGAGGTGCCCTACCTCGCCTCGACGCTCTCCGTCGCGGCCGTGCCGACGCGCATCCTCGATACGAAGGACCGTCTCATCGCGGAGTTCTCGATCGAGAAGGGCCAGTACGTTCGCTCGCCCGACGACATCCCGGCGTATCTGAAGAAGGCGCTGATCGCCTCCGAGGACGGGCACTTCTACTCGCACCACGGCGTCGACTGGAAGGCGACCTTGCGCGCCGCCGTCGTCACCTTGACCGGCATCCGCCGGCAGCAGGGCGGCTCGACGCTCACGCAGCAGCTCGCAAAGCAGATGTTCACGACGCGCAAGAAGACGCTCGGCCGCAAGATCTTCGAGTACTTCTGCGTCCGCGCGCTCGAGCGCAAGTTCACGAAGGATCAGATCCTGCTGATGTACCTGAACTTCGCCTACTTCGGCCACTCGTGCTTCGGCGTCGAGTCCGCTTCTCGCTACTACTTCGGCAAGCCGGCCTCCGCGCTCGACGTCGGCGAGGCCGCGATGCTCGTCGGCATCATCCCGTCGCCGAACAAGTACTCGCCGCTCGACAAGCCCGAGCTCGCGCGCGCGCGGCACCGCACGGTCCTCAAGCGCATGGCCAAGAACGGCTTCCTGCCCGAGTCCGCGCTCGAGCGCGTCGAGAAGGAGTTCTGGGACGGCTTCAAGCGCCGCCAGAGCGTGCCCGAGATATCGCTGTGGCGCACGAAGGTCAACGAGGCGCCCTACGTCGTCGAGTTCGTCCGCCGGCAGATGCTCAGGGCTTACACGAAGGAGCGCCTGCTGCGCGGCGGCCTGACGATCCGCACGACGTTCGACCTCGACGCGCAGCGCTCCGCGCAGAACGCCCTGCGCGAGCGCCTCGCGCGCGAGAACGACCCCGAGGCAGCCGCCGACGAGGACGGCGAGCCCGCGGGCAAGACGGCGCCCGTCGAGGGCGCGCTCGCCGCCGTTTCGCCGAAGGACGGCGCGCTGCTCGCGCTCGTCGGCGGAACGGGCTTCTCGTTCTCGAACCAGCTCGACCGCGCCGCCGACGGCCGCCGCCTGATCGGCTCGACCGTGAAGCCCTTCGTCTGGGCGCGCGCCTACGAGACGGGCAAATACACCGCGGAGTCGATGTTCCTCGACGAGGCGGTCACGTACTCGGTCGGCGGCGGCAAGAAGTGGTCGCCGCACAACTACGGCGACAAGTACTTCGGCGAGGTCCGGCTCGACTTCGCGCTGTGGAAGTCGCTGAACTCGGTCGCGATCAAGCTGCTCAAGGAGCTCGACATCGACGACGTGATCGAGGACCTCTCGAAGGCGCTCGGGACGCCGACGGAGCGCCTGCCCCGCAATCTCACGCTCGCGCTCGGCACCGTGGACGTCTCGCCGCTGCAGGTCGCCGCCGCCTACGCGGTGTTCGCCAACGGCGGCCGCGCGGTGAAGCCCTGGTGGCTGCGCCGCGTCGAGGACCGCGAGGGCAAGGCGCTGTCGGAGGGCGACGCGCCGAAGGAGGACGGGCTCGTCGTCTACTCGTCGGTGACGACGCGCGCCGTCCTCGACACGATGAAGGGGATTCTCGGCCCCGAGGGCACCGGCTATGCCTCGGCCAAGCGCATCGGCTTCAACGTCCCGGCCGCCGGGAAGACGGGTACCACGAACGACTACCGCGACGCCTGGTTCGCCGGGGTGACCCCGGACCTCGCGGCGGCGGTCTGGATCGGCCACGACGACGCCCGGATCGCGATGAGCGCGGGCAAGGCCGGCGGCGCGATCGCGGCCCCGACTTGGATGCGCTTCGTCAAAGACTACTACCTGACGCGCCCCACGAAAGAGTTATAGGGTCAGAC
>CAYVFO010000049.1:12370-17013 GCA_964450975.1 uncultured Elusimicrobia bacterium | reverse complement strand
ACGTACGGCCTCGTCTCGCGCTACGGCCTCGTGGCCTTCGCGTCGTCGCTCGACCAGATCGGCCCGTTCACGCGCACCGTCGAGGACGCCGCGCTCGCGCTGTCGGTGATCGGCGGCCACGACGAGAGAGATTCGACCTCCGCGACGAACGAGCCGCCCGCGGTCATGCCGGTCCCGAAGGACCTCAAGGGACTGCGCGTCGGCTTGCCGAAGGAGTATTTCATCGACGGCCTCGACCCGGAGGTCGAGAAGTCGGTGCGCGACGGCATCGCGCTCCTCAAGACGCTCGGCGCCGAGATCAAGGAGATCTCGCTGCCGCACACGAAGTACGCGATCGCGACGTACTACATCATCGCCCCGTCCGAGGCGTCCTCGAACCTCGCGCGCTTCGACGGCATCCGTTACGGCTTCGTCGACCGCGGCGCGACGAGCCTCGAGGAGGTCTACGAGATGACGCGCGGCGCCGGCTTCGGCCCCGAGGTAAAGCGCCGCATCATGCTCGGCACCTACGCGCTCTCCTCCGGCTACTACGACGCGTACTACTCGAAGGCCCAGCGCGTGCGCACCTTGATGGCGAACGACTTCAAGGACGCGTTCAAGCAGGTGGACGTCATCGCCGCGCCGACCACGCCGACGCCGCCGTTCCGCTTCGGCGAGAAGACGAGCGACCCGATCTCGATGTATCTGTCCGACGTGTTCACGATCCCGTCCAACATGGCGGGCAACGCGAGCGTGTCGATCCCGTGCGGCGTCTCGAAGAAGGGCATGCCGCTCGGGCTGCAGCTGATCGCCGACGTGTTCCAGGAGCAGCGCATGCTGTCGGTCGCGCGCGCCTTCGAGAACGCGAAGCCGTTCCCCGTTTTGAAGTGAAGGACGCGAAGGAATACGCCGCGGGCGGGATCGTCGAGAAGGGGGGGAAGGTCCTCCTCGTGAAGGTGACGAACCTGCAGGGAGAGGTCGTGTGGACCTTTCCCAAAGGGCATCTCGAGAGGGGGGAGACTCCCTTGAAGGCGGCCCTTCGCGAGGTGGAAGAAGAGACGGGCTGGAAGTGCCGCAGCGTCGGGCCGCTCGCGCTGGTGCGCTACCGGTTCAACCGCAACGGCCGGCCCGTGGCGAAGAAGGTGCGCTGGTACCGGATGGAGCCCGTCGAGAGGACGGGCAAGCCCGACGCCGGCGAGATCATGAAGACGAAGTGGGTGGCGAAGAGGGCGGCGGCGAAGTCCCTCTCCTACCCCGGCGATTTGAGGCTCATCGGACGGTATTTAGGGAAGGCGTGACCGGCGTCACGGGCGAAGTGCCCGTTTTGCGCTGGTCTGGACGCGATAATCCGGGAATAATGAGGACTGGTTGAAACAGTACGAACTGATCGTCGGGCTCGAAGTTCACGCGCAGCTGGCCACGAAGACGAAACTCTTCTGCGGCTGCGGCACGGACGGCTTCGGCCAGGCTCCCAACACCCGCGTCTGCCCCGTCTGCACGGCGCAGCCCGGCGTGCTGCCGGTCCTCAACCGCCGCGCCGTCGAGCTCGCCTACCAGGCGGCGATGGCGCTCGACATGCGCCTGAACTCGCAGTCGATCTTCGCGCGCAAGAACTACTTCTACCCCGATCTGCCCAAGGCCTACCAGATCTCGCAGTACGATCAGCCCTACAGCGAGCACGGCAAGCTCGAGATTTCCGTCGGCGGGACGAAGAAGACCATCCGCATCACGCGCATCCACATGGAGGAGGACGCCGGCAAGCTCGTCCACGAGAGCGGCGCCTCGCTCGTCGACTTGAACCGCGCGGGCATCCCGCTCATGGAGATCGTCTCCGAGCCCGACATCCGCTCCTCCGACGAGGCCTACGCCTACCTCGAGGCGCTGAAGGAAGTCGTCCAGTTCGTCGGCGCCTCGCGCTGCGACATGGAGAAGGGCGAGCTGCGCTGCGACGCGAACGTCTCGGTCCGCCCCGTCGGCGAGACGAAGTTCGGCACGCGCACCGAGACCAAGAACCTCAACTCCTTCAAGAACGTCAAGGACGCGATCGACGCCGAGTTCCGGCGCCAGGTCGAGGTCCTCGAGTCCGGCGGCAAGATCAATCAGGAGACGCGCCTCTGGGACGCCGACAAGCAGGCCTCCCGCGCGATGCGCTCCAAGGAAGACGCGCACGACTACCGCTACTTCCCCGATCCCGACCTCGTCCCGCTCGTCGCCGACGCCCACTGGGTCTCCGGGCTCAAGGCCGCGCTCCCCGAGCTCCCGGCCGCGAAAAGGGCTCGATTTATGGCCGAATTGGGGCTATCCTCCTACGACTCCGAGGTGCTCACCGGCGACAAGGTCCTCGCGGACTACTTCGAGAAAGCCGTCGCCGCGGCGCCCGCCGGGTCCGCCAAAACCGTGTCGAACCTGCTGACCACCGAGATGCTGGGCCGTCTCAACGCCGAGGGAAAGAGCGCCGCGCAGTCGCCGGTCGCGCCCGCGCACCTCGGGGGCCTCGCGTCCCTGGTCGCCGGCGGCACGCTCTCCTCGAAGGGCGCGAAGGACGTCTTCGCGAAGATGTGGGAGACCGGCAAGGATCCCAAGGCCCTCGTCGCCGAGCTCGGCCTGGCGCAGGTTTCCGACGACAAGCAGGTCATGGAGTGGGTCAAGGCCGCGCTCGCCGCCAACCCCAAGGCCGCCGCCGACCTCAAGGGCGGCAAGGAAGCCGCCATCGGCTCCATCGTCGGCGCCGTCATGAAGCTCTCCAAGGGCAAGGCCAATCCCGCCCTCGTCAACAAGCTGATCAAGGAGGCCGTCCAAGCATGAACCGCATCGCCCCCCTCGTCGCGCTCGCGCTGCTGATCTCGCCCGCCGCCCGCGCGTACGACACGATCCGCTTCCTCGAGCCCATCCGCGGCGAGGAGATGGTCAAGCCCGTCGCCGCCGCGGCGTCGGCCGACCGCCTCTTCGTCATCGACGAGAAGAAGAACATGCTCTTCCTCTACGACTCGGCCGGCAAGCTCATCAAGTCCACTGGCCGCTCGGGCAACCAGCAGGGCGCGTTCTCCTCGCCGCGCGGCGTCGCGGTCGGCCCCAACGGCAACGTCTACGTCGCCGACACCGGCAACAACCGCGTCCAGATCTTCGACCACGACGGAAACTTCCTGTACGTCTTCGGCGAGAAGGGCTCCGAGCCCGGCAAGCTGAAGGGCCCCGAGTCCGTCGCCGTCGGCGCCGACGGCCGCATCTTCGTCTCCGACACCGGCAACAACCGCATCCAGGTCTTCACGAACGAGGGCATCCTGCTCTTCCTGTTCGGCCGCTACGGCAAGGAGCCGGGCCTGCTCAGCAACCCGACGCGCATCGCCGTCGACCAGTCCGACAACGTCTTCGTGCTCGACCGCAACAACGAGCGCATGCAGAAGTACGACTCCTCCGCGAAGTTCGTGAAGGAGTACGCGCTCCTCGGCAACGACTTCGCGGTCGACCAGTTCGGCTTCCTCTACGTCGTCGACGGCAAGAACGGCAAGGTCATCGAGCAGTCCGGCGACGGCTTCATCATGGGCCGCTTCGGCTCGCTCGGCTCCGGCGTCGGCCAGATGAAGAAGGCCGAGGGCATCGCGATCACGCCCGACGGCCTGCTGATCGTCCTCGACACCGGCAACAACCGCATCCACCGCGTCGAGCTCACCAACAAGCTCAAGACCCGCCAGCTCCCGCTCAACCTCACGACCAAGATGTCGGTCTCCGGCCCGAGCCGCAAGTGGGCGTACAACGCCTCGGTGCTCGCGCCCTCGGGCGACTCGCTCTACGCCTGGCTCCCGAAGGAGTCCCAGTTCGTCCTCATCGACGCGGACGGCAAGGAGAAGGCGCGCTTCGGCACGTCGAAGGGCAAGGGCGGCGAGGTCACGCGCGGCGTCGGCGGCATGGCCGCCGTGAAGTCCGCGAAGGCCGAGGGCCTCTTCGTCACCGACAACCCCAACGCGCGCCTCCAACTCTTCGGCCTCGACGGCAAGTGGAAGTCCAACGTCGGCGAGGCGCAGGGCTTCTTCGACAGCAAGAAGCGCGAAGGCCGCATGCGCAACCCCAACGGCGTCGCGATCAACCCCGAGGGCGTCATCTACGTCGCCGACACCGGCAACCAGCGCATCGACGCGTTCAGCCCCGAGGGCGTGTTCCTCTTCGGCTTCGGCCCCAAGGTCGGGCAGTACATGCTGCTCGAGCCCGTCGCCGTCGCGTGGGACAACGCCGGCTTCGTCTACTTCGTCGACAAGGGCCTCAAGCGCGTCTTCAAGTGCGAGCCCTCCGGCGCGTACATCGCCTCGTGGGGCGAGGACGGCGACGGCCCCGGCGAGTTCAAGTCGCCCGTCTCTCTCGCCTTCGACGGCCAGAACTACCTCTACACGCTCGACTCCGCGCTGCGCCGCGTCTCCGTCCACACCAAGGACGGCAAGTGGCTCGCGGACTTCTTCGCGGGCGGCAAGCAGGAGCGCGAGTTGACCCAGCCCGTCGCGGTCTCCGTGCGCGGGGACAAGTTGTTCATCGCCGATTCGGGCAAGGCCAAGCTCGTCGCCTACGACCTGCACCCCCAGCTCGCCGCGCCCGTCGCGCTCACGGCGATGACCGCGACGAAGATGATCATTCCCAGTGATGCAAGGATTCGCGCATTAAGAAGTTTTGTCATA
>CAYVFO010000049.1:11568-12360 GCA_964450975.1 uncultured Elusimicrobia bacterium | reverse complement strand
ATCCCATCGCGGTCTCCGTGCAGGGCGACAAGCTCGTGATCGCGGACAAGGGCAAGGGCCGCCTCGTCAGCTACGACCTGCACCCGCAGCTCGCGGCGCCGGTCGGCGTCTCGACGAAGACGAGCGACGGCATCGCCGCGATCTCGTGGGAGCCGGTCGCCGACCCGTGGACCGGCGGCTACGTCGTCATGCGCGCGACGAGCCCCGCCGGCCCGTGGAAGCAGGCGGGCTGGACGAAGACCGAGACCTTCCAGGACTCGGACGTCACGCCCTACGAGAAGTACTGGTACCGCGTCGCGACGAAGTCCAAGACCGAGGACGTCGGCCCCGCCGGCCGCCCCGTCGAGACCTTCATCGCGGGCTCCTTCAACCGCTCGCCCGTCGAGATCTCGTCGGTCACGCTCGGCAACATCTTCGCGGCGAACTACAAGTGGTACCTCACCAACCCGCTCGGCCAGGCGACGCTGACAAACAACGTCAACGTGCCCTTCCAGAACGTGAAGCTCAAGTTCAAGCTGAAGGACTACATGGACTTCGGCTTCGACACCGAGATCAAGAAGCTCGAGCCGAAGCAGACCGCCGAGGTTCCGCTGATCGCGACGCTCAACAACCGCGTCCTCGAGATCAGCGAGGACACGCCGATCCAAGCCGAGTTCACCCTCACGTACTTCGAGAGCGGCAAGCAGCAGTCGGTCTCGATCACGAAGCCCCTGCGCCTGTACTCGCGCAACGCGATCACGTGGCAGGACCCGCAGCGCATCGCGAACTTCGTGACGCGCAAGGACCCGCCGG
>CAYVFO010000049.1:3294-11558 GCA_964450975.1 uncultured Elusimicrobia bacterium | reverse complement strand
ATCTCGACGCTCGAGTTCAAGAACCGCAAGGCCGCGGCGCTGAGCGAGAACGTCGTCAAGGCGATGCGCATCTGGAACGCGCTCTCCGAGTACGGCATCAAGTTCGTCGCGAACCCGGCGAACCCGTTCGAGACCGCGCACGACGACCCGAACTTCCCCGTCGACTACACGCAGTTCCCGCGCGAGACTTTGCGCAGCAAGACCGGCCAGTGCTCGGACCTCACGTCGCTCTACGGCGCGATGCTCGAGGACAGCGAGGTCCGCGTCGCGATCGTCGACTACCCCGGCCACATGACGATGATGTTCGACACCGAGGCCGAGGACGCCGCCGAGGCGGGCATGCCCGAGGATCTCCTCGTCGAGCACGAGGGCACGATGTGGGTGCCGATCGAGGTCACGTACATCGGCAAGCCGTTCATCGACGCGGTCTCGAAGGCCGCGTACGCGTACAAGGCGGAGGCCGAGAAGGGCCGCGTGAAGACCTACAGCCTGCACAAGGCGTGGGGAACTTACGAGCCCGTGACGATGCCCCCGACCGACTTCACGCCGAAGATCCCCGAGGCTTCCGCGCTCGAGCGCAAGTACGACGACCAGATCAACGTCCTCGCCAAGGACCGCTACCAGTTCCTCAAGAAGTACTACGAGGGCGAGATCAAGCGCAACGGCAAGGACGCGGACGCCCAGCTGCAGCTCGGCATCATCGAGTACCAGTTCGGCAACCGCGAGGCGGCGCTGACGGAGTTCAACAAGGTGCTCGCGCTCGATCCGAAGAACGCGTCGGCGCTCAACAACCTCGGCTCGGTCGCCTTCCTCGAGGGCGCCAACGCCGAGGCCGAGAAGCGCTTCCTGCAGGCGTCGGAGGTCGAGCCCGACGACGCGATGATCTGGCTGAACCTCGTGAAGACGTCCCTCCGCCTCAAGAAAGCGGAGCAGGCGCGCGAGTACGGCGAGAAGGCCGTCTCGCTCGCCCCGTCGTTCAAGCCGGCCGTCGACAGCCTCATCAAGGGAAGCTGATTTAGGAGGTAGTGCTTATGAAGAGCATCATGATCGCCGTTCTCGCCGCGGTCCTGGCCATGCCGGCCGTCGCCGAGGAAAAGGCCGCCGCGCCGGCCAAGTCGTCCTGGACCTCGTTCTTCAAGAACCTGAAGAGCTCGCTGTCCAACTCCGCCGTGAGCGGCCAGCAGAAGAAGGGCCGCAACGCCGCCGCCGTCGCCGCCGTCCGCGGCAAGAAGCAGAAGGATATCGCTGATCCCAACGAGCCCGGCCTGCGCGGCGACGCGAAGAGCCGCAAGGTTCAGAAGGAGATGGAGCTCGACGCCAAGTTCGACAAGGCCGTCAACTCGATCATCGACGGCAAGCCCGAGGACGGCCTCAAGCAGCTCGAGGCGCTCAAGGAAGCGAACCCGAAGTACAAGACCGAGGACCTCGATAAGGCCATCGAGGGCGCCAAGGCCATGATCGCCGAGAAGGGCAACGCCGCCCCGGCCGCGAAAGAGTAAGAGTCTCGGCCTCCTAAAGAGCGGGCCCTCGCCGAAAGGCGGGGGCCTTCTCTTTTCTAGCGCTTGCCCTGGAGGCGCTTGATGAGGCCGGTCGTCGAGTAGCCCTTCTTGAGGGCGATGATGACGACCTTCGCGGCGTACTTGGCCTCGGGGAGGTCGGAGGGCTTGTAGTCGCCGCCCTTCACCTGCACGTCGGGGCGCAGGCGCGACATGAGCTTCTCGGGCGTGGACTCGCCGAAGGAGACGACGGCGTCGACGCAGGCGAGCGCGGCGACGACCTCGGCGCGGTCGCGCCACTTGTTGATCGGGCGGCCCGGCGCCTTCTCGAGCGCCTTCACCGACGCGTCGGAGTTGATCCCGACGACGAGCAGGTCTCCCTGCGCCTTCGCTTTCTCGAGCACCTTCACGTGGCCGGCGTGCAGGATGTCGAAGACGCCGTTGGTGAAGACGACCTTGCGGCCTTCCCAGCGCCACAGCTCGCGGAGCGTGAGGAGCTTGTCGAGCGCGACGATCTTGCGGGCGGTGCTCATCCGTGGGCGAGGGGGGCGTCCGGGAACAGCTCGTCCTCGAGGATGCCGCACCAGATCTGGATGACCGTGATGTGCGCCTCCTGGATGCGCGCCGTCGAGTCGGACGGGATCGCGACGACGTGGTCGCAGAGCGCCTTGAGCTTGCCGCCCGTGCGGCCCGTGAGGCCGATGACGGTCATGCCCTTGGCCTTCGCGGCCTCGGCGGCTTTGAGCACGTTCTTGGAGTTGCCGGAGGTCGAGATCGCGATCGCGCAGTCGCCCGCGCGGCCGAGAGCCTGGAGCGGGCGCTCGAAGACGTATTCGAAGCCGAAGTCGTTGGCGATCGAGGTCAGGTCGCCCTGGTTCGCGGTCAGCGCGATCGCGGGCAGCGGCGGCCGGTTGCGGCGGTAGCGGCCCGTGAGCTCGTCGGCGAAGTTCTGCGCGTCGCAGGAGGAGCCGCCGTTGCCGAACGTGAGGATCTTGCCTCCGTTGCGGTAGCAGCGGAGGAGGGCCTTCGCTGCCGCGTCGATGACGGGGGACTGCTTCGCGGTCGCGCTCAGGACCTTCGCGGAGTCCTTGAGCTGCGTCACGATCGTCTTCTTGAAGTTCTCAGGCATGGGCGGGGACTTTCTCCTCGAGCAGCTTCGTCTTCTCGATGAAATGGGTGTCGAAGTCGCCGCCCATGAACACGGGGTGGGCGACGACCTTCGCGTGCAGGCCGGCCGTCGTCTTGAGGCCGCCGACCTCGAGCTCGCCGAGCGCGCGCAGCGAGCGCCGGAGGGCGGCGGGCCGGTCGCCGGCGCTGATGATGAGCTTGGCGATCATCGAGTCGTAGTAGCTCGGGATCGTGTAGCCGGGGTAGACGTGCGTGTCGACGCGCACGCCCGCGCCGCCGGGCAAGGTCAGCGATTCGATGCGGCCGGGGCAGGGCATGAAGTTCCGGTCGGGGTCCTCGGCGTTGATGCGGTGCTCGATCGCGTGGCAGCGGATCTCGGAGGCGCGCGTCTGGTCGATCGGCAGCTTCTCGCCGGCCGCGACGCGGATCATCATCTCCATGAGGTCGACGCCGGCGACGAGCTCGGTGACCGGGTGCTCGACCTGCAGGCGCGCGTTGACCTCGATGAAGTAGAACTTGCCGTCCTGGAACAGGAACTCGACGGTGCCGACGTTCTGGTAGCCGGCGGCCTTCGCCAGGCGGATGGCGGCGTTCTGCATGTCCTTGCGGATCTCGGGCGTCAGCGCGGGCGAGGGGGATTCCTCGACGAGCTTCTGGTGGCGGCGCTGGACGGTGCAGTCGCGCTCGGGGAACGCGACGACGTTTCCGTGCTTGTCCGCGATGATCTGGATCTCGACGTGGCGCGGGCGCTCGAGCAGCTTCTCGATGAACACCGAGCCGTCGCCGAACGCGGCCTTCGCCTCGGTCGCCGCGGCCTCGAGCTGGGGCTTGAGCTCCTCGGGGGTGCGGACGACGCGCATGCCCTTGCCGCCGCCGCCCGCGGAGGCCTTGATGAGGACGGGGTAGCCGATCTCCGCGATCTCCTTGGGGTCGACCGAGGTGATGTCGCCCTGCGTGCCGGGGACGCAGGGGACGTTCGCGGCCTTGGCGACGGCCTTGCCCGCGCTCTTGAAGCCGAGCTTGCGGGAGGCCGAGGGGGGCGGGCCGATGAACGTGATGCCGCGGCGGCCGCACTCCTCGGAGAAGTCGGCGTTCTCGGAGAGGAAGCCGTAGCCCGGGTGGATCGCGTCGGCGCCGGTGTTCTTGGCGGCGGAGAGGACGGCCTCCTGGTCGAGGTACGAGAGCTTCGAGGGGCCGGGGCCGATGCAGACGGCCTCGTCGGCCATCGCGACGTGGCGCGACTCGCGGTCGGCGTCGGAGTAGACGGCGACGGTCTTGATGCCCATCTCGCGCGCGGCGCGGATGACGCGCACGGCGATCTCGGAACGGTTGGCGATCAGGATCTTCTTGAACATAGTCAGTTGGGGGCGCCGAGACGGCGGCGCATCTCCTCGATGTAGGCTTGGTCGCCCGGCTTGACGCACATCTGCGCGCCGCGGTCGAGATCGGCGAGCGCCTCGCCCGGGCGGCTCAGGAGCGTGTAGGCCTCGGCGCGCGCGAGCAGGATCTCGCATTGGTCGGCGGGGGAGATGTTGGGGAAGGCGAGCATCTGCGCGAACTGGTCGAGCGCCTTGTCGGGCTGACGCAGGGCGTTCTTGTAGGTGTCGGCCAGGATCGCGTGCAGGTGGTAGAGGCTCTTGAGCGAGAGATTGGAGGGGTAGACGCGCGCGAGCTCGATGGCGGTCACGCACTGCTTCTCGGTCTCGACGGGCGCCTTGCGGTAGTAGGCGGCCTCGCAGAGGTAGCCGCGCGCCATCGGGTCGCGCGGGTTGACGACGGCGGCGGCCTGCGCGAGCAAGAGGCCCATGTCGGCGTTGCCCTTGTCGAAGGCTTCCTCGACCTTGCGCATGAGGACCCAGGAGTACGGGCGGACCCACTTCTTGTTCTCCTCGACGAAGAGGACGCGGTCGACGCGGGGCTCCGCCCCGTCGACCTTGAGGTCGTAGGCCAGCAGGACGGCGCCCGGCTCCGTGTGCTCGACGCGCAGGTTGGACCACGTCCAAGTCGTCGTGTCGCGGGAGTTCTTGAACTCGTCGAGCGTGCAGTACTTCTGGGCCGACGTCGAGAACATCGCGTACGCCGCGTTGAAGTCGCGCGTGCGCAGAGCGTCGAGGTACTCGGTCGCGACGCGCTTCGTCACGACGTCGGGCTTCTGGTTCTCCGTGTAGTACCAGATGGCGATGAGAGCCGCGAGGCCCGCGAGCGTGCCGGCCGCGACGTTGAGGCACATCTTGAGGAGCGCGGGCCAGCGCGCGGGCTTCTTCTCTTCCTCGATGGGCTGCGCGACGGGAGCCCACGGATCGCCGGAGATCGCGCCCGCGAACGGGTCGGCGGACTGGCGGCCGGCCGAGGGAAGCGGCGCGCCCATCGAGGCGCCGGGCTCGGAGGCCTTCGACTTCGCGGGCGGCAGCGGATTCGACGGCGTCAGCGGGCCGCCCATGCCGGGATGAGAGCCGGCGGCGGGCGGCGAGCCCTGCGGGGGCTTCACGTGCTTGACGACGGTGGCCGGGATGTCGGAGCCGCCGCCGGGCGTGTAGGTCGGCGGCGGAGGGGCGATGTTGCCGATCTCGGAGATCGGGTTGCCGCACTTGTCGCAATAGTTCTTCGCGAGCGAGTTCTGGAACCCGCAGCCGCCGCAGACGCGAGCCGTCTTGCCGCCGCATTTCTCGCACGCGGGCGCGGGCTTCGCGTGAGCGTGCCCGCACTTGGTGCAGAGGATGGCGGCGGCGGCGCTCATCTCAGCGCGCCTCGAGGAGCATCAGCGGCTGGCCGTACTCGACGGCCTGGCCAGCGTCGACGAAGAGCTTCGAGACGCGGCCGGCCTGCGCCGCCTTGACGGGGACGGCCTTGCCGGAGCCCGTCACGATGACGCCGAGGACGTCGCCCTCGGCGACGACGGAGCCCTCGTCGGCCGCTCTGGCCTTGCCGGGCTCGGACCACTGGAAGACGCCGACGGTCTCGGCGGCCACGGGCGTGAAGCGGCCCGAGGGAAGCGCCGGAGCGTCGATGCGCGCGGGATCTCCCGCGCCGGCGGCGGTCAGGGAGAAGCCGGCGCCGTCCTTCCTGTAGGCGATCTCCGCGAGATCGGTGCCTTTCATCCACTCCGTCACGGCCAAGAGCTTGGCGTCCATCATTTCCTCCGGTTGCGAACGAGATTGCGGGGATTCTTCGGCAGCAGGCCCGACAGGAGCGGGTCGAAGGCGAGCGGCAGGAGCTTGTAGACGGTCGTCTTCACGACCTTGCGGCGGCCCGTGGCGGGGTTGAGGTCGACGAGGTAGATGTCGGTGTCCTTGTCGCTGAACTCGTGCATGACCTGGCGGCACGCGCCGCACGGCTTGGCGGCCGCGCCGACGACGGCGACCGCGACGATCGCGTCGGCGCCCGAGGCGACCGCGTGATAGATCGCGCTGCGCTCGGCGCACATCGCGAGGCCGTAGCTCGCGTTCTCGACGTTGCAGCCCGGGAACACGCGGCCGGCGGCGGTCATCACGGCCGCGCCGACGGGATAGCGCGAGTACGGGCAGTAGGCGCGCTTCTGCGCCTGGATCGCGGTGTCGATGAGCCGCTCGACGGCGCGCTGGGCTTTCTTGGTCTTGGCCATCAGAGGTATTTCCTCACGAGCAGGTCGAGCTTCTTCAAGGTCGCCTTGTTCCGGGCCTCGGGGGCGGTGAACAGCGCGCCCTTGAGGGCTTCGGAGAACGCGGGCTCGAGCGGCGCCTTCGCGATGCGCGGCACGGCGAGCCTCATGAGCTTCTGCGCGTTCGCGGAGTTCGCGTGGAGGTTCGCCACGACCATCTCGGTGTGGACCTCCTCGCCTTCCTTCCAGCAGTCGTAGTCGGTGACCATCGCGGCCTGCGAGTAGACGAGCTCCGCCTCGCGCGCGAGCTTCGCCTCCGTCGCGGCGGTCATGCCGATCAACGACCAGCCGAAGGAGCGGTGCATCTCGGACTCCGCCTTGGTCGAGAACGCGGGGCCCTCCATGCAGCAGTACGTGCCGCCGAAGACGCTCTTGATGCCGAGCTCCTTGGCGCACTCGTAGACGATCTTGTTCTGCTCCGGGGCGAAGGGCGGGTTGAACGCGACGTGCGCGACCACGCCGTTGCCGAAGAAGGTCTGCACGCGGTCCTTCGTGCGGTCGATGAGCTGATCGGGGAACACGAACGTGCGCGGGGGCAGCTCCTCCTTGAGGGAGCCGACGGCCGAGAACGCGAGGACGCGCTCGACGCCGAGGGATTTGAGCGCCCACATGTTGGCGCGCTGATTGATCTCGGTCGGAGTGACGACGTGGCCGCGCCCATGGCGCGGCAAAAACGCGCACTTAATTCCGTCGAGATCACCCAACACGATCGGACCCGAATGACGACCGAACGGCGTCTTGATCGTGATCTCGACAGCGTTCTTAATAGCGTCGGAGGAGTAGAGCCCCGAGCCGCCGATGATGCCGACTTTCGCCTGATTCTTCGTCTTCTTCACGGAACGTAGCCTCCCATGGGCAGGAGCTCCTTGATCAGATTGTCGAGGGTCGCCAGGTCCACGGGCTTGTGGACGAAGCGCGTCTTCGGATCGTTGGGGAGCAGCTTCGCGAGCTTCTCGTACGGATGCGCGGACATGAAGATGACGGGGATGTTCTTCGTGTACTCGTCCTTCTGTAGGACGCCGTACGCGGAGTTGCCGTAGGCGCCGGGCATCTGGATGTCGGTGATGATGAGGTGCGGCCGGTGCTCGGCGGCCTTGGCCGCGAGCTGGAAGCCGTCGGCGACGACGATGACGCGGTGGTTCTTCCCGGACAGGTAGTCCTGGAGGAGCGTCGCGATGTCCGGATTGTCGTCGGCGATGAGGATTTGCGCGATCATTTGGTCTGGAGGAGCTTCTCCATGGTCGAAGGGTAGATGGGGAAGCGGCGGCAGAGGGCGGTGACGCCTTCCTTGACGCGCTTGAGGGCGGCGTCGTCGGTCCGGACCTTGAGGGCCTCGTCGATGAAGCCGGCGATCTCCTCCATCTCCTTCTCGCCCATTCCGCGGGTCGTGACGGCGGGCGCGCCGATGCGCACGCCGGAGGCGATGAAGGGCTTCTGCGGGTCGTAGGGGATCGCGTTCTTGTTGACCGTGACGCCGGCCTTGTCGAGCGCCTCTTCGGCCTCCTTGCCCGTCGCGTTCTTCGGGCGCAGGTCGACGGAGAAGAGGTGGCAGTCGGTGCCGCCCGCGACGATGCGGAAGCCGCGGCCGGCGAGCGCCTTCGACAGCGCGCGCGCGTTGGCGAGCGTCTTCTGCTGGTAGACCTTGAACTCGGGCTTGAGCGCCTCGCCGAAGCAGACGGCCTTCGCGGCGATCACGTGCATGAGCGGGCCGCCCTGCTCGCCGGGGAACACGCTCGAGTCGAGCGCCTTGGCGTGGGCGGTCTTGCACATCACCATGCCGCCTCTGGGGCCGCGCAGGGTCTTGTGCGTCGTGGTCGTCGTGAAGTCGGCGAGGCCGACGGGAGAGGGGTAGACGCCGGCGGCGATCATGCCCGCGTAGTGCGCGATGTCGGCGGCGAACAGCGCGCCGACCTCGTCCGCGAGCTTCTTGAGGCGCGCCCAGTCGATCACGCGCGAGTAGTTCGACGCGCCCATGAAGATGATGCGCGGCTTCTGCTCGCGCG
>CAYVFO010000049.1:0-3284 GCA_964450975.1 uncultured Elusimicrobia bacterium | reverse complement strand
GTACATCGCCATGTTCGCCTGCGAGCCGGAGTGGGGCTGGACGTTGGCGTGCTCGGCGCCGAAGAGCTTCTTCGCGCGCTCGATCGCGAGCGTCTCGGCCTGGTCGACGAACTCGCAGCCGCCGTAGTAGCGCTTGCCCGGATAGCCCTCGGCGTACTTGTTCGTGAGCAGCGAGCCCTGCGCCTCCATCACGGCCTCGGAGGTGTAGTTCTCGGAGGCGATGAGCTCGAGGTTGTCGGACTGGCGGCGCGCCTCGCGCGCGATGGCGGCGAAGAGCTCGGGATCGAGGTCGGCGAGGGACTTAGGCATGACTTTGGCTCCGTGCGGCGAGAATGTTGAGCGCCTCCTCGATCGAGGCGGCGCAGGCTTCGTATTCGGCTTCGTCGGCTCCGACGGGGTCTTCGACCTCGGCGGGCGAGAGGCCGGCGGCCTCCCGCAGCAGCTTGATCTTTCCGGCGTGCGCGGGAAAGCGCTTCGCGAGCTCGTCTTTGTGCGCCGTCTCCATCACGTAGACCTCGGAGGCTTCCGCGAGCATCGGCTCGTCGACGCGGCGCGCGCGGTGATCCGGCTTGGCGAGGCCGCGCTTCTTGAAGACGGCGGCGGCGCCGCGCGACAGCGGCATCCCGTTGGCGGCCTGCGTTCCCGCGGAGGCGGCGGTCCCGGCGCCCAGGGCGTTGAAGAGGACCTCGGCCATCGGCGAGCGGCAGGTGTTGCCCGTGCAGACGAAGAGGAGCTTCCGCGTCAGAGGACGTCCTCCGCCTTGATGACGCCCTGCTTCGTCACGCGCGGCTTGTCGGTCGCGTCGACGAACGTCGGCTCGCCTTCGCCGGCCTTGCCCCCGTCGAGGAGGAGGTCCACGCCGGCGCCGATCGCGTCGGCCGTCTCGGACGCGGTCGCGGACGTCTTCTGACCGGACTTGTTCGCGCTCGAATACACCCACGGAACGCCCGAGGCCGCGAGCATCGCGCGCGTCGCGGCGTGGCCGGGAACGCGGATCGCGACGGTCGGGTACTCGGGGAACGTGAGGAGGCGTCCCTGCGCGGTCGGCTTGAGCAGCAGCACGAGCGGGCCGGGCCAGTGCTTGGCGGCGAGCGCTTCGGCGGCGGGCGTCCACTCGACCCACTTCTTCGCCTCCTCGACGGAGGAGACGAGGACGGGCAGAGGCTTGAGCGTCGAGCGCTCCTTGACCTGCAGGATGCGGCGCGTCGCGGCCTTGATGAGGCCCGTCGAGCCGAACGCGTAGCCGGTCTCGGTCGGGAACGCGACGAGCTTGCACGATTTGGCGGCGGCGCCGGCTTTGGCGGCGGAGGCGTCGTCGAAGGCGAGGGTCTCAGGCATGGGAGGGCTCCGGATCGGGGTGGAGGAGGATGACGAACTCGCCCAGAATTTCGGCGCGAGCCTTGAGGTTGTCGCGCACGGCGGAAACGGTTCCGCGAATCCACTCCTCGTGCAGCTTGGAGAGCTCGCGGACCGCCACGCATTGGGCTTCGGCGCCGAGGGCCTCGATGGCGTCATCGAGGAGTTCGACCACTCGGAAAGGAGATTCGTAGATCGCGATGGTCTTCTCGAGCGCCTTCGCGGCCTCGAGCGCCTTGCGGCGCTTGGACGCGGTGCGCGCGAGGAAGCCGAGGAACACGAACGAGTCGCCGGGCAGGCCGGAACCCGCGATCGCGGTCGCGACGGCGGTGGCCCCGGGGATCGCGGTGACGGCCAGGCCCTCGCGGCGCGCGGCGGCGACGGCCTTGCGGCCCGGGTCGGAGATGCCGGGCAGGCCGCCGTCGGACACGAGGCTCACGGCGTCGCCGCGGCGGACGCGCTCGAGCAGCTTGTCGACCGAGCGCGGGTCGTTCTCGTCGTAGCGCTCGAGCGGGGAGGTCAGGCCGAAGTGGCTCATGAGGTTGCGCGTGCGGCGCGTGTCCTCGCAGAACACGACCTTCGACTCCTTGAGCGCGCGCAGCGCGCGCGGCGGCATGTCCTCGAGGTTGCCGAGCGGCGTGGGGACGACGGACAGGCTCACGGGCGCTCCGCCGCGCCGCTCGCCTTCGCCCACTCGAGCGCCTCGAGGCGGAGGAAGGTGTCGACGACCTTCGGGTCGAACTGCGTGCCCGAGCCCTTCTTGAGCTCCTTGATCGCGACGTCGCGGCCGAGCGCCTTGCGGTACGGGCGGTCGGAGGTCATCGCGTCCCACGCGTCGAGCGCGGCGACGATGCGCGCGCCGAGCGGAATCTCCTCGCCCTTGAGGCCTTCGGGATAGCCGCGGCCGTCGTACCACTCCTGGTGGTAGAGGACCATCTGCGCGACGGGGCCGAGGTATTTCACGGGCGCGAGGATCTGGTGTCCGATGATCGGGTGCTTCTTCATCTCCTCGTACTCTTCCGGCGTGAGCTTGCCGGGCTTGAGGAGGATCGCCTCGTCGATGCCGATCTTGCCGATGTCGTGCAGGAGCGCGGCGTACTCGACGTGGCGGACCATCGGGTCGGGCAGGCCCATCTCCTGGGCCACGCGCCGCGCCTTCACGCGCGCGCGGTCGCTGTGCTCGTGCGTGTACGCGTCCTTGCTGTCGACGGCGCGCGCGAGCGTCTGGACCATCTCGAGGTAGAAGATCTGCAGGTTGTCGAACATGTCCATGTTGTGGAGCATGACCGCGGCCTCGCCCGCGAGGATCGACAGGAACTTCACGTTGTAGTCGGAGAACGGCTCGGCGCCGTCCTTGGCGTGGAGGTTGAGGACGCCGATCGGCTTGCCCTTCACGAGCAGCGGAATGGAGACGAAGGGCTCCTTGTCGCCCGACGCCGGCTCGACGTAGCGCGGGTCCTTCTCGGGATCCGCGATGAAGATCGGCTGGGCGGAGGCGAACGCCTTGCCCGCGACGCCCTCGCCGGGCTTGAGGAAGAGCTTCTGCGCGTTCTCGGAGACGAGGCTGCGCGCCGCGACGACCTTGAGGCAGCCGTCCTTCTCGTCGAAGTTCATCACCGAGCCGCGCTCGCACTTCATGAGCTGGCAGGCGCAGTCGAGCACCGCGCGGCCGAACTCCTCGCGCGAGATCGCGCCGGAGTGGGAGACGCCGTTCTCCTGGAGCGCGAGCAGCATCGTCAGGAGCTCGTCGAGCTTCGTCCAGCCCTCGGGCGCGCGCGCGGGCGCGGGAGAAGCTTCGGGACGCGACGCTTCTAAGGAATAGAGGCGCCGCAAAGTCAGCCCGAGCGCGACCAAAAGGGCGCAGCAAAGGGCGGCCGCGAACCAGAAAAGTCCAGCCATGGAGCTAGACTAGCAAATATCCCGCGGGG
>CAYVFO010000048.1:12648-17705 GCA_964450975.1 uncultured Elusimicrobia bacterium | reverse complement strand
GCGCGGCGTCTCGGTGAAGGCGATGCCGCGGGTCAGGTCGAAGTACTCCGTGCGGACGAGCACCGGCTTCTCGGCGTCACCCGAGCCCTCCATGCGGTAGATCTGCCGGTGGCGCGTGTCGGCGAGGCCGGTCGCGGCGTCGTTGAGCGTGAACACGACCTGGGCGCTGCCGCCGCGGATGGTCTGGATTTTGTTCGCGACGTCCACCTCGACGAAGTCGCGCGAGTCGGCGTAGCCGGTCCGGTACTTGAGGACCGAGCCGCCGGGGCCGATGGAGCGGTCGACGTTGCCGACGATCGTGCGCTTGCCCTGCTGGTAGGAGAACGTGACCGTCTCGACCGCCCGGCCTTCGCGGACCTGGCCGGGCGGGAGCTCGACGCGGCGCATGTACATCTGCTGCCGGGACTCGCCGGACTCGTCGCGCACGTGGCGGACGACCGGCGCGAGGACGAAGTCCTTTCCGCCCTCGCGGTAGTACTCCATCGGGACGTCCTTGCCCGACGCGTCCCGGCCGACGCCGCGCAGGATCGCCACGTTGTCGACGCGCACGTTCGCGACCGCGCCGGCGTCCCGGGGATTCTCGTACTCGACGCTCGAGCGCTTGGGCTCGCGCGTCTCGCTGTAGCGGCCGTCGACGGACGAGAACTGGTAGCGGCCCTTGGAGTCGGTGTAGTAGAAGCCGTCGATCTTTCCCCGCGGCACGTTCGCCGGGACGTCCGGGGCTCTCCCGCCGTTCTCCTTGGCGACGACGCCGTTGACGACGTTCTGGTTGCCCGGAAGAGTCGTGCCCTCGGGCAGCGGCGGCTGGTGGTCGCGCTCGCGCGTGACCGTGACGGCGTTGATGCCGACCATCCAGCCGGAGAGCTGCAGGCCGTTGGGCGTCGCGCCGCCGTAGAGCGCGGCCTGCGACTGCGCCTTCGCGGTCGCGAGCAGGCCGGGCAAGGTCATGCTCGCGCGGCCCCACGACGTCGTGGAGAGCTTCTCGCTCGCCGCGAACAAGTCGTCGGTCGCCTCGCGGTACTCGCGCGTCTTCGCGGCGAGGTCGACGAGCTGCTGGAACGACTTCGCTCCGGTCAGGCGCTGGCGGGCCTCGTTCGCGAGCGCGAGGTCGACGCCGGCGACCGTCATGCCGCGCGAAACCTTGAGCAGCTCGTTGATCTTGTCCTGGTGCTCGTCGTTCGCGGAAAGGATGAGCTGGTCGCGGCGGTTCTGCTCGACCTGGTCGGCGAACGGGCCCCGGAGCTTGGCGAGCAGGCCGGCGCGGATCTTCGCGGCGCCGGCCGCCGTGCGGAAGCTCTCGCCCTCGGCGAGGAACTCGCTCGCGAGGCCCTGCGCGGCCATGACGTCGCGGCGCTCGTCGTCGGTCTTGGGATCGGAGGCGACCTTCGTCGTGTCCATGCCGACGCGCGCCGCGCGCGCGTCGTAGACCGGGATGCCGAGCGCGCGCAGCGCCTCGGCGGTCTTCTCGGGATCGGACGGATCGGCGGCGACCTCGCGCATGAGCGCGCCGAGGCGTCGGACCTCGGCCTCGCGCCCCTTGTTCGCGGGATCGGCGGCGGCGGCCTCGAACTTCGCGGCGGCCGAGAGCAGCGCGCCCGCGTAGGTCTGCTCGGGCGGCGTCTGCCCCTTCTTGACCCCGCCGTTCCACATGAACAAGAGCGAGCGGTCGCGCGACGACGTGAGCGAGCCGGGCTTGAGCAGATCCGGCAGCTTCGCCAAGTAGCCGCTCGTCATCGCGCCGGGCATCTGGATCTCGCCGAGGATGCCGGCGAGCGCCGCGGGATCGGACGCGCCCGCGGCCTCGCGCAGGCGGTCGGCCTGGCGCTTCGTCGCCTGCTCGTGGTCGGGGCCGTAGAAGCTGATCAGCAGCGAGTCCCGGAAGTTCTGCCAGCTCGCCGGATCGGTCCCCGTGATGTTGAGCTGGTGGACGACCGCCGCCCATTGGAGGACCTGGCCGCGGTCGCCGAAGCGCAGGATGCCGTCCACGTCCGCGCCCTTCTCCTTGAGCAGCGCGCGCACGTCGGAATTCGTCGCGCGCAGCGCCGCGTTGAACTGGGTGTTCGCGCGCTCGGAGCGCTTGCTCGCCTTCGCGAAGTCGAGCTGGTTGAGGAACGGCCGGACGCGGTCGACGAGCGCCCGCTGCGCGGCGAAGCGCGTCTTCGTGTAGCTCGACGGCTGGCCAGCGTGCTTCAAGAACTCGGCGCAGAACGCGTCCACCTTCTGCTTCGGCAGGCCCTCGGCGCTCTCGCGCTGCTCCTCGACGACCTCGGCGTCCGAGACGGCGGCCGCCGGCGCTCCGGCGCTCTCCTCATCCCCCTCCCCGTCGCCCTCGCCGTATTCGTCGGCCGGAGTAACGGGCTGGCTCGCGGCCAGCGCCTCGTCGACGGTCGCCTCGTACATGGCGGCGCCGCGCTGCATCAAGGTGTCGCGCCGCGCCTCGGCCGCGGCGAGCGCGCTCTGGTCGCAGCCGAGAGCGACGTAAGCGGCGCGGTTCATCGCGAAGTAGGACTCGTGCAGCTCTCCCATCGTCTTCTGCGTGCGGCCGGTGATGCCGCGGACGACCTCGATGCGCTTGGCGACGACGATGCGGCCGAAGGCCTCCGCGCGCAGCGGCAGGGTCTCGGGGCGCGGGAGCTCGGGCTTGCCCTCGGCCTTGAGCGCCGCGTTCTGGCGCTCGAAGCCGCGGATGCGCGCCCACTCGGCGAGCGCGGGCGGCATGTTGCCCGCCTCGAACGCCTCGCGATTGTCCTTCTGGTCGAAGAACGCGTCGAGCACGGCGGCGTCCTTCGCGATGTCGCCCGACAAAGTCAGGCGCTTGAAGCGCTCGGCGACGGCGTCGGCCTGATCGCGGCCCTTGATCTCCTCGTCGGTCGTGACGACGATCGCCTTGCCGATCGCGCCGAGCTCGCGCGTGTCGCTGTGCCCGTCGGCGTAAAGGATGCGGCGGCGGTCGGCGTCCGTCCAGCGCGTGAGGTCGACGCCGCCGTTGTCGTGCTGCTCGCGCAGGGAGCGCAACAGGTCGATGAGGACCTTCGCTCGCTTGCGCTTGGCCTCGAGCGGGGCGACGTCGTCGGCGCGCACGAGCTCCGGGTCCTTCTTGGCGATGACCGCCTCGCTCCAGCCCCACTTGCCGGGCCCGGAGACGCCGCGGCCCGTGGTGACCGCGATCGCGAGCTCGTTCTCGGCGTCCTTGAGCTTCTTGCCGAGCTCGACGACCGCCTTCTCCCACTTGCGGTCGTACGCGGCGCGCGCGTTCGCGGCCGCGGGCACGACCTCGGCGTTCCGGTCGGGCGCGCCGAGCACGATCGAGGAGACCCTCGTCTCGATGCGGTCGTAGACGAGGGCGAGATCGGCGGCGGCCGCCGTCGAGGCGTCCTTCGCGGCCTTCTCGGCGGCGGCCTCGCGCTCGCGGCGCTGCGCCTCCTCCGCGCGGATCGAGCCGGCGCGCGCGAGCAGAGCCTCGGACAGCGAGCGCGTGTTGTTCGCGACCCCGGTCAGCTGCTCCTGCATCGTCCCCGTCGCGGCGCCGAAGGCGACCCGCGCGTCCGCGACGAAGCCGGCGATGAGGCCGGGGCCCTCCACCGTCGGCGCGGGATCGGCCTGCCCGAGCCCGGGAACCGCGATGCCCTGGTCGGTGATCGTCCTCGGCTTGGCCGTGAATTCGACGCCGGGCCGCGCCTCGCCCGCGGGATTCTGCGCGGGATTGCGCGCCTTCTCCGCCGCGGCCTGGCCGAACCGCTCGAAGAGGTCGGCGCGCTTCTCCTTCGGGACGCCGGCCTGGTCGTAGAGCCGGTCGATCTCGCTCATCGCCTCGGCGAGCTTCGTCGGGTCGCCGGACTTGAGGTAGCCGGCGAGGCGCGTGTTGACCTCGCGCAGCTTCGGCTGCAGGAGCGCGGCCTGGTCGGCGGGCAGCCCCTTCGCGACCTCGGCCGTCAGCGCGCTCGCGGCGTCGCCCGAGGCGGTCGCCGGCTTGGCGGCGAGCAGGCCCTCGAGATCGATGCGGCCCGTGCGCACCTTGAAGTCGGCGAACGTCTTGGCGATCGCCTGCACGGGGACGTTGAAGTCCGCCTGCACCGCGCCGCGCGTGTTGTCGCCCTTCGCCTTCTCGAGCGCGGACGAGAGGGCGGCGCTCGTCGCGCGGAAGCCCGGCACGGCGGCCTCGACGACGGGCCACTCGGCGGCGGCGATCTCGCCGGGCGCGCGCGAGAGCAGGCGCTCCTGCGCGAGCAGCGCGTTCATGTCGCGGCGCATGTCGCCGACCGAGTTCTCTACGAAGGCGACCGCGAGCAGCTGGCCCGTGGTCGGCGTCGTCAGCGGCTTGAGCACCGCCTTCGCGGGCTCGGAGCCGGCGGCGTGCGCGTCGACGATCGCCTTCTGCGCCGCCTCGTACTGCGCCTTCATGTCGACGAGCGCGGCCGGCAGCGCCTTCGCGTCGTCGCTGGCGAGCCTGTCGTCGAGGAGCTTTACGCGCAGCGCGTCGAGCTTGACGTCGAGCTCGGTGAGCTTCTCGCGCGGCTTCTCGAGGTTGATCCCGGAGAGGACCGGCGCCGTGTCGCCGGCCAGCGCGAGGGCGGGCTCCTGCCAAGGCAGGATGAGGAAGGAGAGGAAAACGGCCAGCGCCCTGCGGAGGGGGGCGGAGGGGTTCCGCATATAAGGAGTGTAACCGGATTCATGCTCCTGTCAAGAGTCCTTAACGTTTTTTACTTTTATCGAATAGTGTTTGACTTTTCAGCGTTTTTTAGGCATCATGCGACATGCCTTTCGGGCCTTGGGAGACGTTTTTTTTGGGCGTCTGCGTGTTCATCGCGGGAGCCGTGGACGCGCTCGCCGGGGGCGGCGGACTGATCACGTTGCCGGCCTACATGGCGGTGGGCTTGAACCCCGCCCTGATCCTGGGGACCAACAAGCTCGTTTCCTCTTTAGGCACCGTCGTCGCCACCTTGCGCTACCACCGCGCGCTCAAATTCCCGCTCAAGCCGTTCGTTCCCGTGCTCGCGGCGTCGATGATCGGCTCGTGGCTCGGCGCGCGCGCGGTGGTAGCGCAAGGTGGCGACGAC
>CAYVFO010000048.1:0-12638 GCA_964450975.1 uncultured Elusimicrobia bacterium | reverse complement strand
CGGCGCGCGCGCGGCGCTGCTCGTCGACCCGAAGTGGCTGAGGCCGCTCTTGCTCGCCGCTCTGCCCGTCGTCGCGTGGCTCGTCTGGTCGAAGAAGGACTTCGGCGCCGTCGACGAAAGCGAGAAGCTCTCCGCCGACGAGCGGCGGCGCCGCGGCGTGATCGTCGCGGTTCCGATCGGCGCGTACGACGGCTTCTTCGGGCCCGGCACCGGCACGTTCTTCGCGATCGCCTTCTCGCGCTGGTGCAAGCTCGACCTGCTCGGCGCGACCGCGCGCGCCAAGATACTCAACCTCGTCTCGAACGTCGCGGCGCTCGCCGCGTTCGTCTGGGCGGGCCGCGTCGACTGGAACGTCGGCCTGTGGATGTTCGGCCTCGCGATCGCGGGCAACTGGGTCGGCTCCCAGCTCGGCGTCAAGCGCGGCGCCGCGATCATCCGTCCCGTCGTGGCGCTCGTCTGCGCGGGACTGTTCGCGAAGATCCTCGTCGACGCGCTCCGAGGTTGATATGATGGGCCCCCGATGATCGACCGCCTCATCGCCGTCTACGAACTGCCCGGACCGCCCGAGGAGGCGGCGAAGACCGCGCGCGCGATCGCCTTCGAGGAGACCGTCGAGGTCCCCTTCGACTTCCCCCTCCCCTCGCGCATCCGCGAGGGCGTCGTCGGCCGCTGCTCGGAGCCCGTGCCCGCCGGCGGCGGACGCTTCCGCGTGGAGATCGACTTCCCCGCCGCGCTCGCGGGCGGGCGCCTCGGCGCGCTGCTCAATCTCGTCTTCGGCAACGCGTCGATCTGGCCGGGCGTGCGGCTCGTCGACGTGAAATTCCCCGACTCGTTCCTGTCGGCGTTCGCCGGCCCCAACTACGGAACGCCGGGCTTGCGAAAGCTGCTCGGCGTAGAGGGCCGCCCGCTTCTCGCGACCGCGCTCAAGCCGATGGGCTCGACGGAAAAAGAGCTCGCGGACACGGCCGCGGCTTTCGCGCGCGGCGGCGGGGACATCGTCAAGGACGATCAGAATATCGTCGACGCGAGCTTCGCGTCGTTCCGTTCGAGGGCGTCGCGGATCGCGGAAGCCGTGCTTCAAGAAAACGCTCGTTCCGGCCGTACTTGTCTGTACTTCCCCCATTTGTCCGCCCCACAAGATGAGCTCGAAGCTCGCCTGAATTTCGTGCTCTCTCTGGGCCTCAAAGGCGTTCTGGTCTGTCCCGCCATCCTCGGCCTCGACGCCGTTCGTTCGTTGGCCTCCAAGCGCCGCGCCGTTTTCATGGCCCACCCCGCCTACTCGGGGTCGTTGTACGCCGACCGGACTCACGGAATCGAGCACTCGCTCTATTTGGGGACGTTCATGCGCCTCGCCGGCGCCGACATCACCGTCTTCCCCAACGCCGGCGGCCGCTTCGGCTTCACCCCCGCCGAGTGCCGGGCCATCGCCGAGCGCGGCCGGGCCCCTCTCGGGCGCCTGGCCCCCATGCTTCCCGCCCCGGGCGGCGGGATGAGCCTCGACAACGCCTCCTCCATGGCGGCCGACTTCGGCACGGACTCGGTCTGGCTGGTCGGCGGGCGCCTGTTGATGCACGAAGGGGGTCCGGAGGGGGGCGCCCGCGCCTTCCTCCATAAGATGTCCCGCTGATTGACGTCCCCCGTCGGGAATTGCTACCATAGCCCTTCTTCACCCACACCTCAGGAGCACGAAGCAGATCAACAACTACAATCGGAATTTCAAGGACAACCGTGACACGACGCGCGTCAACGGGATGATCCGGGCGGCGACCGTTCGTTTGATCGACGCCGACGGGACGCAGGTGGGAGTGAAGCCGATCGCCGAGGCCTTGGCCCTGGCGAGGACGAGGGGACTGGACCTCGTCGAAGTCGCGGCGGCGGCGAATCCGCCGGTGTGCAAGGTTCTTCCGTACTCGAAGTACAAATACGAGCAGGAAAAGAAGGAAAGGGAGTCGCGCAAGAAGCAGAAGGCGGGCCTCCTGAAGGAGCTGCGGTTCCGTCCGAACATCGGTCAGCACGACCTCGACGTGAAGGTCCGGCAGATCGAGGAGTTCATCGACGCGCACGACAAGGTGCGCATCACGGTGGTCTTCCGCGGACGCGAGATGCAGCATCGCGATCTGGGTCTCAAGCTGTTGATGTCCATTCAGGAAAGGCTCGTCGAGAAGGCGGCTGTGGAGCAGGCTCCCATGCCGGACCGCAACCGCCTCGTGATGACGCTCATCCCGAAGCCGCACTAAACGCAACTAAAAAGTAGAGGTTCGTATGCCTAAGCTCAAGTCGCACTCCGGCGCGAAGAAGCGCTTTCGCGCCAACGCCGCGGGTAAGTTCAAGCACGAGCACCCCGGCCAGCGTCATTTGATGGCCCCGCTCGGCGGCAAGCGCCGCCGCTTCCTGCGCGGCTCCTCCATTCTGAACGGCACCGACACGAAGACGATGCGTCGGTTCCTCCCCTACGCGTAGAGGCACTGCACCATGAGAATCAAGTCCGGCGTCACCACCCGCGCCCACAAGAAGAAGTACTTCAAGCTCGCCAAAGGCAACTACTCCGCCAAGCGCTCGCGCTGGCGGATGGTCAAGCAGCAGGTCGAGCAGTCTCTCAATGAGGCCTACAAGGGCCGCAAGGAGAAGAAAGGCGATTTCCGCTCCCTCTGGATCGAGCGCATCAACGCCGCCTGCCGCGAGAACGCGACCACTTACTCCCGGTTCATGGGCGCCCTCAAGAAGCAGGGCATCACGCTGAACCGCAAGATGCTGTCCGAGATGGCCATTCGCGACGGCGCGTCGTTCAAGAAGCTCGTCACCCTCGCTCAGGGAGCCTAATTCCGGCATGACGGACGCCCGCGCCGCCTGGCAGCAGGCCTACGCGCGGGCCGAGTCGGCCCTGCGCGAAGCGGGCGTACAGGACGCGGACCTCAAGAAGCTCGAAGAGGTCCGCGTCCGCTTTTTGGGGCGAAAAGGCGAGCTCACCGAGCTGCTGAAGTCGCTCAAGGACCTCGGCCTCGACGACAAGCGCGAGCTCGGCCCCAAGGCGCAGGCGCTCAAGGAAGCCTTCGACGCGGCCGTCGAGGCCCGAAAAGCGGCGCTCGAGGACGAGGCCGACGCCGGCTCCCTCGCCAAGGACGCGATCGATCTCACCTTGCCGTCGCTGCGCCCCGCGCGCGGCCGGCTGCATCCGCTCACCACGACTCTGCACGAGATGGCGCGCATCTTCCAGCTCATGGGCTACTCGTGGGCCGAGGGCCCGTTCGTCGAGGACGACCGCCACAACTTCACGGCGCTCAACATCCCCGAGGATCATCCCGCGCGCGACAGCCAGGACACTTTCTACCTGCAGGGACTTCCGCAGCTGCTGCGCACGCACACCTCGACCGTGCAGATCCGCACGATGGAGTCGCAGCGCCCGCCGCTGCGCGTCGTCTGCCCCGGCCGCGTGTTCCGCCACGAGCAGATCGACGCGACGCACTCGGCCGTGTTCCATCAGGTCGAGGGCCTCGTCGTCGACGAGAACATCGGCCTCGCGGACCTCAAGGGCCACCTGCAGACGTTCCTGCAGAAGCTGCTCGGCTCCTCCACGAAGACCCGCTTCCGCCCGTCGCACTTCCCGTTCACCGAGCCCTCGACCGAGGTCGACGTGAAATGCCTGTTCTGCCCGGGCACCGGCTGCCCCGCGTGCAAGCACACGGGCTGGATGGAGATCCTCGGCGCCGGCGTCGTCAACCCGGCCGTGCTCAAGTCCGTCGGCTACGATCCCGAGAAGTGGTCGGGCTTCGCCTTCGGCATCGGCGTCGAGCGCGTCGCGATGCTGCTGCACGGCGTGCGCGACCTGCGCGACTTCTACACCAACGACCTCCGGTTTCTGAAGCAATTCGATGAAGATCTCGTATAACTGGCTCAAGGAGCATCTGCCGCTCGACATCACCGCGGGCGAGCTGTCGGCGCACCTCCTGAAGATCGGCTTCGAGGTCGCGGGCCACGAGCGCAAGGGACCGACCTTCACCGGCGTCGTCGTCGGCAAGGTCGTCTCGCGCGAGAAGCACCCGAACGCCGACAAGCTCTCCGTCTGCGTCGTCGACGACGGCGCGATCAAGCGCACGGTCGTCTGCGGCGCGCCGAACGTGGACGCCGGCCAGACGATCGCCTACGCGCGCCCCGGCGCCGTGCTCCCCGGCGGCTTCAAGATCGAGGGCCGCAAGCTGCGCGGCGTCGAGAGCCAGGGCATGATCTGCTCGCGCGCCGAGCTCGGCCTGCCGAAGGACGTCGACGGCATCTGGGTGATGGGCGAGGGCCCGGCGCTCGGCACCGACGTCGGCTCCCTCCTCGGCCCCGCCGACGACGTGCTCGAGGTCGAGATCACGAGCAACCGTCCCGACTGCCTCTCGCACCGCGGCCTCGCGCGCGAGCTCGCCGCGTACTTCCACAAGGAGCTCAAGCCCCTCGGCGGCGGCATGGTCGAGTCCGCGGCGGCCTCCTTCCCCGTCACGGTCGAGGACGCCGAGGCCTGCCCGTTCTACGGCGCGCGCCTCATCGAGGGCGTGAAGGTCGGCGAGTCGCCCGCGTGGCTCAAGGCGAAGCTCGAGACGATCGGCCTCCGCCCGATCAACTCGGTCGTGGACATCACGAACTACGTGCTCCACGACATCGGCGCGCCGCTGCACGCCTTCGACGCCGACAAGCTCGAGGGCGGAAAGATCGTCGTCCGCCGCTCCAAGGCCGGCGAGAAGCTGGCCGCGCTCGACCACAAGACCTACGACCTGCCCGAAGGACTGCTCGTGATCGCCGACGCGAAAAATCCCGTCGCGCTCGCGGGCGTCATGGGCGGCGAGCCGACCGCGGTCACGACCGCGACCAAGCGCGTCCTGCTCGAGGGCGCGTACTTCGCCCCGTCGGAGGCGCGCCGCTCCTCGCAGAAGACGCGCCTGCGCTCCGACTCGTCTTACCGCTTCGAGCGCGGCGCCGATCCGGCCGCTCCGCGCGCCGCCGCCGACCGCGCCGCCGCCCTGATCCTCCAGCTCGCGGGCGGCTCCGCCGCCCGGCCGACGGAGGTCCGCAAGACGGCCGCCGCCGCTCCGTCGATCCGGACGAGCGTCGCGCGCCTCAACGCGATCCTCGGCGCCTCGTTCCCCGAGAACGACGTGCTCGAGAGCCTGCGCCGCATCTCCGCCGAGCTCACGGGGACGGCCGCGGAGTTCGCGTTCACGCCTCCGACGTGGCGCCGCGACCTCGCGACGGCCAACGACCTGGCCGAGGAGACGGGGCGCTTCCTCGGCTACGACGAGATCCCCTACCGCATGGCGCCGATGCCCGCGCGCACCGCGCGCGTGACGCCGGTCGAGGCCGAATCGCGCCGCGCGCGCACCGCGCTCGCGACGCTCGGGCTGTGCGAGGCTTACAACTACGATCTGCTCTCCGAGAAGTCCCTCGCGGCGTGCCGCCTGGACGCCTCCGCTCAGCCGCGCGTCGCCAAGCCGCTCTCCGAGGACTGGGCGCTCATGCGCCCGTCTTTGCTCCCCGGTCTCCTGAAGAACGCCGAGCACAACTTGAACCGCGGAGCGGACGCCGTCCGCTTCTTCGAGGTCGGCAAGGCCTACGTCGTGCGCGGCTCCGAGGTCGAGGAGCGCTGGCGCGTCGCCGGCGTCATGCTCGGCCCCGTGCTCGACGCGCGCTGGCAGCCCGCGCGCGCGCCGCGCGCCGGCTTCCACGACGCGAAAGCGTGCGTCGAGGAGCTCCTCGCGCGCGCCGGCGGAAACACGTGGCACGCGCTGATCGATCCGGCCGCGGGCAAGACGCCCTCCGACGCGATGTTCCACCCCGTGAACTCGACGCGCGCCGCGGTCAACGGCATCCCCGTCGCCACGGTGGGCTGGCTTCATCCGCGCGTCGCGCGCGCGTTCTCGCTCGAGCGCGAGGGCGCCGTGATCTTCGACGTCGACCTCGACTGGCTCGCCGGCCGCGAGGCCGCGCCCGCGAAGTTCCGCGAGTTCTCCGCCCTGCCCTCGTCGCGCCGCGACATCGCCGTGGTCGTCGCCGAAAGCGTCCCGTACGGCGCGCTGTACGCGACCATCCGCAAGGCCGCTGGCGAGCAGCTGCAGGCCGTCGAGCCGTTCGACGTCTATCAAGGGAAGGGCGTCGAGCCCGGCAAGAAGAGCGTCGCGATCCGCCTCACGTTCGGCGCCGCCGACCGCACCTTGACCGACGCGGAGGTCGCGAAGGCCGTCGACGCGGCCGTGGCCGCGCTCGCCAAGGAGCACGGCGCGACTTTGCGCGGCTAGCCCATGCTCGGCCCGCTCCAGAGCCTCAAGCAGCTCGAGACGCTCGTCAAGCAGGCCTCCGAGGCGCTGCGCAAGACGAGCGCCGAGAACCGCGAGCTCAAGGACTCCTTCCGCCGCCTCGACGCCGAGAACAAGCGCCTCAAAGAGGAGCTCAAGGAGGCGAAGCTCACGCTCGCCCGCCACGAGCGCCTCAAGACGCGCCTGGGCCGCCTCGCCGAGAAGCTCGAGAAGATCGGATGAACGAGAAAGTCGAGGTCCAGATCGGCACGCGCCGCCTCGTCGTCGAGATGGAGGGCCTCACGCCCATCGAGATCAACGCCCTGGCCCAGAAGGTCGGCGAGCGCGTCGTCGAGCTCCAGGGCCAGAACAGCGGCGTCGCCGACACCTCCAAGATCGCGCTGCTCGCCGCGCTCTCCTTCGCCGCCGAGCTCGACAAGGAGCGCTCGTCCCACGACATGACGCGCCGGATGCTCGAGAACAAGGCCGAGTCACTCTCCCAGTCCCTCCGCGAGTCGCTCCAGGCCGGCGGCGAAGCCGCTCCGTGAGCGAGCTGTTTTCGGGCGCCGCCTCCGCCCAGCCGCTGGCGGCCCGCATGGCGCCGCGCTCGCTCGACGAGTTCGCCGGCCAGACCGCGCTCCTCGCCCCCGGCAAGCTGCTGCGCCGCCTCGTCGAGAGCGGCAAGTTCACCTCCGCGCTGTTCTTCGGCCCGCCCGGCTGCGGCAAGACCGCGCTCGCGCGCTTCATCGCGTCGAAGTCGAACGCCGAGGTCGTCGAGCTCAACGCGGTGACCGCGGGCGTCGCCGACATCCGCAAGGCGATCGACCAGGCGAAGTATTCCGCGACCCTCGGGCGCCGGACCTTGCTGCTCGTCGACGAGATCCATCACTTCAACAAGACGCAGCAGGACGCGCTGCTGCCGTCGGTCGAGCGCGGCGACGTCCTCCTCATCGGCATGACGACCGAGAACCCCGGCTTCTACGTCAACGCGGCCCTGCGCTCGCGCGTGACCGCCTTCGAGTTCATGCCGGTCCCCGAGGAGGAGCTCGGCAAGATCCTCGAGCACGCGGTCGCCGATTCCGAGCGCGGCGTCGCCGGCCTCAAGGTCGTCCTGCTCCCCGAGGCGAAGGCGCATCTCGTCCGTCAGGCGGGCGGCGACGCGCGCCGGCTCCTGAACGCGCTCGAGATCGCGTCGCTGACGACCGCCCCCAACGCCGAGGGCGAGCGCCGCGTGACGCTCCAAGTCGCCGAGGACTCGATCCAGAAGCGGCAGATCCGCTACGACAAGAAGTCCGACGACCACTACGACCACATCTCGGCGTTCATCAAGTCGATCCGCGGCACCGACCCGGACGCGGCGCTCTACTGGATGGCGAAGATGCTCGAGGCGGGCGAGGACCCGCGCTTCGTCGCGCGCCGCCTGCTCATCGCCGCCTCCGAGGACGTCGGCAACGCCGACTTCCGCGCCCTGCTCGTCGCCGAGGCCGCGTTCCGCGCCGTCGAGGTCCTCGGCATGCCCGAGGCGCGCATCGCGCTCGCGCAGGCCGTGACGTTCGTCGCCTCCGCGCCGAAGTCGAACGCGGCCTACAACGCGATCAACGCGGCCCAGCAGGAAGTGCGGTCCGGCAAGACGCGCGAGGTGCCGCTCCACCTGCGCGACGCGAACATGGACGCGGAGGAGCGCGGGCACGGCAAGGGCTACAAGTACCCGCACGATTTCCCCGGCCACCACGTGAAGCAGGAGTACATGCCGGACCCGGTCCGCTTCTACGAGCCGTCGCAGGAAGGCGACGAGAAGCGCATCGCCGAGCGCCTCAAGGCGCTGCGCGGCTCTTAGTTCGCGCGGGCGCGCATCGTCGCGAAGTCGAGCGTCACGATCACGGGGAAGTGGTCCGACGGATTGCGCGAGCGCTCCTCGTACGTCGCCGGGATCGCCTTCACCGCGCCGCGCTCGTCCTTGTAGCGGTATACCTCCGCCTTTCGGACCGAGCCGCGCAGGCTCTTCGAGACGAGCACCGCGTCCATCTGGCCCTGATGGGTCGGGCCGCCGCGCGGATGATAGGTGTGCGTGACGCGGTCGCGCGCCGACGGCGGATTCGGGGACGCGTCGAACGCGTCGATCAGGCCCGCGGCCTCGAAGAGCGGGCGGAACTCGCTCTCCTCGGGAACCACGCCGTTGAAATCGCCGGCGATCATGAGCGGCACGTCGTCGCCGAGCTCGGCGCGGTAGCGGCCGATGATCTCGGCGGCGCGCGCGACCTGGGCGCCGCGCATGATGCGCGACTCGGGATCGCGGCCGTCGCGGTCGCGCTTGGACTTGAAGTGGGTGCCGAACAGCACGAACAGAGGTTTGCCGCCGGGCTCGGCGCGGACGACGAGCGAGGTCAGGTCGCGCGAGAACAGCTTCGTCGGCCCTCCGCCCCAGACGGGATCGAGCCACGTCTCGTCCTTGTGGCTGCGCTGCTCGACGACGAACGGCAGATCCTTCTTCACGAGGAACGCGACGTCGATGCCGCGCTCGTCGTTGCCCTCGATGAGGTAGACGTCGTACTTGCCGCCGAGATAGTTCTCGTTGAAGTCGGAGAGGGCCGCGACGTTCTCGACCTCCTGCAAGGTCACGACGTCGAGATCGCTCTCGAGGATCGCCTTGCCCTGCTCGCGCAGCGACCATTCCTCCTTGGGCTTGGCGTCGGAGATCTTCTTCATCTTGCCCGGGTTGTCCGGGTCGGGAACGTGCTTTCCGACCTTCTCGAAGAGGTTGAGGACGTTGTACGAGCCGATCTTGAGCGACTTGATCGAATCGAGGGAGCGCTTCGGCGTCCCGGCGGCCGAGACGGGGCCGGCCGCGTCGCCCGCGGAGGCCGCGCCGTCGAAGAGGAGCTTGAGCGCCTTCGGCGCGCCGGCGAGCTTCTCGCCGAAATTCGAGACCGCGTTCCGCAGCCCGGCGAACGGCTTGGCCGGCGCCGACGGGGCCGCGGCGACCGGCTTGAGGGCCGCGGGAACGAGCGACGGCGCGAGCGGCGCGGGTACGAGCGAAGGAGTCAGGCCGGCCGAGAGCGAAGGAGCGGAAAGGAGCGGGTTGAGCGCGGGCGCGGCGATCTGGATCGCGCCGGGCGCGCCCGACAAAGACGGGACGGTCGTCTTGACCGAGACGACCTGCGCGCGCAGCGGGGCCGCGAGGAGGAGGGCGGCCAGCAAGCTCCGGAACATGCCTCTATTATGGAAGGACGGGCCCCCCTTCTCCCAGGGGCTTTCGTCCCTCGCAAAGGGGGTCCTTCGGCTCTATCGTCCCGGGCCCCGTGAGGCGTAGAATTCATCCATGATTCGAAGGGTTTTCCTCGCTTGGCTGCTCGCCGCTCCGTGCTCCGCCGCGGTCGTCTCCCGCGTGCCCGTGATCGCGGATACGCCCGGCTTGAGCGCGCCGTCGTTCGCCCCTTCGATCTCGATTCAGGCTCTGAACGCGCCCGCGCTCTCGGCGCCGTCCTTGATTCCGCTCTCGCCGGCTCCGTCGATCGCTCCGGCGCCGTCGGCGCTCGCCGCGGTCAAGCTCGCGGCCGCCGCGATCCCCGATCCGAAGGCTCCCGCGTCCCTCGCGAAGGCCGAGACCGCCGCCGCGTTCGACGCGTCGCCGGTCCGCAAGACGGAGACCGCCGAGGTCGGGGGCGCGCTGTCCGTTCCCGCCGCGCTGCCCGCCGCCGCGACGGACGACGCGCCCGAGGCGCCGAAGGCCGTCCCGCCCGCGCCGCGCGGCCCGAGCAAAGCGCTGACGCGCCGCTACCGGATCGTGCGCGCGATCGCGCGGCCGCTCGTCCGCCTCGTCTACAAGACGACGCTCAAAGGGCTCGAGAATCTCCCGAGCGGCCCCGCGGTGATCGTGCCCAACCACGTCTCCTACATGGACGCGATCCTCATCTCCTTCGCCGCCGACAGGCCGATGCGCTTCCTGATGAAGAAGTCGATCTACGACAAGGCTCCGCGGCTTCTCGGCGCGCTCGGCGCGATCCCCGTCTCGCGGCTCAGCGGCAAGAAGGCGATCGAGGCCTCGCTCGAGGCCGCCCGCGAGGCGCTCCGCCGCGGCGAGACCGTCGTGATCTTCCCCGAGGGCCAGCTCACCTTGACCGGCGGCATGACGAGCTTCAAGCGCGGGTTCGAGTCCATCGTCGCGGGCGCGCCCGCGCCCGTCATCCCCGCGTACCTCGACGGCATGTGGGGCTCGGCGTTCTCGATGATGAAGGGCCCGTCGCTGTGGGCGCGGATCGCCAAGATGCCGCGCCCCGTCTCCATCCGCTTCGGCCCCGCGCTCGCGGAGCCGACCGCTCAGGCCGCGCGCATCGCCGTCGGCGAGCTCGGCGCGCAGGCGATGGAGGACCGCGTCCGCTCCGGGCGCAAGCCCCTCGCGCGCGAGTTCTTCTCCGCGGCGATGAAGTCGTGGACGAAGCCCGCGATCGCCGACACGCTGTCGCCCGACCTCTCGTACGGCCGCGCGCTGACCGGCGCGCTGCTCCTCGGCCGCTCGCTCGACGCGCTGACGCCCGGCGAGACGAACGTCGGCGTGCTGCTGCCGCCGTCGGCCGGCGGCGCGCTCTCGAACATCGGCCTCGCCTCCGCCGGCCGCGTTCCCGTCAACCTCAACTACACCGCGAGCACGGAGGCCTTCGAGACCGCGCTCAAGACCGCCGGGATCTCCACGATCGTGACGTCGAAGCGCTTCCTCGAAGCCCTCGCCAAGGACCGCGGCTTCGTCCTGCCGCCGGGCCGCAAGCTCGTCTACCTCGAGGACGTCTCCGCGTCTATCCCCGCGTGGAAGAAGACCGCGGTCTACCTCCTGCTCAAGCTGCTCCCTTCGTCGTGGACGGAGCGCGCTTTCCTGTCGAAGGCCTCGCGCTCGCTCGACGACGTCGCGACGATCCTCTTCACGAGCGGCTCGAGCGCGCTGCCGAAGGGCGTCGTGCTCACGAACCTCAACGTGCTCGCGAACGTCGAGATGGTGCGAGAGGTCCTGCCCTGGACCGCGGAGCCCGACGCCGTCCTCGGCGTCCTGCCGTTCTTCCACTCGTTCGGCTACACCGTGACGATGTGGCTGCCGCTCGTCTCCGGCATGTCGGCCGCCTACCACGCCAATCCCATGCAGGCCGGCCAGATCGGCAAGCTCGCGGAGCGCGCGAAGGCCACGATCCTGCTCGGCACCCCGGATTTCCTGACGCTGTACTCGAAGAAGATCGCGAAGGAGGCGTTCGCGCATCTGCGCCTCGTGATCGCCGGCGCCGAGAAGCTGCGCGACTCCGTCGCCGACGAGTTCGAGGCGAAGTTCGGCCTGCGGCCGTTCGAGGGCTACGGCGCGACCGAGCTCTCGCCCGTCGCCACCGCCGGCGTCCCCGACGTCGAGGAGCAGAAGGGCTGGAAGCCCGGCTCGCCCGGACGCGCGCTGCCCGGCGGCGTGATCAAGGCCGTCGATCTCGAGACCGGGAAGCCGGTGCCCGACGGCGAGCCCGGCATGCTCCTATTCAGAGGCCCTAATGTCATGCGCGGGTATTACGGGGAGCCCGAAAAGACCGCGGCGGTCGTCAAGGACGGCTGGTACGTCACCGGCGACGTCGGGACCGTCGACAAGGACGGCTTCGTGACGATCACCGGCCGCCTCTCGCGCTTCTCGAAGATCGGCGGCGAGATGGTCTCGCACGTCGCCGTCGAGGAGAAGCTCCAGCAGGCCGCCGAGCTCGTCGCCACCGCGTTCTTCGTGACCGGCGTCAAGGACGCCAAGGGCCGCGAGAAGCTGGTCGTGCTCCACGCGGGCTGGGACGGCGACCCCGACGCGCTGCTCGCGAAGATGCGCGAGCTCGGCGTGCCGAACCTCTGGCTGCCGGGCCGCGGCGACTTCCGCAAGATCGACGCGATCCCCCAGCTCGGCACGGGAAAGCTCGACCTCAAGGCCGCCAACGAGCTCGCCGCCAAGCTCGCGGGTCCGGCCTCCTAGCCCGCTCCCGAATCAGGTAGAATTTCGGCGATGAGACTGCTCGCCGCCGAGGACACTCCGTCCCTTCGCGCGCTTCTTCAGCTGTGCCTCGAGCGCGCGGGCCATCAGGTCGACATCGCCGAAGACGGCCGGGAGGCGCTCGACCGCTTCGCCGCGGGCGGCTACGACGCCGTCATCCTCGACATCCAGATGCCGGTCATGGACGGGCTCGAGGCGGCGCGCGCGATGCGCGCCCTCGAGCGCGAGAGCGGGCGCGCTCCCGCCCCCATCCTCGCTCTCTCCGCCAACACCGAGGGCGCCGACCTCATGCGCTGCCTCGAGGCCGGCTTCACCGCCGCCGTGCGCAAGCCGTTCGGCCGCGAGGAACTGCTGGCCGCCGTCGCGAAGCACGCCAAGGC
>CAYVFO010000047.1:0-17761 GCA_964450975.1 uncultured Elusimicrobia bacterium | reverse complement strand
ACGTGCTTCTCGGCGGGGGGCGGATTCGCGGCGATGCGGTCGCGCAGAGCCGTCGTCGCGCGGGAGATCTCCGACTCGAGCTTCTCGAAGAACGGGTTCTGCGACGACTGCTGGAGATAAATCTGCGAGTCGCGGTTCGGCTCGGCCTCCATGCGCTCGATGAGGCCGGTCACTTCGCGCACGATGGACTCGGCGTTGGCCACCTCGGTCGCGTAGTGCTGGATCAGGTCGGCGACCTCCTGACGCAGCATCGTGAAGTTCGACTCCTTGTAGCCGTGGCCCGTCGCGAAGTGGTCGATGACGGGCGCCCAGCTGCGCATGTTGGCGAGCTGCGCGTTGGCCTGGGCGAGGGCGTCGAGCGCGTCGCTCTGGCGCTCCTTCATGCTGCCGATGGCGTCGGCCATCTCCCGGCGCGAGAACGTGACCGCGTAGTAGGGCAGGCGCATCTTGAGGCTGCGCAGGTAGTAGGTCGGATCCTGCAGGTACGTCCAGGCGCCCTGCTCCTCGATGCGGCCGTCGAGCTCGTGGTCGATCGACCAGCCGACGACGCGCGCGTGCGTCTCGTTGAGCTCGTGGTAGTGGAACGCGAGGTAGAGGTTCTCCTTCGCGGCGCGGCCGTACCAGAGGCCGTGGCCGAGGAGCTCGTGGCCGATCACCGACGGCAGCGACTCGCGCAGGTAGTCGGGATCGCCGTCGACGTAGTGGCGGTTGAGGCGGATCTCGGCGTAGCCTTCCTGGCGCCAGTCGGTGTAGGCCTGCGCGGCGTAGAAGCGCTTCTTGCCGCCCACGAGGTAGAGCTGCGAGTCGGGGAAATCCTCGAAGTGCACGACGGCGGTGATGCCCTCGGCCAAGAACTCCTCGGCGTAGCGGCGGCCGGTCGGCGTGTCGAGCATGCGCTTGAACGCGTCCGCGAGCGCCTTCTTCTCGTCGGCCTTGCCGCGGTCGTCGAGCTTGACCTTCTCGAGCATGCGCTCGAGCAGCGGGCGCGAGTCCGTCTTCGGCTTGAGATTCTTCCCGTCGTCCTTCCCGCCGGAATCGCCGGCATTGATCCCGTCGTCGAGCGAGGCGGCGGACATGAAGTTGCGCTCGAGGGCGGTCTTGCCGTTCTCGCCGTCGAGATTCGAGACGCTGCCCGACTCGGCGCCGTGCTCGCGCAGCGAGTCGATGACTTTCGCCGGGTTCTTCGAATTCTTTGCCGGGGCGGAGACGACGGGCTTGAGCGCGGCGGGGGCGAGGCCCGCCGGCATCGCGGCGATCGAGGGAACGGCGACGGCCTTGAGGGCGGTCGGCTTGAGCGCGGCCGCGACCGGGATCGCGCCGGGGGGGATCGAGGGTTTATACGCCGGCGAGAGGCTCGGCGTGTTCGGCGAGAGCGCGAGCGGGAAGGTGTTCGCGAGCGGGCTCGTCAGCACCGAGGCGCCGGACACGCCGGTCGGCGTCGGGGACAGCGGCACCTCGAGGGAAATGACGCCGGCCCCCGCGTTGATCGCGGAGGCGAGCAGGAGGGCCAGCAGCCGGAAGGCCTTCATTCCTATAAGTGTACGGTTCATCCCTTGGACCGCCCAGGGCCCTCGGGGCCTTTTCGGGTGGGCCTCTTGGCCGGGGCGACGGACGCCAAAAAGGCCTTCCAGGCCTTCTCGCCGGTCCGCTCGAGATCGGGTGCGGGGGACTCGCGCGCCATGGCGAGGACCGCGAAGCGGCCTTCGGCCAGCGGCAGGACGACGAAGCGCTCGCGCCCCGTCAGAGGCGGCGCGGCGCCGCGCGTGTGCGGGTCGCCGAGCATGACGGGGAAGGTCCGCGTTCGGACGGGCAAAGTCTTGCCGGCGACCTTGGCCGTTCCGCTCGAGCCGGGCTTCTTGCCCATCGACGTCGCGGCCGGGCCGGCGAAAAAGGCGGCCGCGTCCTTGTAGGCCGAGCCGGGGGCTCCGAAAAGGCGCACCGTCAGGCGGTCCTGGCCGTAGACGTAGGCGACGACGGGGTCGGCGCCGCCGCCGTTGGCGTACTCCTCGACGCGCCAGCCCTTGGGGCCCTTCCAGGTCACGTACTTGGCCATCTCGAGCGAGCCCGGGGAGCCCAGCTCGGCGGCGGCCGGGGCGGCCAGAAGGGCGGCGAGGAGGAGCCGGGACATAGGGGGTTCCAAAGGCCAGTATAACCCCCGCCCGGCCGCCGTGCCAGGTCGTATTTCGTAGAATACCCCCGATGGCTACGCTCGTCCTCAACGCCTCCGAACTGCTCACCATGGCCGGCCCCCAGGAGCCCCGCTCCGGGTCCCACAAGGGCTCGCTCGGCCTCGTGCGCGGCGGCGCGGTCTTGATCGAGAAGGGCCTCATCCTCGACGCGGGCCCCGAGGCCAAGGTCCGCGCCCACCCGAAGGCCAAGACCGCCGACAAGGTGTCGGCGGGCGGCAAGGTGGTCCTCCCCGGCTTCGTGGACGCGCACACGCACCCCGTCTTCGCCGCCCCGCGTCTCGACGACTTCGAGAAGCGCGTCTCGGGCCGCTCCTACGCCGAGATCGCGGCCGAGGGCGGGGGGATCCTCTGGACCGTCAACGGCGTGCGCGGGGCGACGGAGGCCGATCTCGCCGCCGCGTTCCGCAAGCGGACGTTCGACTTCCTCGCGAGCGGCACGACGACGATCGAGGCGAAGTCGGGCTATGGCCTCGACTTGGACAACGAGCTCAAGCTGCTGCGCGCGGCGAAGGCGGTCGGCGACCGCGGCCCGCTCGAGGTCGTGACGACGTTCCTCGGGGCGCACGCGGTTCCGCCCGAGCTCAAGCACCGCAAGGACGAGTACGTGACGCGCGTCTGCGAGGACATGATCCCGCGCGTCGCCGCCGATGGGCTCGCGTCGTTCGTCGACTTGTTCTGCGAGCGCGGCTACTTCGACGTCGCCGACCTCGAGAAGATCGCCGACGCCGGAAAGGAGGCGGGTCTCGGGCTCAAGGTCCACTCCGAGCAGCTCTCGCGGCTCGGCTCGCTCGCGGTCGCCGTGAAGCGCGGCGCCGTGTCGGCCGACCACCTCGACTGCGTCGAGGAAGCCGACCTGCCCGCGCTCGCGAAGTCCGGCACCGTCGCGTGCCTGGTGCCCGGCTCGAACTACTTCCTCGCCAAGCCCTATCCGCCGGCGCGCCGTCTGCTCGACTCGGGCGCGGCCGTGGCGCTCGCGACCGACTACAACCCCGGGACGTGCCCGTGCTGGGACATGCGCACGATCGTCTCGATCGCGTGCACGCAGATGAAGATGACGCCCGGCGAGGCGCTCGTCGCGGCGACGATCAACGGCGCGTTCGCGGCGGGCCTCGGGAAGACGCACGGCTCGCTCGAGGCGGGCAAGAAGGCCGACCTCGTCTGCTGGGACGCCGAGGATCACCGCGAGATCGCCTACTGGTTCGGCGCGCCGACCGTGAAATGGACGATGAAGAAAGGCCTGGTCGTGCACGGGGCCGCGTGAAGGTCCTCCTCTTCGACATCGACGGCACCTTGATCCGCGGCGGCGGCGCGGGCCGGAAGGCTCTCAATAAGGCGGCCCATGTCCTTTACGGCCGCAAGCACGCGTGCTCGGAGCTTTCGCTCGCGGGCCGCACCGACCTCTACAACTTCGGCGCGACGTACAAGTACGCGACGGGCAAGAAGCCCACGCGCGCCGCCGTCGAGAAGCTGCATCAGGCGTACCTCGAGCACCTGCCCTATTACGTGAAGTCCGCGATCCGCACGAAGACGTATCACATTCCCGCGGGCCTCAAGACCTTGCTCAAGCATTTGAGCCGCGACGAGCGCGTGCTGCTCGGCCTCGGCACGGGCAACATGGAGAAGGGCGCGCGCATCAAGCTCGAGCCCTCCGGCTTCAACGCGTACTTCCTCTTCGGCGGCTACGGCTCCGACGCGTTCCACCGCCACACTTTGCTGCGCAAGGCCGTCACGCGGGCCAAGAAGCTCGCCAAGCATCCGTTCACGCACGACGACGTCTACGTGATCGGCGACACCCCTTTCGACGTCTCCGCGGGCAAGAAGGCCGGCTTCAAGACGATCGCCGTCGGCACCGGATACGCGGATTGGAAGGAGCTCGTCGCCTCCAAGCCCGATCACCTCGCGAAGGACTTCAGGAATCTCAAGAAATGGTTGAACTGGCTCGGGCTGAACTGACGAACGCGGAGTCGGCCGCCGTCGTCGCGGCGCGCTGCGCGGCCGCCGCCGGCAAGGCGAATCTGCCGGCCTACGTGCGCGCGAAGATCCTGCTCGAGGCCGCGGGCGAGCTCGAGAAGCGCGCGGAGGAATTCGCGAAGCTGATCTGCGCCGAGGTCGGCAAGCCGCTCAAGGAGGCGCGCCGCGAGGCCGCGCGCGCCGCGTTCACCGTGCGCTGGGCGGGGGAGGAGGCGCGCCGCATCGCCGGCGAGGCGCTGCCGCTCGACCTCGACGCGAACTCCGAGGGCCGCTGGGCCGTGGTCAAGCGCGTGCCGCGAGGGCCCGCGCTCTTCATCACGCCGTTCAACTTCCCGCTGAACCTCGTCGCGCACAAGGTCGCTCCGGCCGTCGCCGCCGGCGTGCCCTTCGTCCTCAAGCCCGATCCCCGCTGCCCGAAGACCGCGGAGCTGCTGATCCGTCTCCTCGTCGAGGCCGGCTGGCCCGCCGAGGCGGCCATCGTCGTCTCCGGGCCGATTCCCGCCGCCGAGGCGCTCGTCCGCGACGAGCGCTTCCGGATCTTCTCCTTCACCGGCTCGACCGCGGTCGGCTGGAGGCTCAAATCGCTCGCCGTGAAGGCGCACAGCTGCCTCGAGCTCGGCGGCAACGCGGCGGTGTGCGTCGCGAAGGACGCCGACCTCCCGTGGGCCGCCGCGCGCTGCGCGTGGGGCGCGTTCTACTACTCGGGCCAGGTGTGCATCTCGGTGCAGCGCATCTTCGTGGAGAAGGAAGTCCACGCGGAGTTCCGCAAGCTGCTCGTCGAGAACATCAAGGGCCTCGTCGTCGGCGACCCGAAGGACGAGAACACCGACGTCGGCCCGCTCATCGACGAAAAGAGCGCGATCCGCGTCGAGGAGTGGCTCAAGGAAGCCGTCGCCAAGGGCGCGAAACTCTGGACCGGCGGGCCACGGAACGGACTCACGATCCCGCCGTCGCTTCTCGAAGGCGTGCCCGCCGACTGCAAGCTGTCGTGCGAGGAGGCGTTCGGCCCCGTCGCGACGCTCGACGCCGTGTCGAGCAAGGAAGAGGCGCTCGACCGCATCAACGCGTCGCGCTACGGCCTGCAGGCGGGCCTTTTCACCAACGATCTGGCGTTCGTGCAGCGCGCGTACCAGGTGCTCGACGTCGGCGGGATCATCGTCAACGACATCCCGTCCTTCCGCTCCGACGCGATGCCGTACGGCGGCGTCAAGGACAGCGGGATAGGCCGCGAGGGCGTGCGCTACGCGATCGAGGATTTCACGGAGCCGAAGACCCTCGTTATCAAAGGTTAACGCCGCCCCGACGGGCGGCGAAGTAAAATAGGAGAAGACATGAAGCTCGTCGAATGCGTCCCTAATTTCTCGGAAGGCCGCGACCGCAAGAAGGTCGACCAGGTCGTCGAGGCCGCGAAGTCGGCCGGCGTGACCATCCTCGACGTCGAGATCGACGCCGACCATCACCGGTGCGTTCTTTCGTTCGTCGGCGCGCCCGACGCGTGCGTGGAGGCCTGCTTCCGCGTCGCCGAGACGTCGATGAAGCTCATCGACCTCACCGTCCACAAGGGCGAGCATCCGCGCATGGGCGCCGTCGACGTGATCCCGTTCATCCCCGTCGCCGGCGTCACGATCGAGGACTGCGCGAAGCTCGCGGAGAAGCTCGGCGAGCGCATCGGCCGCGAGCTCAAGATCCCGACGTATCTCTACGACCACGCCGCGCGCCGCCCGGAGCGCAAGGACTTGGCGAACGTGCGCAAAGGCCAGTTCGAGGGCCTGCGCGACCTGATCGGCAAGGACGAGACGCGGACGCCCGACTTCGGCCCGAACGCGATCCATCCGACCGCGGGCGCGGTCGCCGTCGGCGCGCGCCGGCAGATCGTCAACTTCAACCTCAATCTCGACACGCACGACATGAACGCGGGCAAGGACATCGCCAAGCGCGTGCGCGCCTCCGGCGGCGGCCTGCCGTGCGTGCGCGGCAAGGAGATCGATCTCGCGGCGCGCAAGCAGGTGCAGATCTCGACCGTGCTGACCGACTACAAGACGACGTCGATGGCGACGGTGCTCGCGAAGACGATGATGCTCGCCGAGGAGCACAAGGCCAAGATCAAATCCACGGAGATCGTCGGCCTGCTGCCGCGCGAGGCGCTCGTCGACTTCGCGATCCAGACGCTGCAGCTCGAGAACTTTCACCCCGAGGTGCAGATCCTCGAGAACCGCCTGGAAGCGGTGGGCGCGATCGGCGGGGGCGACTGGAAATCCGCCGGCCGCACGATGGCGGAGGCGCTCTCGAACACCGACGCGACCCCCGGCGGCGGCTCCGCCGCGGCGGTCTCCGGCGCGATGGGCTGCGGCCTCGGGCAGATGGCGCTCGGCATCACCTTGAAGTCGAAGAAGCTCGACGAGGCGAAGCGTCCCGCGCTCGCGGCCGCGCACAAGACGCTCGGCGAGATGCGGGAGAAGTTCGACCGGCTGGCCGAGGACGACGCGAAGGCGTTCGACCGCTTCATGGACGCGATGGCGCTGCCCAAGGACGACCCGAAGCGCTCGGCGCTCATGCAGGAGGCGCTCAAGCACGCCGCCGAGGTGCCGCTCAAGACCGCGCAGACGGCAGCGGGGGCGCTCGCGACGGCGAAGGCGTCGGCGCCGAACGCGCATCCGGGCGTCGTCTCGGACATCAACTGCGCGATGCACCTGCTCAAGGCCGCGGCGCTGTGCGCGGCGGAGAACGTGCGCATCAATCTCGACGGCATCAAGGACGCGGCCGCGGCCGGCGACCTCAAGGGCCGGCTCGACAAGACGATGGCGGGGGTGGCATGAGGAAGATGGACTACGCGTCCCTTTCGGCGGACTACGCGGCGTATCACCGCACCGAGGGCAACCAGCGCACGCACATGATCGGCATCCCGCTGATCGTGTTCGCGGTCGTGCTGTGGACGCAGATCGGCTCGCCGTTCCCGCTCGCCGCGCTGCTCTTGCCCGTGTACTTCTCGTGGGACAAGCGCGTCGGCCTGCTCATGGCCGCGTTCATCTCCGTCTCCGCCGTCCTCGGCCTCTTCACGCCGGGCTGGGTCGCGTGGGCGGCGTTCATCGTCGGCTGGATCTTCCAGATCTACGGCCACGAGGTGTACGAGAAGAACCGCCCGGCCCTGCTCGACAACGTCTGGCACTTCCTGATCGGCCCGGCGTTCGTGGCCGAGAAGCTCGCGGGCCTGCGCAAGCCGTGAGCTCCGTGCGGCCCGCGCGCCGCGAGGACTGGGCGGCGATCGCCGCCCTCTGCGCCGACACCGGCGCGCAGGGCGAGCCCGTCGATCCCTCCGAGCGCGAGGCGTTCGCCGAGCGCTGGATCGGACCCTACCGGATCCTCTGCCCGGAGTGGGGCTTCGTCGCCGAGGAAGGGGGGAAGATCGCCGGCTACGTCGTCGCCAGCCCCGACACCCTCACCTTCGAGCGCCGCGTCGTCGCGGAGCTTAAGCCGACGCCAGACTCGCGCGGCTTCTTCGGAACGGAGTTCCTGACGGCGTTCTGGCGCGACAACCCCGGCCACGTGCACATGAACGTCGCCAAGGAGCACCGGAGCAAGGGGCTCGGCGGCAAGCTGCTCGAGCTGACCTTCGCCGAGATGCGGCGCGTCGGCGTGAACAAGGTGCACGTGTTCTGCGGCGGCCGCGCGAAGGGCTACTGGGAGAAGGCGGGATTTGCGCTCGTCCGCTCCTGCGAGCCGCGGCCCGGCGTCCTCATCCACGCGCTCGCGCGCGCGACTTAAGCGAAGGCTTTCTTGAGGAGCGGCGGCGCGAGGAAAGTCGTCGCGACGGCCATCAGCACGACCGCGCCGTAGAGTCCGGGATCGAGCGCGCCCGCCGAGAGTCCGATCCCGGCGAACACGAGGCCGACCTCGCCGCGCGGGATCATGCCCGCGCCGACCGCCCAGCGCCTGAGCGCGGGGTCGCGCACCGCGAGCCCGGACGCGAGCTTGCCCGCGACGGCGGCGGCCAGCAGGAGGAGCGCCGGAACGGCGGCGACGGCGCCGAAGCTCACTCGAGCGCCGACCATCACGAAGAACAACGGCGTGAGCCACTCGCCGAGCGGCTCGAGCAGCTCCGACGCGCGGGCGTCGCGCCCGGAGCGGCCGAGAGCGATTCCGCCCGCGAACGCCGCGATCACGAGCGCGCCCGAGAAGGAGAAGCCCTGCAGCGCGGCGAGCAGGCCGATGCCGATCACGTCGTCGAGCACGGCGGCTCCGAGGATGATCAGCGTTTCCGGCGCCGCGAGCTTGCCGAGGTCGGCGAGCACGCGCGCGGTGATGCCGACGGAGGTCGCGGTCAGCGCCGCGCCGACGAACACGGCCTCGCGACCGCCGCGCCCGAGCGCGGCCATGACCGCCCAGCCGAGGACGAACGGGACCACGACGCCGATCACGGCGACGCCGGCGGCCGCCGGACCGGCTTGGGCGAGCTTCCGCGGGTCGCAGTGCCGCCCGGTCTCGATCAGCAGGACGACGAGTCCTGCCTCCGCGAGCCAATGGAGCGCGGGGCTACCGGGATCGAAGAACGGCAGCATGCCGGCGGCGATGGGAAGCCCCGCGGCGAGCTCGCCGAGGACGGGCGGCTGGCCGGCTTTGCGCGCGAGGAAACCCAGGCCCTTGGCGAGGGCGAGGGCGGCGGAGACGGACAGCAGGAGGTTCAAGAGATCCATCCGGATTCCAAACGATCGAGACGTAAGCATAAAGGATGCGGCGGCCCGGCGCAACAGGGAACTTCTTGGGGGGCTCGATCGTATGAAAGGTAGAGGGGATGAGCAGGCATCGATTTATGCGATCCCCACTTTCTTGCGAAAGCGGGGATAGGAACCTTGAATATGATCGATGAACGGGAGTGGAGGGAAATGGGCGAGCGCGGACGCGCCGCGCTCGCAGCAGCGGCCGCGGCGTTGGGGCCGGAGATTCACGAGGTCGTGCTCGAGGCCGCCCGGCGGCTGCCTCCTGAAGTCCGTGATTGGCCCGCGCCGCGGCTGATTCAATTCACGCGGCTCAGGCTCGATCTGAGGCAGATCGATCTCGCACGCGCCTCCGGAATGGCTCAATCTCAAGTATCTCGTCTCGAGGCGCAGGAGGACTGCCTCCTGTCGACGTGGCGCAAAGCGTACGCGGCCATGGGCTTCAGGCTTCTTTTGGTTCCGTATGCCGACACCCCCTTCCAAGCCATAGTCGAGGATGCCAGAAAGCTGATTCCGGATGACCGGTCGCGTAAATCTCTTAGGCCGCACGGACCTTGGTTCAGGCGGCGGGAGGGTGCCGTGGGGCGATTAACCGATCGTTCCATTGACAGGCTCGCCCGGCCGCCCTACCCTTGAGGGGATGATCGCGTTCGCCTGGGGCGCATGGGCTCTCGCCGTCGTGACCGGAGCGGGGATGTTCATGCTCCGGAGCACGGAGACCGGGCTCGCGTACGTGAACCTGCCGCGGCTGTTCTATTTCATGTGGGTGCTGACCTGCGTCCTGCTCGCGACGGCGTTCCAGCAGACGGCGGCCGCGGCGCTCGGACTCGCGTTCGCGGCGGCGGTCGGCATTTGGGCGTTCGTCGGAGACGAGCCCGCGTGGGGCACGCGCCTCGAGGAGCTTCGCGAGCGCGCGGCCGGCTGCCGGCGCGCGCTGGCCGAGGACGAGCGCAACCCGATGTCGCTCGAGCTGCTCGGCGACGCCTACTCGACCCTCGAAGACCCGGTCCTCGCGCTCAAGTATTGGGAGAAATCGTACGCGATCGTCCAGCAGACCGGCCTGCGCGAGAAGATCGAGCGCGCCAAGCGGCCCGCGCCCTCGTTCTACTACTCCGGCCCGCGGGCCGCGCGGGACGCGCGCGCGTGCCCGGGCTGCGAGGAGATCGTGCCGCGCCTCGCCGCCTCCTGCCGCGCGTGCTCCCGGCCGCTGTTCTCCGACGCGTGGGGGCTGCGCGCCGCGCGCTTCAACCGCTTCTGCGAGGAGACCGGCGCCGGCGCGGCGATCGAGTCCGGCCTGCTCCTCCTGCCGTTCCTCTATTTTTGCGCGCCATGGGCTTACGGGCTGGCCTGGCTCGTCTGGATCGGCGCGCGGCGGCCGGGACCGAAGGAGGCCATGTGAGCGAAGCCGAGCTCGCCGCGGAGAGGCGCCTGGCGCTCAAGCGCGCGGTCCTGCTCGGCCTGCTCGTCGCGGGCTGGGGCTGGGCGGCGGTCGGGCCGTCGGGGCTCGGAACCGGGGGCGGCGCCGTCGAGAGCGCGGCGCGCTCGCTCGCCCCGGCGAAGTCGCGCACGGCGGTGTCGTGGCTCAACGACGGAAAGCCCCTCGAGGACGAGAGGGGGCGACTGACCGTGCCCGCCAAATAAGAAGGCCCCCTTTCGGGGGCCTTCGTTTCGGACCGGCCTCCGCTTACGCGGGGACTTTCGTCTTGAGGCGGTCCTTCAGAGCCTCGTACTGGCGCGTGAGCTCCTTCGGCAGCTTCGAGCCGAAGGTGTCGAAGAAGGACTTCACGCCGTCGAGCTCGGACGTCCACTCCTCGGGCTTGACCGAGAGCAGGTCGCGCATCGCTCCGGGCTTGAGCTCGATGCCGCTCAAGTCGATCGCGTCCTCGGTCGGCACCCAGCCGATCGGGGTCTTCTGCGCCTTGCCCTCGCCGCGCGAGCGCGCGAGGATCCACTCGATGACGCGCAGGTTCTCGCCGTAGCCGGGCCAGAGGAACTTGCCGTTCTCGTCCTTGCGGAACCAGTTGACGTGGAAGATCTTCGGCGGCTTCGGGATCTTCGAGCCCATGTTCAGCCAGTGCTCGAAGTACTCGCCCATGTTGTAGCCGCAGAACGGGAGCATCGCCATCGGGTCGCGGCGGATCTCGCCGACCTTGCCGACGGCCGCGGCCGTGCGCTCGGAGGCGACGGTCGCGCCGACGTAGACGCCGTGGTTCCAATCGAAGGACTCGAAGGCCAGCGGAGCGAGGCGCTCGCGGCGGCCGCCGAAGACGATCGCGGAGATCGGAACGCCCTTCGGGTCTTCCCAATTCGGGGCGATCGACGGGCACTGCGCGGCGGGGGCGGTGAAGCGGGAGTTCGGGTGCGCGCCGAGCAGCGGCTTGCCGTCCTTGTCCTTGAACTCGGGCTTCCACGGCTTGCCTTCCCAGTTCGTGCCGGAGGCGGGCGGCGCGCCCTCGCCGTCCTCCCACCAGACGGTGAGATCGTCGCCGAGGAGAACGTTCGTGAAGATCGTGTTCTTCATGACCGTCTTCACCGCGTTCGGGTTGGACTTGGAGTTCGTGCCGACCGCGACGCCGAAGAAGCCGGCCTCGGGGTTGCAGGCCCACAGGCGGCCGTCGGGGCCGACGCGCAGCCAGGCGATGTCGTCGCCGACGGTCCAGATCTTGTAGCCCTTGCCCTTGAGGCCCTCGGGCGGGATGAGCATGGCCAGGTTCGTCTTGCCGCAGGCGGAGGGGAACGCGGCGACGATGTACTCGGTCTTGCCGTCCTTCTCGACGCCGAGGATGAGCATGTGCTCGGCGAGCCAGCCTTCCTTGCGCGCCTGCCAGGAGGCGATGCGCAGTGCTAAGCACTTCTTGCCGAGCAGGGCGTTGCCGCCGTAGGCGGAGCCGACCGACCAGATCGTATTGTCCTCGGGGAAGTGGAGGATCATGCGCTTGTTGACGTCGAGGTCGGCCTTGGAGTGCAGGCACTTCACGAACTCGCCGTCGGTGCCGAGCTGGTCGAGGACGCTCTGGCCGATGCGCGTCATGATGCGCATGTTGAGGACCACGTAGATGGAGTCGGTGAGCTCGACGCCGATCTTGGAGAACGGGCTGCCGACGGGGCCCATCGAGAAGGGGATGACGTAGAGGGTGTGGCCGACCATCGAGCCCTTCAGGATCTCGCGGGCCTTCTTGTACCCGTCCTCGGGCGACATCCAGTTGTTCGTCGGGCCGACCGCTTCCTTGTCCTTGGTGCAGATGTAGGTCAGGTGCTCGGTGCGGGCGACGTCGTTGGCCTTGGAGCGGCTGTAGTAGGAGCCGGGGAACTTCTCGGAATCCAGCGGGATGAGCTGGCCGCGCGCGACGCCGCGCCGCTCGAGCCGCTTTCGCTCCTCTTCGGAGCCGTCCACCCAGACGACCGCGTCGGGGGTGCAGATCTGGGTGATCTCGTCCACCCACGCCTTCAGCTTCGCGTGCTTGACCTTGACCATGTCGTATTTTAGCACCGCCCCGGGCGGCCGGTGTTGACCTAAGTCAATCGAAGGGGGGACCTTTTTTTGACCTTGCAATGGCCGGGTTTCGGGCCTATCCTGGGGGTATGAGACCCCCTCTCCCGGCCATGCTGCTCCTGCTCGCCTCCGCCGCGTCCGCGGCCGACCCCAACAAGGCTCTCGTCGTCGCCGAACCGGCCTCGAAGCTGGCGGAAACGCCGCCCTTCTACTGGTACACCCACAAGACCCCCGGCATCGTCCAGGCCATCAACCGCACCAGCCTCGACCGGGGCAGCGACATCAATCAGATCGCCCAGGTCTGCCTGATCCCGCCCGCCGCGGACTGGGTCGTGGCGGGGGCGCCCGTCGACGTCCAGGTGAAGTACCTCGACCTGCTCTGGGCCGCCGCGTACGCGGACAACTCGATGCGCAAGCTTTGGACCCACGGCGACAGCACGACCGGCACCTGCGGCGTCCGGGGCTACCATCAGTACACCGATCCGGCGAGCCTCCACCGGGTCTTCAACGGACAGGACAAGAAGCTCACCGAGCATCTCGGGTTCCAGTCGTGCTTCAGCTCGATGAAGAACGCGAAGTTCCCGACGGTCCTCTACGCCAACACCGCCGCCTCTCCGACGAACGTCTCCAAGGCGATCATCGAGTCGGTCAACCTGCTCCTCAAGTCCCGCGACCCCAAGGTCCTCGGCCGCGCGCTCGAGTCCGCGAGCGTGATCCGCAGCGTCGACAGCTTCCGCGACTCGATCGAGGCCGTCATCGGCGACGAGTCGATCACGGGCACGATCGAGCTCAAGCCGGAGCATTGGGTCCACGAGACGATCCCGCTGCGCGTCTACGCGATGCGGACCTTGGCCACGACCGACCGCACCGAGCGCACCGCGAAGGTGCTCGCGAAAGTCTGGACGAACCGCAAGGAGAGCGACGTCATCCGCGAGGGCGCGATCCGCGCGTTCTCCTTCGTCTACCAGTGGCCGGCGGGCCTCAAGTACTCCAAGGACCCCGTCGAGGGCGCGGAGCTCGCGAAGGCCAACGCCGCGCTGCGCGACGACATGCGCAAGAAGCTCTACCCGTTCCTCATCGGCCTCATGACGATCAACGGCCTCGCCAACGACGAGAAGGAAGATAAGGGGCTCAAGCAGATCAGCGATCTGGGCTCGGCCGCCTATTGCGCGGGCGACCTGTGGCCGCCGGACGCGCGCGCGGCCGCGAAGAAGGGCGAGAAGTGGACGCCCGCTCCGCCTAAGAAGAAGCCTTAAGCCGCCGGCGGACGAGCGACGCGCGCAGCGCGTCGCGGTCGAGGGGGGACAGCACCTTCTCGGCGAGCAGGTCGAGATGCGCGGGCTGCGTCGAGAGCGTGAGCTCGTTGACGACCGCGAGGTCCGGCCCCAGCCGCCAGCCGAGTGCCAGGCCCAGCCGCACGCGCGACAGGTACTGCGCGCACTCCTCGAACGAGAGCAAACGCGCGCCCTGCATGACGGAGAGCGCGCGATGGACCTCGTCCTCGAGGCGAAGCTTGGCGGAGCCCGTCGACAGCGCCTCGCGGGCCTCCTTTTCGCGCGCGACGACCGCGCCGACCGTCTTGTCGAGCGCGGCGAGGATCTCGCTCTCGGTGCGCCCGAAGCCCGTCGCGTTCGAGAGCTGGAAGAAGTCGCCGACGACCTTCGTGCCCTCGCCGTGCAGGCCGCGCGCGATCACGCCCGCGCGCCCCAGGCTCTCGAGCGCTCGGCCGATCGCCCCCGTGGACGAGAGGCCGGGCAGGTGCACGAGGCACGACGCGCGCATGCCCGTGCCGAGGTTGGTCGGGCATGCCGTCAGGTAGCCCAGGTCGTCGCGGAACGCGAAGTCGAGCACGGCGGAAAGGCCGTCGTCGAGCCGGTCCACCGAGGCGTGGGCCTCGCGCACCTGCAGGCCGGGCAGCAGGCAGGCGAGCCGGAGATGATCCTCCTCGTTGACCATGACGACGATCGTCTCGTTCTCGGCGACCGCGATGCCGCGCTGCGCCGGATGCGCCGCGAGGTGCGGGGACGCGAGATGCCGCTCGACGAGGAACTCGCGGTCGGTCTCGTCGAGGTCGGACATCTTGAAGTACGCCGCGTCGCGCAGACCCGCGAGCTTGAGCGACTGGAAGGCGTGGTCGAGCGTCTTCTTGAGCGTGTGGGGGCCGAGATGTCCCGGGAACGGGCCGCGCAGGTTGCGCGCGAGGCGCACGCGGGTCGACATCACGACCTCGTGCTCGGGGCCGCGGGCCTCGGCCCACGCTGTCTTGAAGCGCAGCATGTTGTGCAGCTGCATCCTAGCGCCTCCCCGGGGTCTTGCCGCGGTGCTGATAGGCGCCGGCGTGGATGCGCGGCAGGAGGTCGCGGATCTGCTGGTGGAAGTGCTCGTAGCAGTTCGGGCAGCCGAGGCGGCCGTGCTCTTTAAAGGAAGCGAACGAGGTCCGGCACGTCGCGCACCGCGCGGCCGGGGCCCGGTGCCTGCCGCCGAGGCCGAGGATCGCCTGGGCGAGGGCGTCGAATTCCGCGCCGATCTCGAGGTCGCCCGCGCACGTCGAGCAGAGAGCCTGCTTCTTGAGCTGGTTGTGGGCGACGGTCGTGACGAGCGTCGTCGCCTCGCGAGTGCCGCATTGTCCGCAGACCATATCCTTATTATACGAGGTCCCGGGCGCGGGGCCCAAATCGGGATGGGCCAAATGCCGCGCTCAAACGTTCCTATCGGCCCGACAAATTGACCTGGATCAACTATTACACTGGTTTCAGTGAGACGCAGCCTCGCCGCCCTGCTGTCCTTGGTCCTCGCGCTCTCTCCTCTGGAGAGCGCCCTCGCGCAGACGCGCGGGCGGGTCGTCACGACCGTCCCCCAGACCGGCGTCGTCCTGCCGCTGACGTCCTCGCCCCAGCTTTCGGCTCCCGCGCTCGCTCCCGGGCTCTCGGCGCCCTCACTCCCGACGCTCAACGCCGCGCCGGTTCCCGGCGTCGTCGCGACGGCCCAGGCCGTCGCCGCCAAGGCCCTGCCGCCCGCGCTGACCCCGATCATCCCCGCGGCTCATGTCCCCGATCGCCGGAAGAACGCGCCCGCGCAGGCCGCGCGTCCCGAGAAGAAAGGCGAGAAGAAGGGCGCCGAGACCGAAGTCTCCGAAGCGGGCGCCGATTTCGACGGCACGCAGGCCAAGAAGCCGGCGCCCGTCGACAAGGGCACCGTCGCCGAGGGACTCTCCTCCGAGGCGGTCAAGGAGCTCCTCCGGCTGCGCCGCGACGTCCAGCTCGACGCGCGCGACGTCCTGCAGGAGCAGATGGGCGGCGACGTCGGCGACGGCATCCTGCACAAGGACCTGACGCGCATCGCCGCCCGCCTCGTGAAGGCCGCGGGCCTTCCGAAGGAGTCGGTCCAGGTCTTCGTCGGCAACTCGTTCTTGCCGAACGCGTTCACGACGATCACGGAGTCCGAGGCCGAGTTCATCGAGTCCAAGGCCTCCGTCGCCAAGCCCTTCCGCGTCTCGAACGTCTTCCTCTCTCTCGGACTGCTGCGGGCGCTCAAGACCGAGGAGCAGCTCGCCTTCGTCATCGCGCACGAGCTCAACCACAACTGGCGCGAGCACCTGAAGGGCTTCGCGGGCAGCCACGAGATGCTCGGCCATTTCCACGAGTTCGAGGCCGACTACGAGGCGATCAAGCTCATCGCGCTCGCCGGCTACGATCCCCGCAAGGCGCTCGACACGCTCTACGAGCTCGACGCCGCCTACGACAAGCTCGCGAAGGACTATGCGATGTTCTCGCGCCGCGACAAGGGCGAGATCGCCCAGGCGATGGAGCGCGTGCGCGACGTGCACCCGCACGCCGACCTGCGCCGCGCGAACATGCTCGACCACCTCGACGAGGCGCTCGAGCAGTACAAGCCCGCGCCGGTCCCCGCGAACCCGGTATGGATGCAGCGCCGCGAGTCCTCGCGCCGCCCGTCGGCCCTCGACCGCTTCGAGGCCCGCGCGCGCAAAGCCGCCTCCGAGGGAACCGTCGACGAGCGCCTGCACAAGCTCGAGGCTTTCGTCGAGAAGGAGAAGACCAAGCGCGCGCTCGGCGCCGACGAGCGCGCGGTCGTCGAGGAAGCCTACCGCGACATCCTGAAGGGCAAGCCCGACTTCGAGGGCACCCGCTCCGTCGAGCTCTCCGTCGGCCGCGGCGGCGTCGTCTCCGGCAAGGGCCTTTCCGGCGAGCTCGTGACGCGCCAGCTCGAGCTCGTCCAGGAGAAGGGCTCCAATCTCGAGGACTTCCTGCGCGCCTCCGCCGGCCTCGGACCGGCCGCGCGCCGCGCCGGCGCGCTGCGCCTCATGGGCCAGGTCAAGACTCGCGCCGAGCTCGACGCGATGTACCGCGCGCTCACGCACGGCGCGGAGAGCCTCTACCTCGAGCCCAAGGACGAGACCGGCCGCGACGTCGCCGACCGCCTCTGGGCGTCCACGTTCCGCGTGCTCTCCTCCGAGCTCAAGCGCGCCGCGCTGCCGGAGGAAGTCATCGACGAGCTCAAGGCCAAGCTCTCGCCGTCGTGGCTGCGCGCGTACCGCGAGATCCTGCAGGTCAACGTCGTCGAGACCGCGTTCCAGCGCCCCGAGCGCCGCTCGCAGAAGTTCACGCCGGCGCAGCTCGTCCTGCGCTTGCGCTCGCTCGACGAGAACCGCCGCGAATCCAAGGACGAAGAGGTCAAGGCCCTCTACAAGGGCTACTCCGAGTGGGGCGCCCGCCGCTACACCGCCGGCGAGCTCGACGTCAAGAACGACCGCGTCGTCCACAAGTACGAGCGCTATCAGGTCGACGGCCTGACGGCGCCTTCCGAGCGCGACTTCCTCGATCTCGCCGCGAACTTCGAGGCCGGCTGGACCGTCCCGCCCGCTCTCGTCCGCATCCTCCGCCGCGACGGCCTCTTCGACAAGTACATGCTCCTCGCGATGGACAAGCTCGAGGAGAAGCTCCTCGCCGCGCCGAAGCCCCAGCTCACGACGCACGTCAACCGCTACGCCGAGCGTCTCCAGCAGCTCATGCGCGCGTCGCTGCACGGCGTCTCCGACCTGGGCGAGACGGCGCGCGTCTCCAAGCTGATCTGGGACCGCGCGAAGCTCACGCACGAGGCCGTCCAGAAGCTCGGCTCCGAGGGCCTCGAGGGCGACTCCGCCTCGAAAGTGTACCGCGGCCCGTTCGGCATCGTCACGCACTCCTCCCGACTCTCCGACGAGCTGCTCAAGGCGATCGCGGTCTCCGTCCGCGTCGCGATCGTCCGCTTGAACCACAGCGGCCGCCGCCCCGATCCCGCGACGCTCCTGGCGCTCGCCGGCGTCGTCCGCGACATCGAGACGACGCTCGGCCTCGAGCCCGGCGAGAAGGTCGTCCTTCACCACGCCGCCAAGCTCG
>CAYVFO010000046.1:0-17825 GCA_964450975.1 uncultured Elusimicrobia bacterium | reverse complement strand
GCCGGACGGAACGACGCGGCCCTACGTCCCCGGCGAGCCGCGCTAAGCGTCGCGGTTGACGGTGGCGGGGGAGAAGGCGGGCAGGCAGACGGCGACGTACTCGCACGGGCCGTCGGGCGTCGAGTAGCGCACCCATTCGCCCTTCGGCGTGATCACGGCCTGGCCCTCTTTGACGACGAAAGTCTTCGCCTTCGTCTCGACGGTCAGGGCGCCGGAGATCACGGCCGTGTATTCGTCGAACTGCGGAGTCTGGCCCGGTTCGACCCAGCCGGCGGGCGAGGACATGCGCGCGATCGAGACCTGCTCGGTCTTCGTGTTCACGCGGCCGATCAGCTCGCGGATGATCTTCGGCTTGTTGCCTGCGGCTTCGACGATCGCGGGCTTCTCGACGAGGACGGCCATCAGGCCGCCTTCGCCGCGCCTTTGGCGGCGAACTGCGCGGCGGCGAGCTTGTCGTAGCGCGCGGAAACCGCCTTCACGAACTGGCGTTTCTCGGCGAACGTGCCGTGGAAGAAGGCGCCTTTGAAGCCGGCGACGACGAGGCGCTTGAGCTCGTCGCGCGTGATCTTCGCGTGCTCGACGACCAGCTCCATCTCGCGCGAGACCGTGGTGTTCGAGACGAGGCGGTTGTCCGTGCAGATCGAGACCGAGAGGCCGTGGTCGATCATCTGGCGGATCGGGTGCTTCGCGAGGTTCTTGAGCGACGGGATCGTCTGCAGGTTGCTCGTCACGCAGACCTCGATGCCGATGCGCTGGCTCGCGAGATAGTTCGCGAGGTCCTCGACGTACTTCTTGCGGTCCTCGATCTTCGGGTCGACGACCATGTCGTGCGCGAACAGGAACGTGCCGTGGCCGATGCGGTTGGCGTGGCACTGCGTGACGGCCTGCCAGATCGACTCGGGGCCGTACGCCTCGCCGGCGTGCACGGTCTTGCGGATGAAGTGGTTGTGCGCGTACTGGTAGGCGGCCCAGTGGTCGGCGGGCGGATAGCCGGCCTCCTCGCCCGCCAAGTCGAAGCCGACGACGGGCAGGCCCTCGGCCTGGAGCTCGACGCCCGCGCGCGCGAGCTCGAGAGACGCCGCCGCGTAGACCTCGTCCTTCGGCGCGTGCTCCATGAGGCGCAGCATGTCCGCGAAGTAGGGCGACATGCCCTTCTTGAAGCGGCGCATCGCGCAGAGGATCATGCCGAAGTGGAACGGAACGTCCTCGCCGCTCTTCACGGCCTTGGAGGCGTTGTGAGCCTTCGCGCCGGCCGCGAGGCCTGCGGCGACCGCGCGCACGACGTCGCGCACGCCCGTCGTGTTCGTGACGTGGAGCTGCGGGGCGAAGCGGACCTCGATGTAGCGCACGCCCTCGGCCGCGTTGTCCTCGACGAGCTCCTGCGCGACGCGCGAGAGGTTATCGAGATCGGGCAGGACCGCGCAGGTGTACATGAAGCCGTGCAGGTAGTCGGGGAGATCCTTGTACGCTTCCTTGAAGACGAGCTTGCGCAGGCCGGCTTCCGTATAAGAAGGAAGCTTCACTTTGGCCTCGCGCGCGAGCTCGATGAGCGTCTTGAGCCTCAGCGACCCGTCGAGATGGAGGTGGAGGTCGGACTTCGGGATGGAACGGATGAAATCGGGAGTGATCCCGTCTTTGCGGTCTTTCATGCGGGATAGGCTACAAATTAAGGCGCGCGAGGAGGGCGGGGTCGGCGGCCTTGCGGGGCGGGTCGTTGAAGAAGACGGTGAACACCGCGTACGAGCCCCACGACAAGACGAGGGTGCCGGTCGTGAGCAGGAAGTAGAAGTACTGGTAGCCGAAGCTCGCGAACAGGCCGAACTGCATCGTGAGGCTCGAGAGCTGGTAGAAGTGCATCATCGTCGAGTGGCTGATCACGCCCGCGCGGCGCATCTTGTTGATCGCGGGGATCAGTGGACCGCCCGAGATCATGCCCTGGATGATGTTCACGAAGATGAGGCCGATCCCCTCGGGCGTGTAGACGAGCGGGTTCATGCCGAGCGGGCCGAGCACGAGGCGGTTCAGGAACTCGAAGAAGCAGAGCTGGACGTAGACGAAGGAGAAGTCGCCGAGCCACAAGGGGCCCACGCGCAGCATGCCGGTCATGCGGCCGAGGAACTTCATGTACGTCTGGCCGAAGACGGTGAAGATCGTGTCCTGCAGCTGGTACCAGAACAGGGCGATCGCGGCGCGCGTGAGCGCCATGCCGCCGGTTTTCACGGGAAGGATCATGAACACGACGCGCACGACGAGATTGAGGCCGAAGGTCTTCGTGACCAGGTACATGTAGTCCTGGCGGTTCGGCACGGTCCACTGCTCGCGCAGGAGAGTCGGCGCGTTCTTGAGCATCGACGGATGGAACTCGAAGAAGGAGCGCGGACCGCCGTCGCCCTCGCCGCCGACGGGGCCGGCGAGCAGGCACTCGGCCTTGCCCGGGAACTTCGCCTCGAGCGCGCGCCAGAACGCGCGGTCCTCGGGCGACCGCTCGGAGCCGCCGCCGCCCATGCCCTCGGAGTACGTCTTGGTCGGCGCGATCACGAAGACGACGGAATCGGCGGTGGGGATCTGGTCTACGGACGTCACGCGCTTGGGCGCCGGCTCGTCATGGACGAAGTACGCCCGGACGGGGGCGCCGTTTTCGTCGACGTCGCGCGCGACAACGGCGAGGGGAGAGGGGCTCACAGGTCGAGGAGGATATGATCGTAAATTTTGGGCGCGTCGAGCGGGCCGCCGTCGGCGACCGAGAACGACCAGTCCTCGGGCGTCGCCGCGATCGGGCGGAGATCGCCCAAGTAGCCGTCCCACGTCGTGATGAGCACCTGCGCCCCCGCGAAGGACTTCAGCTTGCCGAAGCAGCGCTCGGAGAAGAGGAAGTTCACGGTGCGGCGCGCGGGGTTGGCGCTCTGCTTGACCTCGCCGGGCAAAGGCGAGCCGTACGCGTCGGGGCCGGAGCCTTTCGCGGAGAACGACCGCGAGCCCCAGCCGTAGAGGAGGAAGCCCGCGTCCCAGCGGAAGCCGGGCAGCTTCGCGTTCATTTTCGGCAAAGACTCGATGCCGGGGCGGCCCGGCAGCTTGAAGAAGACGCCGAAGTACGCGTGATCGTAGCCCTCGGGCGGATTCCAGGAGTCGGTGACGCGGTCCATCAGGAGCTCGAGCTTGAGGTCTCGGCCGCGGCCGTAGGCGCGCACGCGCTCGATCGACATCTGGCCGTCGTAGCTCGCCTCGGCGGGCGCGCGCAGGCGGCGTCCGCCGAAGCCGGCCTTGTTCGCGGGCGGCACGCCGCGCTCGGCGAGCAGGCGGTCGCAGCAGCGCATGTCCACGCCGACGGGCTTGGAGAGCACGCGTGCGCCGCCGGGCATGGTCGCGAGGAGGCGGAGCGTGCGCTTGCCGCCGCCGAGGGTCTCGGGATCGGCCAGCAACGTCCCCGTCTTGAGATCGCGGACCGGCTTCTTGCGATCGAGGTCGTCGTCGCAGAGCAATTCGAGACGCGACGGCTTCGGGCCCTTGGGGAGACTGAACTTGACGGCGAACGGATCTTTGAAGAACGGCTTATTGGGAACGGAGAGTTTGGGAACGGCGACGGACTGTTTCTTCGCGAGGACTCGGCTCTCGTCCAAGATGATGAACGATTCCGGGCGAAGAGTCAGCACGGCGTCTAACGAAACTTTATCGGAGCTCAGCACGACTTTCACGCCGGAATCGGACGGCAACGAATAGGCGCGGCGCTCAGGACCCGTGTTGAAGATCACGCGATAGCGCGACTTGCCGTGAGCGACCGTGTACGCGAAGACGCCGCACGAAGGGCCCGAAGTCTCCAGCTCGACGGAACCGACGGCGAACGCGGGATGAGACTTGCGCAGCTCGATCAGCGACTTGAGGAACTTGTATTCGGGGCGCTTCGGATCGCAGAGCTTCTCGTCGAACATGTTCTCGCGCGCTCCGGCGAGTCCGGCCTCCGTCCCGTAATAGACGCACGGAAGCCCGGGCAAAGTGAAGAGAGCGGCCAAGCACTGCCGGGCGGCCCGCGGCGTGCCGCGCGCGGCGATGCGCTCGACGTCGTGGTTGTCGGCGAACGTGACCCACAGATCGGGGTTCGCCTTGCGGGCCGCCAAAGGCGCCCGCAGATGCTCCGTCGCGGACTTGCGGAAGAAGACCTGGTTGAGAGCCTCGTTGAGCGGAAGGTCCACCGCGGAGTCGAGGCGCGGGCCTTTCGGGCCCTCGAGGTAGCGGCCGATCGCCTTGTAGTCGTAGCTCCAGACCTCGCCGAACACGAGGAACTCCGGGTTGCCGCGCGCGGCCGCGAAGTTCTTCACGCCGGAGTCCTTCGCGTCCTTCTTGCGCAGGAAGTCGTCGTAGAACGCCTCGGGCGTGTAGTAGACGGTGTCGACGCGGAAGGCGTCCACGCCGGCCTGCTCGATCCAGAAGCGGTAGATCTCGCGCATGCGCTTGGCGGCGAGCGGGCTCTCGAGGTTCACGTCGTCGAGGTCGCCCATCGCGTGCGTGAGCGTCTGGCGGCGGTCGCGGAAGTCGGAGATGTTCGGCGTGAAGTTGTAGACGCCCGCGGCCTTGTGGTCCGGGTCGCGCGGGTCGTTCATCTTGAAGACGGGATCGTTCGGCGCCTTCGGCTCGCCGTCGGGCGGGTAGACGCCCGGAATCTGGCGCCAATTGCGCTCGGGATGGCGCGGGTCGTAGCCCTCGGCGCTGACGGTGAAGTAGTTGCCCGTGTGATTGACGACGATGTCCTGGATCACCTTCATGCCGAGCGCGTGCGCGTCGGCGACCATGCGGCGGTAGTCCTCGAGCGTGCCGAAGTGCGGGTCGATCGTCGTGAAGTCGTAGGGCCAGTAGCCGTGGTAGCCGCGCGTCGCGATCGCGGGGCTCACCCATTGGCCGTAGGTCGGCGGCGTGAGCCACACCGCGTCGATGCCGAGGCGCTTGAGGTGCGGCAGGCGCCGGCGCAGGCCCTCGAGGTCGCCGCCCTGGAACTTCTCGTTGTCGGTCGGCGAGTACTCGTCGCGGCCGAAATCGTCGCGCGACTTGTCGCCGTTCGCGAAGCGGTCGAGCAGGACGAGATACATCACCGTCCCGGCCCAGGACGGCAGGGCGGATTTACTTCGCGTCACGGACGAGGACGCGCACGCTCATCGGCGGCACGGAGACCTTGATTTGAGAGCCGGCGACGTCCTTGCCCGCGGGATTGAAGGCGGCGGCCGCGTAGGAGGAGTCGAGGGCGTCCTTGAACCGCGTGCCCTCGGGGCTGATCTTCGCGTCGACCCACATCGTCTCCTCGACGGCGGACGCGCCGAAGTTGATGGCGACGACGACTTCCTGGCCGTCGTGGATGCGGCTGAACGCGTACAGGCCGGTCTTGCCGGCGTCCGACCAGCGCACCCACTGCTCGCCGCGGCGCAGCGCGGCGTAGGCGGCGCGAACCTGGGAGAGCTTCGCGAGGAACTTGTACGTGGAGTTCTCGACGTCGTGCTTGCCCCACTGGTCGGCGCGGTTGCCCGGGTCGGCGGGATGGTCGGGGCCCTCGGGGTCGAGGCGGTCGGTGTCCTGGCGGAAGCCCTGCTCGGTGCCGTAATAGGTCATCGGGATGCCGAGCGAGAAGAGGAGGTACGCGAGCGCGACGTGGAGCTGGGCCTCGGGCTCGCCCAAGCGCAGGAAGCGGTACACGTCGTGCAGGTCGATGAAGCGCATCAGGCGGCCTGCGAGCGGGCCGAGAGCCTGGAACGTGCGGTGGAGGCTGTCCTCGAGCGCGCGCGTCGGCGCCTTGCCGTGCTGCGCGTACGTCTCGCGGCGGTAGGCGGGATAGTTGAACGCGCTGTCGAGACCGTCCTTCGTCACGTGCGGGAGGAGCTCCGCGTCGACGCCGGTCGAGTTCTCGCCGACGAGGAAGAAGTTCTTCTTGCCCAGCGACGCCGCGAACGCCTTGATCTCCTTGGAGAAGCGCGGGACGAAGCCGGGCGCGATGTGGCGGACGGCGTCGACGCGCAGGCCGTCGATGTCGGTCTCCTGCACCCACCACTTCGCGATGTGGATCAGCAGATCGCCCGTCTCCTTCTTGTCGGAGGCGTAGTGGCGGTAGTTCGGAGGGAAGTCGCCGTGCGTCGCCTGCTCGGGGTCGGACCAGGTGTCGATCACGCCGCGGCGCGTGAAGTGCTTCGCGTCCATGAGCTCGGAGGGCTTGAGCGTCTCGGTCCACTCGCCGATCTCCTTCGGCTGGCCGTCGAGGCCGCGCCACTGCGAGCCCTCTTTGTACTCGAAGACGGGTCCGGAGTGGTTGAGCACCCAGTCGAGCACGACCTTCATGCCGCGCTTGTGGGCCTCGTTCACCAGCTCCTTGAAGTCGGCCATCGTGCCCATGTGCGGGTCGATCGCCATCAGATGGACCGGCGCGTAGCCGTGGTAGGACTCGGGCAGGTTCTGGTTGACCGGCGAGAGCAGGAGCGTGGTCACGCCCGCGCCCTTGAGGTAGTCGAGCTGCTCGATGGCGCCGCGGATGTTGCCGCCGTGGCGCGACGTGCCGGAGTTCTGGTCGCCGTGCGTGCGGATCTTGCCCGCGCGCGCGAAGCGGTCCATCAGGACGAAGTGGAACAGCTCGTCGCGCCAGTCTTCCGGCGAGGCCATGTGCTCGCGCGTCGGCACGGCGCTGATCGGGGCGTCGGCGATCGAGTCGGGCGCGCCCTCGACCTTCTCGAGGAGCTCGCGCGCGGACTGCCACGCGAGCTTGAGGGCGGCGATCTCCTGCGGGGTCTTGGGCTGGACGGAGGGGGCGGAGTGGAGGACCTGGGCGAGGGCCGACGGAACCGCGGCTTTAACCGGGGAAACGGCGACGGCGGCTTTGGACGGAACGACGGAAACGGCTTTCGAAGCCGAGGGGGTAGCGGAAACGGCGAGAGCGGAGGGCGTAAGAGCGGGGACGACGGACGGGAGCACGGCTCCCTGGAGAGAAGGAACGGAGGAATTCGGGAGAACGGAAATCGACGGGGCGGTGAGGACATTGCCGAGACCGACCTGCACGCGAGGAACGGCGGAGGTCGCCGCCTCGGCGGCGATGACCTGAGCCTGGGACGGAACGGACGCGAGCAGGAGGGAGAAAGAGAGGAGCGCCGACGTGATCTTGCGGATCACTTGGTCCTCCGGACGGCCTTCCAGAGCGCGCGCGCCGGCCACGTGAGCAGGCGGATGAACGGGTTGTCGACGACGGCCTTCATCGCGGACTTGAGCGGGGGCTCGACCTTCGCGCCCTCGGTGGGGTATTTATTGCGGAACTCGGGGCTCGCGGCGACGGCGTCGCTGACGACGAAGACGACGGGGCGCGCCTTGGCGCGGCCGGCCCAGATCGCGATGGCCAGGTCGAAGAGCTGCTGGACGACGAAGATCGTCCAGAACACGGTCATCGAGCCGGACGCGAAGAACGGCGCGGAGAGAAGCATGGCGAGATCGCGCAGCTGCTGGATGCCGGAGTGCTGCCAGCGCTTGATCACGCCTTTGTTGTAGAGCTCGTTGAGCGCGTTGTAGCCGAGCACGCCGAAGAAGGTGCCGACGACGGACATCACGGCCATGTCCTGCCAGTACTTCGTGCTCCACGGCGGCGTCACGCTCGCGGGGTTGGCGATCCACGACAGGCCGCGGTACATCGTGCCGAAGATCTGCACGTAGGCGAAATTGAAGAACACCTGGTAGTTGAAGCCGCGCGCCTTGAAGATGATCTCCTGGAAGTTGTTCCAGGACTTGAGGAAGATGCCGTGGAAGACCTCCTGCGCGAGGCTCAGACCCACCAAGGCGGCGAACACGAACGGATGCGCGAGGCCGGCCGTCGCCCAGTAGACGCCGATCGCGGTGACGAGCGGGAAGGACTTGGTGACGATGCCGCCGACGACCTCGCTGGCCTCGGGCTTCACGAGCGACTGCTTGAAGGACTTCCCGAGGAACTTCGCCTCGCGCACCGGCCAGAGCAGGACCGACTTGAGCGAGACCTTCGTCTTCTCGCCCGCGGCCGCCGGAGCGCTCGCGGCGGCGCCCTTCGGGGACCAGTCGATCGAGATCTCCTCGCGCTGAACCTTCGCGCCGAGCATCGCGGCGACGTCCTTGCGGTTCTCGGAGGTCACGCCGGTCGGGTCGTTCTTGGCGGTGAGCAGGCGGATCTGGCCGCGGTGCGACGCGAGCTGCGAAAGCGGGACCTCGACCATCGGCTTGCCGTGCTGGACGACGAAAGCCTTGAGATTCTTGGCGCCGTCGAAGAGCTCGGAGGCGCCGGCCTCCGGCTCGCCCTTCTCCTTGCCGGGCCCTTCGTCCTTCGAGGCGGCGGACAGGACCGGCTTCAAGGCGGAGGGGACGGTCTTGCCGGCGGCGGGCTTCGCGGCCTCGATTTTCGCGGCGGAAACGGAGGGCTTGAGCGCCTCGGGCGTCGAGGCCGCGGCCTTCACGGGGGCCATGGCCGAGGGGGTCAAGGCGGCGGGGGCGGACATCGCGCCCAGCGTGATATTCGGGACAAGGGTCAGAGACGGGCCGATCGAGGGAGCCGAGAGCGAGAAAGTCAGGCCGCCGCCGAGCTGGGGTATCGTCAGAGCGGTTCCGACAGCTCCAGATACGCCGGACTGGGAGGCGGTCGCGGCGGCGGAAACGGTCTGCGCGAAGGCGTTGCCCGGGAGGGCCGCCGCGAGGACGAGAGCCAGAACGGGCTTCGTATTCATCCTGACGACATGGTAGCCGGGTTGGAGCCCTCTATACAGGGCCGGAGGGGTAGGCCTCCGGGATAATGGACCTATAGGAATATGGGCCCCCGGGGCCCTGGCGCTCAAACCTGCTTTTTCCGCACGGACCAGACGAACCCGTCGTACCAGAAGTGCATGAGGGAGACCACCAAAGTGAGGGCCAAAGCCTTGTCCGACATCTCCCCGAGGACGCCGAAGACGGTCCCGTAGGCGAACCCGCAGGCGACCATGACGGCGAGGGCGAGCAGGCGGCCGTTCTTGGTCGCGGGCAGGCGGAAGAGCCGCGAGACGTGCTCGCGCTGGTAGCGCCAGACGAGCGCGAAGTACTGCCACGCGTGGAAGAAGTTCATGATGAACAGCGCCATGCCGAGCGGGTTGAAGCCCCACGCCCAGACCGAGACCACGGCGGTCCCGAGGTGCAGCGCCACCTTCTGCGGCGGCGGCTTGTAGCCCTGGCGCGCGAGGCGGACGTACGCGGCGAGATAGAGGACGGCGAACGCGGCGCCGGCGGCCAGGAGGAAGCCGCGGATGGCGGGCTGGAACTTGATGACGGTCCAGACGAAGGAGCCCGCGCCCTTCCAGCCGATCTCCTCGAGCTCGTAGAGCTCGCGCACGTGGAACGTGAGCAGCGCTCCGGAGAGGATCGGCCCGACGTAGAGGAGCAGCGAGAGGATCCAGTCGAGCAGGCGTCCGTCCTCGGGGTCGTTGCCCGCGTTGCGGTCGAAGATGCGGCCGATGCCGAACGTCTGGAGCGACGAGTGGTAGACGTCCCACCACGCCGCGAGCGCGGACGCGGCCGCGAGCGCCGGCTTCCACGCGGCGAGCACGACGAGCAGGGCGGGCGGAACGACCCAGAAACGGACGGGATGCCGCGCGCGCACCTCGGGATCGGCGTGCGAGCGGAAGAACACGATCACGAGATGCGCCATGACGAAGGCGCCGAGGAACGCGTCGACGGCGGGGCTCGTCAAGCCGAAGCCCGCGATCTTCGCGCCGGCGAGCGGCGAGGAGCCGACGAAGAGTCCGAGCGCGAGCGCCCACACCGGCGCGAGCACGAGGTGCGCCCAGTCCTGCTCGTGCGTGTCGAGGACCGGGGGGACTTCCTTGGCGCGCGCCCGGCTCATCGGCGCGGCTCGGGGGACGCCACGCCGACGATCTTGCCCGCCGCCTCTTTCTCGAAGCGGTTCCAGTCGACGGGGCCGCCCGCCGAGGCTTCGAACCACGCGCGGATCGCGGGACGCTTCGCGTCGAGCTCCTTGCGCAGCTCCGCGAGCTCGGCGTCGGCGTCCTTGAGCGCGTCGGCCGTCGCCTTCCCGTCGAGCCAGAACGTGTCGTCGGACTTGCCGTGGTCGAGCAGCGCCTGCGCGGAGCCGCGCTGCGCCTCCGGGATGTCGCGGATCGAGCCGAGCAGGTGCGCGAGCTCGGCGCGGTTGTCGGTGATGCGCAGGCCGGCGGTCAGCGGGTCTCGCAGCGAGCTCACCTTGTCGTAGGCCCGGCGGTAGACGCGCTCGAAGAGCGCGGTCGAGGCCGCGGCCGCCTCGAGCCCCTCGACGGTGACGCGCTTGCCCGTCGCCTTGCGGCGGTACGCCTCCCAGGCGGCTTTGCCGCCTTTCTCGGCGGCGCGCTGCAGGCGGTAGACCTCGTGGAGCCCCGCGAAGCCGGGATCCTCGAGGACGGACTCCGCGGCGAAGAGCGCCTGCGCGTAGGACGCGATGAGCTCGTTTTCGATCGTCGCCGAGACCGGCCAGCGCACGGGGCGCTCGGCGCGGCCCGCGTGGCTGAGCTCGTGGACGTAGACGGGCAGCAGGGCCTCGGTGAACGCCGCGAGCGACTTCGGGTCCGAGGCGAGCTGCTTCTCCCCGCGCCCCTCCTCGTGGAGGATGTCGTGCGCGAGCAGCAGCGGCCGCCCGCGCATGTGCTGCATCATCGCGCGGTCGCCCATGAGCGGAAGTCCCGGCTGCTTCGCGGCCTGGCGCGGCGTCACGCCGATCTTGAGCGGCGTCTCCGGCCCGAGGCGCTCGAGCAGGCCCGCCGCGGCTTTCGCGCGCGGCCCCGGCAAGGACGCGAGCTTGGCGAGGATCGAGAGGGGAATCGCCGCCTCGAGCTCGAGATCGTGCGCGCGCGTGCACGGGGCGGCCGAGGCCGCCGTAGCGGCGAGCAGGAGCGATGCGAGCGCGGGCATGCCTCCGGAGTATAGCCCCGGACCGCCGCCGCGTCCACCTCCGAGGCTTGCGAGGAATTGGAGCCTCTGTTACTCTTCGTCCATGCCCATCACCTTGTCGTGCGCCCCGTGCAACACCTCGTTCAACGTGAAGGACGAGCACGCCGGCGGCCGCTTCCAGTGTCCGAAGTGCAAGGGGGAGCTCCGCGGCCCGGCGGCCGTCGCCGCGCCGCCGCAGCAAGGGCACGCCGCGTTCAACCGCGACAAGTTCCTGCTGAGGCAGAAGGTCTTCTCGATCTCCGAGAAGTACTCGCTCTCCGACGAGAACGAGACCCCGATCCTGTGGATCGAGCGCCCCGCGCGCCTGCTGCGCGGCCTGCTCGCGATCGGCTCCGGGTTCGGCGTGGCCGGCGTCCTCATCTATATCGGGATCGCTTTCGCGGGACCGGTCATGCCGCTGTTCATCCTCGCGGGCGTGTTCGGCGGACTCGCCGTGGCGCTGTGGCTCAACCCGAAGCGCCACGTGACGTTCTACTCCGACGAGGCGATGACGACGCCCGTGCTCAAGGCGTTCCAGGATCAGCGCTTCGTCGTGCTGACCGCGACCTACAGCGTGACGACCGGCGACGATCAGCCGCTCGCCAAGCTCGAGAAGAACTACATCCACAACATCCTGCGCAAGAAGTGGGTCGTCTACCGCGTCGACGGCGCGGTCTGGGCCGTCGCGCGCGAGGACAGCATCCTGCTCGCGCTGCTCCGGCGCTTCCTCGGCACGTTCTACGGGCTGCTGCGCACGAACTTCATCATCTGCAAGGGCGACAGCGAGGAAGTGATCGGCGAGTTCAACCGCAAGATCGCGATCCGCGACCACTACGCGCTCGACATGACGTGCGATCCCGCGCGCCATCTCGACCGGCGCGTCGCGGCCGCACTCGGCGTGCTGCTCGACACGGGCGAGAGCCGGTGAGCGAGCCGGTCCCTTCGGGCGAGCCGCGGCCGCTCACCGACGACATGCTCGAGGTCCGCGAGGACTTCGAGAAAGGGATGTCGGTCGTCCCGCCGGTCACGATCGCGCTCATCCTCATCTGCTGCGCCGTCTACGCCAAGCAGATATTCCTGACGATGACGACGTCGCCGGAGCTCGCGCGCGAGACGATCTTCCTTCCGGGCGAGATGAGCCGCGCGAAGGTTCTCGCCGGCGAGTGGTGGCGCCTGGTGTCCGCGACGTGGATCCACGCGACGCCGGACCACATCGTCGGCAACATGGCGGCCCTCTTCATCCTCGGCATGGGCTGCGAGCACGCGTTCGGCGGCGCGCGCATGCTGACGGTCTACGTCCTCGCCGGGATCGCCGGCTCGCTCGCGGGCATGAAGCATCCGGAGCCCTCCGTCGGCGCCTCCGGCGCGATCTTCGGCCTTCTCGGCCTGCTCGCCTCCGCGCTCTGGGTCAACAAGCATCGGCTCGTCGTGCGCGACCAGCGCCTGCCGACCGTGCTGCTGTGCTGGGCCGTCTACGCGCTGTTCAACGGCGCGATGGCCCCGTACGTGGACAACATGGCGCACGCGGGCGGCTTCGTCGCCGGCCTGATCGCGGGGCGCGTGCTCGTCCCGCGCGGCGCCGCGCCGGGGAAGGAGGCTTTCGCGGCCGCCGTGGCCTCCGCCGCGGCCCTCGGCTTCGCGCTCTGGAAGCTCCGGCACGGCCTGTTGTGACGTCCGGTCATTGACTCGTCAAGCGGGGGTTGATATACTGTCAATCCCCCCGTTTTCTCGACGAGAAACCATTTGAAAGGCCTCCTGGTCCCTCTGCTCCTCGCCTCCGCCTGCGCCGCCGCCGCGTCCGTCGCGGCGCTCGCGTACGGCCTCGGCCACCCCCGCTCGACCGTGCTCGGTCCGGCCGTCGTGCGCCTCCCCGCGGCGGCGACCGGGGCGAAGGAGGTCGCGCTGACGTTCGACGACGGCCCGACGCCCTACACCGCCGAGATTCTCGACGTCCTGCGCGAGCGCAAGGTGAAGGCGACGTTCTTCCTGTGCGGCGCCGCCGCGGAAGCGAACCCCGAGCTCGCTCGCCGCATCCGCGCCGAGGGCCACGCGATCGGCAACCACACTTATTCGCATCCGTACCTGCACATGATGAGCCGCGAGGCGATCGCCTCCGAGATCGACAGGACGCAGGACGTCCTCGAACGCGTGACCGGCGAGCGCCCGACCATGTTCCGCCCGCCGTTCGGCGTGCGCTGGTTCCCGCTGTGGCCCGTCCTCGAAGAGCGCAAGCTCGAGATGGTGCTCTGGACCGCGCGCGGCCGCGACGGCTCGCTCGATCCCGCGGTGATCGAGAAGGACGTGCTCGGCCGCCTCGAGCCGGGCGGCATCCTGCTCCTCCACGACGGCGACGAGGCCAAGCCGGCGGCGCGCCAAGGCGACCGCAGGGCCACCGTGAAGGCTCTGCCCGCGATCATCGACGGCGCGCGCGCGGCCGGCTACTCGTTCGTGCCCCTCAAGAGCTAAGGCTAGCCGCGAGTCCTTCGCGAACTGTTAGACTGGCCACGCGTGCGAGATTCCCCCCGGAGACTCCTCCTCGTCGTCTTCTGCATTGGGCTGTGCGCCATGCCTGCAAGCGCGGAATGGTTCGCATCCCAACGCATCTCCGACAAGATTTTTGCGGATTTGACCGCGATGGCGGCCGTCGATGGACCCCGCCGCCTGTATGGATTGTCCCGTTCCGGGATCAAAACGCCGGCCATCAACGCGAATCCTGCCGGCGGGCTGATCATCGGACTCAATATAAGTGGTAGGAGCTCGGAGCTTTATCAGGTCTCGTACGCCAGCGGAGATTGGCAGACTAAGGCAGCCGGGTTTCCTTCGGTTCTGTCGAGCGACGACGGAAGTCGGATCGCCGACGTCGACTGCAACGGGCCAATGCTGACCTTGCAATACGCCCAGGGTGGCCTCGCCACTCTCCGCCTCGGTGACGAGCTTCATGAGAAGCATAAGATGTGGTCGCTGCTCGCGGTGGAATCGCAGCCGACTGCCCAATCATTCTGGCCTCGCAGCCACTTTTGGATTCCCGAGACTTCGACCTTGATAGACGGTCGGTCGGAGTTCGGGACGAGAATGTGCGACTGCAAGTGCCTGAGAAACGCGGCCGTACCTCGCATGATTCCCGTGTTGGACGGACATCAGCCCGTGGTGATGGCTTATGCGGACCTCAGAGGCGAGGGCAAAAAGGGCTATTACGCTTTCGGAGTCGGAGGAGCGGTTTTGGAGCTTGCCGAGTCGAACGGTACTTGGTCGATTAGGAGCGTGATCGATTCGGCGGTGAAGCTCGACCAGGTCGCCGCCATGGTCGCCGGAGACGGCCGCGGCGACGGCAAGCAGCGGCTATACGTCGCACATCAACTCAGTTTGCTCGAATACGAGTGGCGCGGCGGATCATTCCGCAAAAACGTGATTCAGGCTCCGCGTGGATCGGGCGGATTCTCAGGAGCGACCACCGGTCTATTGACGGGCAAATTCCGTCCCGACGGCCGCGCCGCGGTCTATATCGCGAACGAAACGAACCTCATCGAATTCTCTTTCGCGGACGGCAACTGGATCAAATCGGTCAATCCTCTCGGGATCGGCCGCATCGGAGGAATCAAGGCGGCCGACTTTCAGGATTGGCGCAATCAATTGGTCGCCTTCGGGGACGCCGGCGGCCTGCATTTGGTCGAGTGGCGCGAAAAACCCGTCGTCGCCGTCCTCCCGTTCTATTCGAGAGGTCTCGATGCTTCCGAAGGGCGAGCGTTCGCGGACATTCACGCGACAAAGATCGTCGCATTGGGCGAATGCCGCGTCGTCGAGCGCGAGAGGGTGAATTCAATCGTTCGCGAATTGCGTATCCAGGGAAGCAGGCTCGTCGACCGAAAAACCGCGTTGAAAGCCGCGAGTCTGCTGAAAGCCGATTACATCGTCACGGGGTCCGTCGGCATGTTGTTCGATGAGCGGCTGGCCGCGCTCAGCGTCTTGTCGGTCAAAGACGGCTCGATTGCCTCAACTGAATTCGCGCAGTGGCGGAAGGATTCCGAGCTGGACGCAAATATTCGACAGCTCGCGATGAAGGCGTGTCCACGATGATTCGCTTCCTCCTGGCGATCATCTTGGCCGCTCCGGGAAAAGCCGCCTGGATGAACGTCAAAGTAGACACCATGGACAGGCGCGTCATGTGCGCAGCGCACGGGATCATCGACTCCGAGCCGATGCTGGTGTTGTGCGGCGAGAACGGCTTGCTGTATTTCTATCGCTGGACCGGCACGGAGCTTCGTCGTGAGACTCTCGACGCGGGTTCGTCTTATCCGAACGCCGCCGTATTCGCCGATCTCCGAGGGGACGGCGTTCAGCGTCTGTACGTCGGCTCATCGCTCAATAAAGGGATCATCGAGTTCTCGCCGGACGGAGCTGGCGGCTACAAGCGGCACAAGTTTCGGGTCCCAGCGCAGGCCGTCTTTATGGCGGCGACTTACTCGCAGGTCGAAATGAAGAGCCTGCTGGTCCTCAAATCGTGGGAGATGTTTCCGGTGAAGGACAATCCCAAGATGGCATGGCAACAATGGACCACGCACGTATGCGGAATCGACGGAGAAGGGTTTCTTGATTGCAAGATGATCGGAGAGGATTCGGACGCGCCGTTCTTCCTCGTGAGCAAGCCTGGAGTGGATATTCTGATGTCCGATCCGAGACATAGCCGGGAGCGGGGCGGCGACTGGACGACCATAAATGGGCTTTATGACGAGGCGCGAAGGGCGAAGATCGCAGAGAAAAAGAAGGAAGGATCGCTCCAGGCTCACTGGATTCAGGATATTAGCGTCCGCCGGAATCTGGTTCGTTCACTTACGCACGAAAATATTTTTTATACCGATAAGGCGGAGTTTCGCGTCGACGATATGTATCGTCAGGTAATCAGCAGCCATCCTATCGATGGAGGGCTGAGCAATACCTACAGCGGCGTCGCCTACGGCGCGCACGCCATGCCAAATGCCGGGTCGCTCCGCGCGATTCTGCCTCACCGGCTGAAGCCCGGGATACAGGAACGGCTGTTGATCACCAAGATGGATGATCGTCTCTACGAATTCACGCGCTTGCGGAACGCCTGGCAGAAGACAGAGGAGATCGCCTGGTATCCTCTCGGACCGGACTATTTATTGACGGCGGATATGAGAGGCGACGGCCGCCGTCGCGTATATCTAGTCGGCAACGGACCTGTTTCGAATCGAAGCGAAAGCGCGCTCTGGGAGCTCGATTATTTCCCGCGGAAGCTGACGGTCGCGGTGCTTAACTTCGCCGTCGCCGGCGGCGAGGCTTGGAAGGCGGGAGCTCAGGATATGCTGGGAGACTTATTGCGCACCGAGTTGGCGAAAGCGCAGCATCTCGTCGTGATCGATGAAGAGAAACAGGAGGGTATTTTAGCCGAAAGAGCCCTTCGAGCCGCGACTTGCGAAGGCGACGAATGTCTGGCCGAGCTTGGAAAGCTGCTCGAGGCCGAAGTCGTCGTAAAATCCGAACTGTCTCAGAAACCCGGTGGTCTCGTCTTGACCACGCGAGCGGTGACCTCGGCGGGCAGGGTTTTGTTCAAGTTCGAGCGATCCGGCATTCCCCTGAGCGAGGCGCTCAACTCCGTTCGAAGCGCGGGCAAGAGCTGGAACCAGCTCTTGTCTTCCGCCGCTATCGAGCCGGTGAAATAGCTGCGACGAGTTTGCCCGCTAACGATTGCGCGCGCGGGCCGAGCGCATCTAGATCCGGCAGATATTCGTTCGCGCCGCCGACGACTTCGCTCGTCTCTACTTTAACCAAGCGCATCGTGACCGCGTATTGGGCGCCGACTTTGCCGAAGCTGCCGAAAGCCATCACATTGGCGCCGAGCATCTTGCCGTAGCGCGCGGCGGTCGCGGCGTCTACTGGGCCGATATCGCCGCGGGCGAGCTCATCGATGAGATCGTTGATCCGGTCACGCTCGACGACGTCGATGCCGCTTCGGCCGGCGAGATCGGCAGCGATCAAATCCGCCAATGAGTGTCCCGTGGCGTCGAGATTTTTATCCGGTGTGTTGTTCCTGAGTGGAAGGACGGCCACGACGATCCCTCGCGGCTTCCTGACGGGATCTTCGTTCGTCGCCATCTCGATCTTGCCGTTCGGAAAGGCCGCCGGCTTAACTTGGACGACGGGCTCTGCCGGGGCGGAGCGGCGCTCACCCGCCGCGCAACCCGTGAGGAGGAACGCGACGGCGGGGAGAAGGCGGCGCATCGACCCAGTATAAGGCCTGCGTCGCCGTCCCGCAATCCCCGTTGCTTCAGCGCGACGCCGGCGCGGCGCGCACCAGCTTCGGCGCCCTCTCGACGGGCCGGCGCCGTATCTGCTGGCGCATCGACGGGCGGCGCTTCTTGGACGTCCGGCCCACCTTCTCCGCGCGTCCCGACGCGATGGAGCGCTTGATCGCGTCGATCGCGCGCAGATCCGCGAGCCCCTCGTCGCCGTCGGGCTCGGGCGGCGAGCCCTTGAGCAGGCGGTCGGAGAAGTAGACGAGCTCCGGCGCGAACTGGTCGCGCTTCGGGTAGATCCGCGTCTCTCCCGGGCCCTCGTCGAGGCGCACGTCGAGCTCCATGGGCTCGACGTACTCGTAGCTCTGGTCGAGGCAGATCGTTCCCTTCTCGCCGACGACCTCGTACCACGTCGCCGCGCTCGCCGCGAACGAGACGGCGAAGTGGGCGAGACGGTCTTCCGGGAAGCGCATGAGGACGACGGCCGTGTCCTCGACGCCCTGCATGCGCCGCCCGCCCGCGCGCGTCGCGAACGCCGAGACTTCCTCGGGCTCGGCGCGGAAGAGCGAGCGCGCGGCGTTGACGCAGTACACGCCGAGGTCGAGCAGCGGACCGCCGCCGAGCCCGCGGTCGCCGCGGATGTTGTCCTGTTCG
>CAYVFO010000045.1:0-17894 GCA_964450975.1 uncultured Elusimicrobia bacterium | reverse complement strand
GCGGCGCCGCCTCGCCCGCGATCACCAACGACCTCGAGCGCCGCATCGAGCTGCTCGGCGACCACGCGATCAAGATGATGTCCGACGAGCGCGCGGCCAAGGAGTCCTGGACCGAGACCGTCGACTTCCGCAAGTCCTACTTCGACCAGCTCGAGACCTTGCTCGACGTCAAGGCGATCAAGAAGGCCAAGCTCAAGGTCGCGGTCGACGTCCTGCACGGCTCCGGCCGCCGCTATCTGCGCCCGTTCCTCGAGGAGCGCCTCGGCGTCGAGGTCTTCGCGCTGCGCGAGGACCGCGACGTCCTCTTCGAGGGCCGCTCGTGCGAGCCCACTCCCGCCTCCACCGAGGAGCTCGCGGCGCTCGTCAAGAAGAACCGCTGCTCGCTCGGCCTCGCGACCGACGGCGACGCCGACCGCTTCGGCATCATCGACGCCAACGGCGACTGGATCGCCGCCAACGAGGTCATCGCGCTCGCCTACGAGCATCTCGTCGTCAACCGCGGCCTCAAGGGCAAGGCCGCCAGATCGGTCATGACGTCGCACTTCATCGACGCCGTCGCGAAGTCGCACGGCTCGGAGACGCGCGAGACGCCCGTCGGCTTCAAGTATCTCGGCGAGCTGCTGCGCTCCGGCCCGTTCCTGCTCGCGGGCGAGGAGTCCGGCGGCCTGTCGATCCGCGGGCACGTGCCCGAGAAGGACGGCATCCTCGCGTGCGTGCTCATGCTCGAGCTCGTCGCGATGGGCCGCAAGAACCTGACCGCCGTCCGCGACGGCCTGTTCAAGAAAGTCGGCGAGTTCCACAACGAGCGCGTCAACTTCCGCATGGAGCGCCTGCGCGACATCATCGAGCTCGAGGAGCGGCTGAAGGTCAAGCCGCCGCTCGAGCTCGCGGGCGCGTCCGTCTGGCGCATCGACCAGAGCGACGGCTTCAAGTTCATCCTGCGCGACGGCGCTTGGCTCGGCCTGCGCAGCTCCGGAACCGAGCCCGTGTTCCGCGTCTACGCCGAGGCCCACACGCCCAAGCGCCTCAAGGAGATGCTCGAGGCCGGCAAGACTCTTCTCAAGGGGAAGTTCTAATGTCCAAGATCGAAGCCGTCAAAGCGCAGGAGATCCTCGACAGCCGCGGCTTCCCGACCGTCGCCGCGGAGGTGACCCTCGAAGGCGGCGCGTCCGGCTGGGCCGCCGTCCCCTCGGGCGCCTCGACCGGAGAGCACGAGGCCGTCGAGCTGCGCGACGGCGACAAGTCGAAGTTCCTCGGCAAGGGCGTCTCGAAGGCCGTGGCCAACGCCAACGGCGAGCTCGCCAAGGCCGTGAAGGGCCTCGACGCCGCGAACCTCTCCAAGCTCGACGAGACGATGATCAAGCTCGACGGCACCCCGAACAAGGGCCGCCTGGGCGCGAACGCGATCTTGGCGGTCTCGATGGCCGCCGCGCGCGCCGCGGCCGCCGCGTCGAAGAAGCCGCTCTACGCGTTCCTGCGCGACGCCTACGGCATCAAGTCGGACAAGTGGATCCTGCCCGCGCCGATGCTCAACGTCGTCAACGGCGGCAAGCACGCGGACTCCGGACTCGACGTCCAGGAGTTCATGATCGTCCCGACGGAGCAGAAGACCTTCGCGGACGCGCTGCGCGCGGGCGCCGAGATCTACCAGGTCCTCAAGAAGAAGCTGACCGCGATGAAGCAGACGACCGCGGTCGGCGACGAGGGCGGCTTCGCGCCGCGCCTCAAGACTCACCTCGAGGTGCTCGAGGTCCTCGCCGGCGCGATCTCCGACGCGGGCTACGCGGGCAAGGTGAAGCTCGCGCTCGACTGCGCGGCCTCCGAGTACTACAAGGACGGCAAGTACGTGCTCGAGGGCAAGCCGCTCTCCTCCGCCGAGGTCGCCGAGGTCTACGCGGGCTGGGCCGCCAAGCACGGCATCGTTTCCATCGAAGACCCTCTGGACCAAGACGACTGGTCCGGCTGGAAGGCGATGACCGCCAAGCTCGGCGACCGCATGCGCCTCGTCGGCGACGACCTCTTCGTCACGAACCCCGCGCGCCTGGCGCGCGGCATCGAGCAGAAGTCGGCCAACGCGATCCTCATCAAGCTCAATCAGATCGGCACGCTCACCGAGACGGTGAAGGCCGTGACCGACGCGCAGAAGGCGGGCTTCTCGACGATCATCTCGCACCGCTCGGGCGAGACCGAGGACGCGTTCATCGCGGACTTGGCCGTCGCGCTCAACGCCGGCGCGATCAAGACCGGCGCGCCGTGCCGCTCGGAGCGCCTCGCCAAGTACAACCGCCTGCTGCAGATCGAGGCCGCGCTCGGGGCGAAGGCCTCGTACGCGGGCGGCGCCGCGTTCGCCGCTCCCGCCGGGGCGCGGTGAAGGACCGCGCCAAGCGCGCGGCCGAGTTCGCCCGCGCGCACTGGGGCCGCATCGCCTTCGCGACGGCGCTGCTGCTCGTGTTCTTCGGCAACGGCGGGTTCCGCTCGCTGGCCCGCAACTGGCTGGAGCTGCGCCGCCTCAACGCCGAGATCGTCTCGCTCGAGAAGGAGGAGAAGGAGCTCGACGCGCGCCTGAAGGCCCTCCGCTCCGGCGACGGCCCCGTCGAGCGCCTCGCCCGCCGCGAGCTCGGCTACATCAAGAAGGGCGAGATCGAGTACCGCTTCCCGCCGCCCGAGAAGAAGTAGGGCATGCTTCCCGTCATCCTCGAGCTCGGGCCTCTGCGGATCTACGGCTACGGGCTCGCGATCGCCGTCGGAATGATCTGGGGCTTCCGCATGCTCTGGCTCCGGCGGCGCGAGATGGGCCTCAAGGACGACGAGACGTACTGGGCGCTCGTCAACGGCCTGCTCCTCTCCGGCTTCGGCGGCGGCCACCTGCTCTACCTGCTGCAGTACGCGCGCACGCCCGACGAGTTCGCCGCGGCCGCGCTCAATCTCTCGTCGGGCTACTCGGTGCTCGGAGGCTTCTTCGGCGTGACGCTCTTCCTCGCGGCGTTCGCGCGCTGGAAGAAGCTCGCGTTCCTGCGCGTCGCCGACTCGGTGTACTTCACCGCGGCTTTCGCGCACATGTTCGGACGGATCGGCTGCTTCCTCGCGGGCTGCTGCTGGGGGAAGCCGACGGGCCTGCCGTGGAGCGCCGCCTTCACGAACCCGCGCTCGATGGTCCCGCCCGAGCTGCTCGGCGTCCGCCTGCATCCGGTTCAGCTCTACGAGGCCGCGGCCGACGGCGCGCTCGCCTACGTCTGGTGGCGCGTGCTCAGGGCGACCGACGCGGGCCGGCTGCGCCCCGGCGCCGTCGTCATCGGGCACATGGCGGCCTACGGCCTCCTGCGCTTCGGCTTGGAATTCGTGCGCGGCGACGCCCTGCCGTCGATGGGCGGCCTCACGCAGGGACAGTGGCTCGGGCTCGCCCTCGCGGCGAGCGGCGGCGCGGTCTGGATCGGGAGGGAGAAATGCACCCGGTCCTGCTGAGGTGGGGCTCGTTCGTCGTGCCGACTTACGGCGCGATCGTCGCGCTCGGCTGGCTCGCGGGCGTCAAGTGGCTCGTCTCGCGGCGCGCCGACCTCAAGCTCACCGAGGACGAGGTCTGGAGCTCCGTGTATTGGGTGTTCGGCGGCGCCTTCGTCGGCGGCAAGATCCTCTATTACGGGTTCATCAACCCGTCCGCGTGGCGCTGGTCGCTCGACTCGCTGCAGTACGGCTCCGTGTTCTACGGCGGCTTCATCGGCTCCGTCGCGACCGGCATCTGGTGGTGCCGCCGCCGCGGACAGTCCTTCGTGCGTCTCGCCGACTGGTACTGCGCCGCGCTCGCTTTGGGCCACGGCATCGGCCGCTTCGGCTGCCTCGCCGCGGGCTGCTGCTACGGCCGGCACACCGAGCTCCCGTGGGGCATCGACATGGCCGGCGACCCGTCGCGCCATCCGACGCAGGTCTACGAGGCCCTGCTCAACCTGATCCTGTTCGGCGTCCTCGCCAAGGTGGTCCTGCCGCGCGTGCGCGACGGACGCTGGCGCGAGGGCTCGGGGCTCGTCTCATACGCCCTCGGGTACGCGGCGCTGCGCTTCGGCGTCGAGCTGCTGCGCGGCGACGACCGCGGCGCGCTCGTTCTCGGCCTCTCGCCTTCGCAGCGCGTGGCCGTGCTGGTCGCGGCGTCGGCCGCGGCGTTTTGGGCGTACAACCGGCGGAGGAAAGCGTGAAGAAGATACTGATCGTCGAGACGTCCGGACCGCGGCTCGACGCGTTCCTCGCCAAGAATCTGACCGGCTACAGCCGGGCCTTCCTCAAGGACATGATCGGCCGCGGCCGCGTGCTCGTCGACGGCGCGAAGGCCGACGCCGACGAGACCGTCGAGGAGGGCATGCGCGTCGAAGTCGAGCTGCCCGAGACCGAGGCGGCGTCGTCGGACGACTTCGAGTCGTGGGTGCTCTACGAGGACAAGCGCCTGCTCGTCCTCAACAAGCCGACCGGCCTGCTCATGCACCCGCTCGGCGACTCGTGGCTCAAGAGCCCCGAGGCCGCGCGCGCCGGCCGCGAGACGAACCTGGCCGCCGAGCTCCAGGTCCATCGCCCCGCGATCCTCAAGGCCGGCACGCCCAGGTGCGGCATCGTCCACCGTCTCGACCGGCCGACGTCGGGCGTGCTCGCCGTCGCGAAGGACCCCGAGACGTACGAGGCGCTCACCGGCATGTTCAAGGAGCGCGAGATGGACAAGACGTACCAGGCGATCGCGCGCGGCACCCCGAAAGGCGACTTCCGCGTCGACGCGCCGATCGGCCGCGAGCCCGGGCAGCGCAAGGTCGTCGTCACGCCCCTCGGCAAGCCCGCCGAGACCGCGTTCAAGATCGTCTCGCGCAAGAAGACCGCCGCCCTCGTGCACGCGATCCCGCTCACGGGCCGCACCCACCAGATCCGCGCGCACTTGGCGCGCGTCGGCCACCCCGTGATGGGCGACCCGGAGTTCGACCGCAAGGGCGTGCCCGCGGCGCCGCGGCTGATGCTCCACGCCTTCCGCCTCGCCTTCGAGCACCCGGCCACCGGCCGGCCCGCGCTCTTCGAGGCCGAGCCGCCCGCCGACTTCCGCAAGTTCTGGAAGTCGCTCAAATAACCCGAAGGGCCGTCATCGAAATAGGACTTGCGTCCTATCCTGGGTCTGTGGCAGAATCCAAATTATGATTATGACCACCTGCCTGGTTGCCATGCTCTCTCCGCTCGCCGCCTCCGCGGCGCCGACGTCCGACTCGTCCTTCGCGGGCTCCCTCTCCGCCGGCGCCGCCAAGTTCGCCGCGAGCTTCACGGCGATGGTCCGTGAGGAGGACACTCTCCTCGACCTGCTGCGCGACTCCGATATCGAGGTCCGCCGCCAGGCCGTGCGCTCGCTCAAGAACTGGGTGCACCAGCGCTCTTCGACGCGCGACCGGGTGCTCGCCCTCTACCGCAGCGGCTCCGAGGACCTCTCCGTGCGCCGCGAGGCCGCCAAGACGCTCTCCGTCGTCTCGGGCTACACCGAGGTCTACAACGCCCTCATCAATGAGGCCCAGCGCGGTTCCGAGCAATCCCTGCGCGCGATCTCGTGGAAGTCGCTGTACTGGACCGCGTCGCAGCGTTCCGACGTCCGCGACGCGCTTCTCGACGCCGCCCGCCGCGAGACCGACCCTGTCGTGCGCCGCGCCGCGATCTGGGCGCTGTTCGCGACCTCCAACGACAACCGCGTGCAGGACCAGCTCTCCGACCTCGCGCGCCGCGACCACGACTCGGCCGTCCGCGTCGAGGCCCTCAAGAGCCTCTACTCGGCGATGGGCGACTCCCAAGTCCGCGACCTGGCCTACGACATCGCGCGCCGCGAGAACGACGCCGCGGTGCGCCGCGCCGCGATCCTCATGCACTCCTTCCGCGTGACGTCGACTCAGGAGGACCTCCTGCAGGACATCGCGCGCCGCGATTCCTCTCCCGAGATGCGAAGGGCGGCGACGCTCGCGCTCGGCGGGGCGAATTCAGAGGAGATCCGCACGTTCTTCCACGTCATCCGCCGCGACCGCAACGGCGTCCTCGTCGGCGATCCGCTCGACGCGGAATAGCCCGATGACTCCGGCCGTCATGATCCGCGTCGGCGCGGCCCTGATGTTCCTCGCCGTCGGGCTCGGCGCCTTCGGAGCGCACGCCCTCAAGGAACGGCTCACGCCCGACCTGCAGGCCGTCTGGGAGACGGGCGTGAAGTACCACGTCTACCACGCGCTCGCCTTGCTCCTGCTCGCGTCCCTGCGCGGCCCGTCGAAGGCCGCCTGGTGCTTCGCGGCGGGGATCGTCGTCTTCTCCGGCTCGCTCTACCTGCTCGCCCTCACCGGCGCGCGCAAATGGGGCGCCGTGACGCCGATCGGCGGGCTTCTGTTCCTCGCCGGCTGGCTCATCCTGCTCTTCCACAAGGGCGGCGCCGGCGACTCCGTCCTCAACCGCCTCAACCTCTAATAAAGCCTTGAAATAAGCGGGCTTCGGGGCCACACTGGGCTCGTGGCCCCTCGACGAGCCCTGCTTCTCGCCGCGGCCCTCTCATGGGCCGCGTCCGCGACCGCTCAGCCGCGCACGGGCGCCGTTCCCGCCGTCGAGACCGTCGTCCCCGGCCAGTCGGGGACCTCCGTCACCGGCGCGCTGCAGCCGATCGGCGGCGTCCCCTCGATTTCCCTGTCCGTCCCGTCGCTCGCGGGCGGGCTGACGCCCGTCGTCGCGCCCGCGCTCAAGCCCGAGCTCTCGGCGCCCGCCGTTTCGTTGTCCGTCGCGAAGCCGGCGGCGATCGCTCCGGCCAAGGCGGCGAAGCCGGTCAAGGGCGTCGCGGCGATCAAGAACTCGGGCGGCGGCGCCCTCGTCCTCGAGGAGGAGCCGGCCGACCTCCGGACGAAGAAGGCCGTCGAGACGGTCCGCGAGACGGCGAAGCATTGGACCGGCGTCGAGTTCTCCGAGGACGACGATCCCGACGTCGGGACGTTCTGGGCGGGCGTGCAGAGGCTCAACGCGGGCGCGCTCGACGCGGCGGTGAAGGACGCGCGCCTCGGAGTCGTCGAGGGCGCGATCGCCCGGACCGCCTGGCGCCTCAAATCGTCCAGCCTGCGCCGCGGCGCGGAGCGCGACGAGAAGGGACTGACGCCGGAGAAGCTCGTCGAACGCGGGACGCGCTTCACGGGAGCGTACGCGCAGGACCTGCTCGAGCTCGTCGCGTACGTGCCGGGCCTCAAGCCGGAGCTCGTGACCGGCGGCGAGGCGCTCGCCTACTTCGCCGATCACGGCGGCGCGCCGGGCGGCTACGCGGTGCGCCCGCTGCGCACGGGCGAGGGAGACCGGCGCGAAGGCTTCGTGTGGCTCGAGTCCGCGAAGGACGAGGCGTTCTTCATCGAGGTCGCGGCGCACGAGGGCTTTCATCAGGGCGACCTGGGCTACCGCGAGGGCTACCGCGCCTTCGCGGCCGCGCTCGGCGAGAAGCGCGGCCACGCGCTCGCCGTCGCCTTGCTCGAGGGGTTCACCGAGCTGCGCGCCCGCGAGACGACCGACCGCCTCCTCGTCGAGGCGAGCCGGGGCGTGGACGGAGTGGCCCGCCGCTACGCGCGCGCCGTCGCCAAGAGGTGGGGCGGCGGGGCCAAGGGAGTTCAGAGGCGCTTCGACGACCGAGAAACGCACGGCTACGACCCGTTCGTGAAGCTCGTCGAGGAGATCGTCTCCCGGCCCGGCGGCCGCGCCGCGCTCGAGGCCTTCGTCTCGCGCGGCCGCGTCGCCCCGCTCGAGGCGCTGCTCGGCTACGGGACGCTCGAGACTCTCGGAGGCATCGCGGCCGCCGCGAACGGGCCGAAGACCTGGGGGCCCGCGGAGCACCGGCTCGCGGACTCGCTCGGCGTCGCGCCGTGGGTCCGGCGCCGGCTGGTCGAGGCGGCGCGGGGCGAGGCCGCGCCGCACGAGACGGAGCTCGCCGCGCTCGTCGAGACGGTGGTCGGCGAGGCGCACGCGGAGTCGGCGCGGCCCGGGCTCGGGTTCGAGCGCGAGCACCGCGCCCGCGCCTTGAACGGGCTGAACTTGACCGCGGCGCTCGAGCAGCGCGTCCCGCTCGAGGAGCTGCTCGCGCGCGTGCGCTCGGCGGCGTACGTCCTGCCCGGGTTCGCCTTCATGCCGCCGGCCCCGTTCTCCTTCGCCGCGGCGCTCTCTCTCGGCCACAAGGGCATGGCGCTCATCGGCTATCCGGCGGCCCTGCTGGCCGCCCTCGCGTACCGCGCGGGCGCGGGCCAGCCCCTCATCTTCCTCGCGTTCATGGCCGGCCTTCTGCTCGCCGCGCAGGTCGTCTCCGGCGTCATGCTGGCCCGGCGCCCGACCTATTGGCTGCGCTGGCGCTGGGGCGCGCGCCCGAGAAAATGATAGATTGAGCGCGTGAGAGCGCTCACTTTCCTCGCGCGCCGGTTCGTCGCCGGAGACGACATCTCCGACGCCATCGCCGCCGTCCGCGCGCTCAACGCCGACGGCCTCAAGGCCACGCTCGACAACCTGGGCGAGGACAGCACCGACAAGGCGAGCGCTCTCGCCGCGCGCGACGAGAACCTCCTCATGCTCCGCCGGCTCGGCGAGTCGGGCGTCGACGCGAACATTTCTCTCAAGCTCACGCAGCTCGGCATGGGCTTCGACGACGAGCTCGCCAAGGACAGCCTCCTCGCGATCGTCGCCGAGGCCGAGCGGCTCGGCAGCTTCGTGCGCATCGACATGGAAGGATCGAAGTTCACCCAGAAGACGCTCGACATCTTCTATTCCATCCACGATAAGCACCCCGGCGTCGGGATCGTGCTCCAGGCGATGCTGCGCCGGACCGAGCAGGACTGCAAGGACGCCGTCGCCCGCAAGGTCCGCGTGCGCCTGTGCAAGGGCGCGTACAAGGAGCCCGCCTCGGTCGCGTTCCCCGACAAGAAGGACGTCGACGCGAACTACGACAAGTGCGCGGCGATCCTCGCCAAAGCCCCGATCCCCGCGATGGCGACGCACGACGACGCGCGCATCGAGAGCGCGCTGAAGTCCTTCGACGCCGCCGGGCTCGTGAAGTCCGAGTACGAGCTGCAGATGCTCTACGGCATCCGAGGCAAGCGCGCCCGCGAGCTCCGGCAGAAGGGGCACACGGTGCGCATCTACGTCCCGTACGGAACTCACTGGTTCCCGTACTTCACGCGCCGCCTGCGCGAGCGCAAGGAAAATCTCATGTTCGTCGCGAGGAACATCTTCGAATGAAAGCGCTGCTCAAGAAGTCGCCGGCGCCCGGCGCCGCGTACGAGTCGATCGACGACCTCCGCGTGAAGCCCGACGAGGTGCTCGTGAAGGTGCACCGCGCCTCGATTTGCGGCTCCGACCTCCCGATCTACGGCTGGAGCTCCTGGGCGCCCGAGCGCTTCAAGACGCCCTCGACGTTCGGCCACGAGTTCTGCGGCACCATCGTCGAGGTCGGCGCGTCCGCTCGCGACTTCAAGAAGGGAGACTTCGTCTCCGTCGAGAGCCACATCTTCTGCGGCCTGTGCTACCAGTGCCAGAACGGCCAGCGCCACGTCTGCCGCGAGATGAAGATCATCGGCGTCGACGGCCCCGGCGGCTTCGGCGAGTACGCCGCGGTGCCCGCGCGCTGCGCGTGGAAGCACACCGACGACTCGCTCAAGGATCTGGGCTCGCTGTTCGAGCCGTTCGGAAACGCCGTTTACTCCGTTCTCGTCGAGCCCGTCGCCGCGAAGACCGTGCTGGTCATGGGGTGCGGACCGCAGGGGCTCTTCTCCATCGCCGTCGCCAAGGCATCGGGAGCCGAGCGCGTCATCGCCGTCGAAAGCTCCAAGTACAGGGCGGAGCTCGCGATCCGCATGGGCGCGGCCACCGTCTTGTCGCCCGATGAAGACCCGCTGAAAGTGGTCAAGAACGGTTACGACGTGGTGTGCGAAATGTCGGGCGCTCAGCCCGCGATCACGAGCGCCTTCAAAGCCGTGCGCAGCGGCGGCCGCATCACCGCGTTCGGCATCCCGTCGAAGAAGGTCGAGCTCGACTGGGCCAACGACCTGATCTTCAAGGGCGTGCGCGTGCACGGCATCGTCGGCCGCGAGATCTTCGAGACGTGGTACAAGGCCGACCGGCTGCTGCGCTCGGGCGCGGTGGACCTCAAGCCCGTCGTCACGCACCAGTTCCCGCTGAAGGACTTCGAGGCGGGCTTCGCGGCGATGAACGCGCCCTCGCGCGACTGCGGCAAAGTCGTCTTCGTGCCCTAGTCGAGAAGCGCGGCGAGCGCCGCGGCGCGGCCTTCCCAGGGCGTGCCTTCCGCCGACTCGGACAAGGTGAGGACCGCGTCCTTGAGCGACGGCGCGTCGTAGCCCAGCGCGTCGGCGCGCGCGCGGAACTTCGCTGAGACCGCGTCCGCCTTCAAGACGCCGTCGCGGATCGCGGCGTCGACGGCCTGCGCGGTGAACTCGAAGAGCTCCTCGCTCTTCGGAAGCGACTCGGCGTCCTTCGCGAGTCGAGCCAGCGCGAGAGCGAACTCCGACGGAACGGCTGATTTCGGCGCGGCCACGGGGGCGTCGTCCGCATTCGTCGCGCTGAGACCCCAGTCGGCGCGCACCTGCGGCGGCACGCCGTAGTAAGTCAGGCCGGTGTTCTTGTTGAAGAGGCGGTAGATCAGGCCCTCGCGGAACGCCGCGCCGAGCCAGCGCTCGTACGGATGGTACGGCACGTCTTTCTCCTCGAGGATCTCGCGAATTTGCGCCGAAGTTCGGCCCAGGCGGGAAAAGTCCACGCGATCGGGATCGGGAGTCAGATCGGGATGAAGCGCCTCGGGAGTGACCAAGTACGAGAGCAGCTCGCGACCCTCGTCGTCCATCATCTCGGCGGAGAGCTCCTTGGAGTACGCGCCGCGGCGCCAATCCACGACGGGGATCTCCGCGCGCGCGTGCTGGACCGCCTCGGCCTTCTTCTCGCGGCGCTCGGCGAACGCGCCGTCGAAGGAATCGCCGACGGACGGCGCCGGAAGGACGGACAGGGCCTGGAGGGCGGGGAAAGCCTTCGCGGGCGCCGGCGACAGGGGCGCAGCGGCGGAAAGGGACGGTGAAAGCGACGTATTGAGCGACGGCGCGCCGAGGAGAGGGGCGGAAAGCGCCGGAACGGACGTCTGAGGCAATGACAGCCGCGCCGCGACGGGGGAGAGCGCCACGGGGGCCGGGCTCAGCGCGAGCAGCACGATCGCTTTCATGGTTTTATTGTAGGGAAAGCCGCCGCTTCCCTCCGGGGCCTTTCGGGTCTTTTTCTTCGGGCTTTGGTCCTATCCCCTTGCTCATGGTCCGCATACTATGTCTATAATTATAGACATAGGCGGTCGAGTCGGAAAAGACCACGGGAGGCGGGCATGATCTACATGAACGGGCACCTGGCGCGGCCGCTGGACGCCGTTTTCTCCAATCCGAGCAAGGTCGCGGCGCTCCGCGCCCTGGCCCGCAGCCGCGGAACGCTCTCCGGACGGGCGGTCGCGCTGCGCGGCGGCGTCAACCATCAGAGCGCCGCCAACGCTCTGGCCGAGCTGAAAGGCTTGGGGCTCGTGCGGAGCTTCTCGTCGGGCCGTTCCGTCCAATGGAGCCTCGACCGCCGGCGCTGGCTCGTCGAGGAGCTTCTCGTTCCGCTGCTGACGAAGGAGGCCGACCACTCCGAGCAGGTCTCGGGCGCCGTGAAGAAGACGCTCAAGGGCCGCGCCGCGGCCGCGTTCCTCGCGGGCGACGCGGCGAAAGGCCGCATCAAGCCCGGCAAGCCGCTCGAGCTCGTCGTCGTCGAGGGCGCGCGCGGACGACGCGCGGCGGGCGACGCGGTCCGCGAGCTGACGGAGCTGCTCGGCGAGCGCTTCGGCATCGGCCTCGAGGCGCGCGTGCTGCCCAAGCGCGAGGCGCTGCGCGCGGCCGCGCTCGAGGACCTCTGGGAGCTTCTGCCGACGGAGGGGCGCCCGACTTACTTGGGCTGAAGGACGGTCCAGCGGTAGAACGGCGCCGTCTCGCAGTCGCGGCACTGCGAGGCGTCGAAGACGAGCGACGAGTCGCAGCCGCCCTCGCGGGCGACCGAGTGGAACTGGATGGGGATCGCCACGAAGCTGTCTTCCATGTGTCCGATCCGGCAGGCTTTCGACTTGTCGAAGGCCGCGAACAGCGCGTCCTTGCGCGCGAAGTCCCAGGAGGTCTCCTTGCGCCAGCCGGTCTTGAACGCGAGCGGGCGGCGGTCGCCGGGCGCGGCGAGCTCGCGCCAGATCGCGGCCTGCGTGCCGAGCGCGACGACGACGAGCGCCGCGGCGGCCTTCCGGGCGTCGGGGCGCGGCAGGCGCGCGAGCGCGCAGGCGAGCGCGGGCAGCCAGATCATCGCGGGCAGGCTGTAGTACCGCAGCGAGCTCGTGTGGCGGAAGACGATGAACACGGCCGCGAACGCGAGCGGCCAGAGCAGGAGCGTGCGCTCGTGCGTCCTCAGCCCGCGCGAGAGCCACGCCGAGCCGGTGTTCCAGATGAGAAGAGCCAGGAGCCCCAGAGACCACAGATGCAGCGCGAGCGAGACGGGAAAAGGCGGCGCGAGCGAGAAGACGCGCTTGTAGACGACGGGCCCGGCGAGGAGCTGGATCATCGGCGCCAGGTGCCAGATCCCGAACGCGAGGATCGTCAGCGCGAAGAGCCCCTTGAGCGGGCGCTCGAGGAGCGCGAACGGCAGGACGAGCCGCTCCTCCTTCACGCGCGTCAGCGCCCAGGCCGCCGCGGCGGGGACGAGGACGAGCGCCGCGGCCCACTGGAGCCGCGCGGCGTTCCACGCCTCGTCCTTGAGCGGGCTCTTGAGGAAGGCGAACGCGATTCCGGCCGCCAGCGCGGCCGCGCTCGAGCGCAGAAGCGGCCGCGCCTCGGCCTCGCCGAGCCAGGCGGCGCGCGCGCTGAACAGGACGACGAGCGACGCCGGGATCGAGAGATAGATGAAGTGGTTCTGCGTCCCGACGAGCGTCAGAAGGACGAGCGCGCCCGTGCCGCCGCGCGCGAGCGCCGCGAGGGTGCCGGCGACGAGCAGGGGCTGGAACGCGTACACCTCCCACGCCAGGCGCGACTTGAGCAGGAGGAACGCGGAGCCCGCGAGGAGCGCCGCCCACGCCGCGCCCGCTTCGGGCGAGATCCGGCGCCGGAGGTGCAGCCAGACCGCGAGGAACGCGGCGGCGTTGCAGGCGGCGCCGAGGGCGCGCAGGCCGCCGACGCCGCCGCCGAGCCGCCCGGAGACGGCCTCGACGCACCAGGAGAACAGGGGCCCCGTGTAGTTGTTCATCTGGTGGGGGGAGAACGCGCCCTGCGACCGCAGGCGCTCGACGAACATGCCGATCCAGGCCTCGTCGCCGGTGAGCGCGGGGACCGCGCCGAGGCGGAACGCGAGGGAGGCGGCGCACAGCGCCAGCAGGGCGAGAGCGGCCGCGTCGATGCGTCTCATGGCGGACATTCTATATAATCGCCTCATGACCACGAAGACCGAGGCGTTGATGGACTTCCTCGACGCCGAGAACGCGCAGCTGTCCGCCGAAGGACGCATGGTCCGGTTCCGCGTCGTCACGGGCCGCCAGGCCCCCGTCTGCGTCGTCGACGGCAAGAAGGTCGTCAACCTCACCTCGAACAACTACCTCGACCTCACCGAGCACCCGAAGCTCATCGCGGCGGCGAAGGCCGCGGTCGACAGCCACGGCGTCGGCACCGCGGCGGTGCGCACGATCATCGGCACGCAGGACATCCACCTCGCGTTCGAGGAGAAGCTCGCCAAGTTCAAGGGAACCGAGGCCGCTCTCGTCTTCCAGTCCGGCTTCACGGTCAACGTCGGCGTCGTGCAGAGCCTCATGAGCGATCCGAAGGACCTGCTGATCTCCGACGAGCTCAACCACGCGTCGATCATCGACGGCGGCCGGCTTTCGAAGGCCGTCCGCAAGATCTATCCGCACAAGGACCTCAAAGCGCTCGAGGCGATCCTCCAGTCGCCCGAGGCGAAGTCCGCGCGGCGCAGGATGATCGTCACCGACGGCGTGTTCTCGATGGACGGCGATCTCGCTCCCCTGCCGCAGATCTGCGACTTGGCCGAGAAATACGGCGCGTTCATCATGGTCGACGACGCTCACGCTTCCGGCGTCATGGGTCCGGCGGGGCGCGGCACGCCCTCGCACTTCGGCGTTTCGGACAGGGTTCAGGTTCAGATCGGCACGTTGTCGAAGGCCGTCGGCGCCGTCGGCGGCTACGTCGCCGGCCAGCGGCGCCTGATCTCGTATCTGAGCTCCGTCGCGCGGCCGCTCCTGTTCTCGTCGTCGCACCCGCCGTCCGTGATCGCGACGTGCTCGGCCGCGCTCGACGTCATGCAGGACGAGCCCGAGCGCATCGAGAAGCTGTGGAGCAACGCCCGCCATCTGAAGGAGGGCCTCAAGAAGCTCGGCTTCGACACCGGCGTCTCCGAGACGCCGATCACGCCGGTCGTCGTCGGCGACACGAAAAAGGCGCAGGAGTTCTCCGCGCGCCTGTTCGACGAGGGCGTCTTCGCGCTGGCGATCTGCTTCCCGACCGTCGCGCGCGGCAAGGACCGGCTTCGCACGATCGTGTCGTCGGGCCACTCGCCGAAGGACCTCGACTTCGCGCTCGAGAAGTTCGGCAAGGTCGGCCGCGCGCTCGGGATCGTCTAGGCCTTGACGCGGTTTGTTTTCTGATGTATCATACTTTCAGAAAATTATGAAACACACCGCGTCGAAGGAGAAGTTCATCCGCACCTGGGGCGAGATGGCCTCCTGCTGGGGCATCAACAAGACGATGGCCCGGATCCACGCCCTCCTCATCGCCTCCGACGCCGCCCTCTCGACCGACGAGATCATGGAGGAGCTCGAGATCTCCCGCGGCAACGCGAACATGAACGTCCGGGCGCTGGTGGACTGGGGCCTTCTCAAGCGCGTCTCGGTCGGCTCCGAGCGCAAGGAGTATTTCGAGGCGGAACACGACGTCTGGAACATGGGCTGCCGCATCGCGCGCGAGCGCAAGAAGCGGGAGATCGAGCCGGTGATCTCGGCGCTCGAGGAGTGCCTCCGCGAAGGCGGGGGCGACGCTCGTTTTAGTAAGAAAATTTCAGACCTTCTCGACTTGATCCGCATGGTCGACTCGGTGCTGGGTCGGCTCGCGCAGCAGGAGCGCAGCACCGTGATGCCGAAGGTCCTGGCCGTCCTCAAAACGATGGCGTGAATGGTATAATCGAGGCCCTCAATGCCGATCTCGCTCCTTAAGGTGGAAGACTCCCTCGCCAAGGTCCGCTCGGGCCTGGAAAGCCGCGCGCGCCGCATCGAAGGCCGCGTCGGCCAGGAGCTCGCCGCGCACATCTCCCGCCCCGGCAAGATGCTCCGCTCGCGCTTCGCTTTGCTCATGGCGGGCGCGCTGGGCGTCGACCAGGAGAAGGCCGAGGGCGTGTCGCGCGCGATGGAGCTCGTCCACAACGCGAGCCTCCTCCACGACGACTGCGTCGACGAGGCCGACCTCCGCCGCGGCCACCCGACCCCCAACAAGATCTTCGGCACGACGACCGGCCTCCTCCTCGGCGACCTCGCGTTCGCTCAGGGCCTCGAGGAGGCGATCGACATCTCGCCGAACGCGCCCAAGCTGCTCGTCACGACCGTTCGCGAGATGACCGTCGGCGAGCTCCAGGAGGAGTTCCTCAAGGGCTCCACCTCCGTCGACGTCCCGGCGTACATGGGCGTCGCCTCGCGCAAGACCGGCGCGCTCTTCGAGTGGGCCGGCGCCGTCCTCTCCGAGCTCTCCCCGTTCCCGCACGAGCAGTCCGATCCGCCGCGCCTGGCGTGCGCCGCGGGCATCCTGCTCCAGATCGTCGACGACATCCACGACTACACGCTCTCCGAGCGCGTGTCCGGCAAGGACGAGGGCCAGGATCTCGCCAACCGCCGCCTCACTCTCCCGTGCATCTTCGCCCTGCAGAACCCCGCCTCGCGCGAGAAGTTCCTCGCGCTCTGGAACGAGCCCAAGCCCGACGCCGCCAAGATCGCGAAGCTCCTGCAGGATTGCGGCGCCATCGACGAGACGCGCCGCAAAGGCCGCGAGATCGTGGACTCCATGCTTTCGATGATCAAGAAGCTCCCGTGCAAAGCCGAGGCCGCCGAGCTCGGCTTCTTCGTCGAAGTCATGGCGAAGAGGGAGTTCTAGCTATGTCGTACGAGGCCCTGCTCCGCAAGTCGTGGAAGAGCGGGGACTTCGCGGTCTCCGAGGCGGAGGCGGCTCAGGCCGACCCCGCGGACGAGGCCAGCTGCCGGAAAGTCCGGCAAGAGATGGAAGAGATCGCGGCGCGCGAGGCGTGGGACGCCAACTCCTGCCTCGTGGCCCACAGAGAGGACATCATGAAACTCGCCCCGTTCGTCAAGTTCCGCGAAGAGAAGTTCGGCGCCGTCCTGTTCGAGACGCGCTCCGAGAAGGTCTTCACCCTGAGCCCGACCGGCGCCGCCGTCGTGCGCGAAGTGATCGCGGGGGCCGGCTCGGCCGACCTCGTCGCGAAGCTGCAGGCCAAGTACGAGGATCCCTCCGGCAAGATGGCCTCCGAGGCGACCACGTTCCTCGCGCAGCTCAAAGAGAAGGGTTTGATCGTCGAATAAGAGGTTTTCAACATGGCTCCCGAAACCGTCGTCGCTCCCGAGCAGCAAAGCACCGAAGACCTCGGCGCTCCTCTGTACGTCGCGTGGCAGATCACCAATGAGTGCAACTTGGCCTGCCTCCACTGCATCGAGGAGTCCGGCCCCGGCAAGGCGTACAAGGACGAGCTCACGACCGAGCAGGCGTACGCGGTCATCGACCAGCTCGTGAAGGCCGAGGTCCCGTACGTGTCGTTCTCGGGCGGAGAGCCGATGGTGCGCCCCGACTTCTTCGGCATGGTCGAGCGCATCACGAAGGGCGGCGTCGGCCTCAAGATCGAGACGAACGGCCACTACCTCACCCCCGAGAACTGCAAGCGCTTCAAGGACCTCGGCGTGAAGGCGGTCCAGGTCTCGCTCGACGGCGCGTCGACGGCGTCGTTCAACAAGATGCGCGTGCACGGCCGCTTCGAGGAGGCGCTCAAGGGCATCGAGAACCTCAAGAACGCGGGCGTTCCCATCGAGATCAACTTCGTCCCGGCCCGCTTCAACATCAAGGAGATCGGCGCCGCGGTGGACCTCGCGTACAAGATCGGCGCGTACTCCTTCTACACGGGCAAGCTCATGTACACCGGCAACGCGGTGCGCACGTGGGGCATCACGGCGCCCGACGAGGCGGACTACCCGGAGTACTTCGCGACGCTCAAGGCGAAGTCCGACGAGTACAAGGGCCGCATGCGCGTGTACTACCACGAGATGGGCCTGCTCGAGGAGTTGCGCTACCGCCTCGAGAACCCGGCGGCGCTCTTCATCGTCCTGCCCAACGGCAAGGTCAAGCTCATCAACGCCCTGCCCTTCACCTGCGGCGACCTCCGCACGGACTCGCTCGGCCAGGTCTGGCAGAAGTTCCAGAAGGCGTGGAAGAGCCCGATGGTCTCGACGTTCGTCGAGCGCCTGGCCGAGGACCCGAACATCGTCTCCCGCCTGCATCAGTGGGAGGAGGCGGTCTAAATGCCCGACGTCTTCACGGCGCCGCACGCTCCGAGCGACCAGAGCCTCGTGCTCAAGGTCGCCTCGGTCGTGCGCTACCGGTTCTTCCTGTACGCCGGCCTGCTCCCGTACTTCCTCGGGGCGGCGTGGGCGTACGGCGTGGAGAAGACGTTCAACGGGCCGGTGTTCCTGCTCGGCCTGCTCGGCATCTTCCTCTCGGTCGTCGGCGTCGAGAGCTTCAACGAGTACTTCGACGCGAAGATGGGCACCGACCGCGTCTTCAATC
>CAYVFO010000044.1:0-17959 GCA_964450975.1 uncultured Elusimicrobia bacterium | reverse complement strand
GGGACGGCAAAAAGCGGACAAATTCCCCGGGCCCTATGTCAGGAGGTCTGGAATCTCATCCGCCGCGCCTACGGCTTCCGCGACGACGAGTACATGCGGCTTAAAATCATCCAAGTCTGTACCCCATGGATGGGCGTGTTCCATCCGTGGGGATGGCTCCATGTTCACAAAAATGTGTCATGAGCCATCCTTTGTCGCCTGATCGACCGAGGACCGGCCGCCAAGCGCTCGGTCGGCGCGCTTTTTATGGAGGAAGCTGACGAGGGCGCCGAAGATTCCGGCGGAGAACAGGAGGAGCGGCGCCCCGACGACGCCGTGGACGGCCGCAACCGCGGCCGCGGCCATCGTGCCGATGCTCAGCGCCGCGAACCTCGCCGACATCTCGCGCTGCTGCGCGGGGTGGAACAGCTCCAGCAAGCTCAACGCGCCGATCGTCAGTATGCTCCCCGCGATGAGAGGCGGCAGCCACAGCGCGACGCCGAAAGCGACCGCGGCGAAGGCAGGGGCGACGCTTCGCTGCGCCAAGCTGCGGAGTCCGGCCGCGGCTTCCCCGCGCTCCGCCTGCGCGCTCACCCCGCGTGTCGTTTCGACGGCTGGGCGCGCCGTGAAGCTCTCTGCCGGCGTGCTTCTGCCTTCAAGACGGACGCCGACATCCCGACCCGGCGCGGACGCGGAGACGAGCGGGCCGTCGTTTGCCTTGCCCTTTGGGGCGACTTCCAGTCCATCGAATACGGTGTCTAGCGCCGCGGCCTTCTGCGCGACTTCGACGGCGGGATCGACGGACGCAATGACGGCAAAAGGACTATTTTTCGCCTGCGGAGCGAGCGGCGCCTTCGCGGCGGCCCGCAGGGGCAGCGCCGCCAAGGCGGGCGCGACCAACTCGGCGCCACGATTTGCAGCGGCGCCGCGGAAAGCGGGCGTCAGGGCGGAGACGACAGGAAGGAGCGCCGCCTGCGGGGATGGTGCCGCCGGAGCGGCGGTCGGGGCGCTCAGCGCGTGCGCCGAGCCCAGGAGAGGCATGCCCGAGAGCGGCAACAGGGTGAGGCCGGTCCCTGTAGAGCCCGGGTTGGCGAGACCGGCGCCGATGCCGAGCGCCGAGGATCCGGCCATCGGGACGACGGCGCGAGAGATCGTCTGCGCGGAGGCCGTGACGGTCAAATGGCCAGGGCCGGCGACAAAAAAAGCGGCGATAACGGCGACGGCACAGTGCTTTCGGAACATGGCGTAAACCTCTCTATTTATATGCCGAGACGATCGCTTCGTGAACTCTTAATCGAAAAGTTTCTCAACCCATCCCGAGGTCGAGCCCGGCGAGACGGCTTCGGAGACGGCCCCCGCGATCCCGGTTACGGCGCCGACGACCAGGGCCGGAACGTAAAGAAATATCGCCAGAATGACCCCGAGCGTGCTGTATGCCCCGGCGAAGCGATTGTCGGAGTTGGGGCCGTCGTAGGCCGAACTCATGCTCCGACCGAAGCCATCGCTCATGAGCGAGACGGCCGGGTAAAGCACGACCCCCATGCCGAACTCAAAACCGGCGCTCGCGCCCTCAGCCGCTCCTCTGCGATCGGTATTCGCCGTCGCGCCGCGCTCATCGGCCGCAAGACCAAGCGCGGGAACGCCCGCGGCCGCGAAGCTCGAGCCGCCCACCGGCGTAACGCGAGAGGACGCGAGGGACGGGGCACCTGCAGCAGACGACGCGGCGGCGTCGACTGCATCGGAGGCGGACGCTTGGCCGCAGTTCTGATCGAAGAGACAATCCGTGACCGCTGCGGGCGGCTGGTCTTGCATCGCCCGGCTCAGACTCTCGACGCCGACGGCCGGGCCCTCGGCCCACGCGGATCCCGAGATAAGCAGCACCGACATCATCAGTCGTTTCATACGCTCCTCCTTAAGAAATCAATTCCCTCGCTCGCCGTTTTCACGAGTCCCGCAACGAGAGCCACCGCCGCGATCGCGATCCCGATGACCGCGCCGAGGACTAGCCCGACCGCGTCTCCAATGATCGGCATCGCCTTCGAACCCCTGTGTGCCCCGACGATGGGCCCGGCGAGGGGCGCGATGAGCGTCGTCGCCACCGTGCTGCCCAGGCATCCCAGGAACCCCTCGCAGCCTTCGTGAGTCGCGATACCCATATAGGAGACGGGACCATCCCAGCCGATCTTCTGGGATTTCCGGGAGACGGCCTGGACTGGACGATCCAAGCGCGCGCGAACAAAGATGTCGTCACCGGCATCCACGGCGAAGTCGGCCAACGGCGCGGCCTGCGCGCTCCCATCAAAAATCGCTCCGGGATTCCCGCGATCGCCCGCGCCCTGCGCCTCGCTCAAACTCAAATTCGCGCCTGAATCCGCGAACGCGGACGACGCGCACTGCGACAGCAGCACGACCACGCACGCACCCATGCCGGCGACAAAATGTCGATTCATGCCCATTTCATTCTTCGCCCTTTTTTGCCTTAGACCATGACGGGACAGCCTGATTCACGGCGGCGGCGCGCAGCGCCGTCAACAACTCGAGGATGCTCTCGCGCACACCCGCGTCCCGCTCGTAGGCGGCTGCTTCTTCAAGGCTTGGCACGGCGCCGGCCTCTTTAAACGCCCGGGTAACGCTGAACGCTTCCAGGGCGACTAGAACCTCGTGCCTTTGCTCGGGCGCCCCGACGCGCAGGCCGCGCAGGAAAATCGGGGCGTAGACGGCGACGAGGCGGTCCTTGACGGAAGGCGGGAGCGAATTCAGCATGACCTGGCCCGTCTGAGCGAACGCCCTGGCGACCTCGGTCTGAGGCTCGTTTGCGCTCAGCGCTCGGTTGAACTCAGCGCGCACGGCCGGCTCAAGCAGGTAGGCCTCGGCCTCGCCTTCGCGTCCGCGCAGGTCGTAGAAGAGCAGGTAGAAGACCTGGGCGGCGTGGGCGCGCACCGCGACGGACGCGTCCAAGGCGAGGTATCCGCGCAAGGTCTCGCATTTTTCCCTGCTGAAGTCGCCATCGGCCTTGATCGCGTCGATCTTCGTCATAATCCGCGGCTCGCCATCCGGGACCGCGGAAGCGGCGACCGACAAGAGGCAGGCCAGCGGCAGAAGAAGTTTCATGGTCGTATTATCGCGCCGCGTCCGCGGAATTGGATGAGTCGAAGTCGAAGGTCCCGCCCACCGGGCGGCATGCACTCCAGAACGCGTGGGTGATGCCGGAGGCGGCAATAGCAATCATTTCAGTTGCTTCCCCTCATGACTATACTCCATAATCGCCGCATGGCTCTCGAGTTCCCCGCCTTTTTGTCCCGGAAGTCCGAAACGGCTTGGTCGAATTGATGTCGGGGTAAAAGCGTCAGCAGCTGGCTCATGATTGTGTTAGAATGCATTGGAAGAGTCCTCCGTCGGTGGAATAGTTGCTCGACACAACCATCCTACCATGTGACGGAGGATTCTTTGTTTTTACCCGGCCACGAGTGACCCGACAAGATATAAGATGCCCAAAGTGAAATACATTGCGGCGAACATGCCGACGAGCATCGCGAAGGGATACGGCCCGAAAATGGCCGCGGCGAAGCTCGTTAGAACTGCGAAACTGCCCGACAACACCACCACGCCGAAGGCGAAAAACGCGAACCCGGCGAGGAACGCGCCCAAGGTCATGAGAGTGATCTTCAAGGCGTTGCCGAAGCGAGTCGGGGTATCGAAGGAATTGGCAATCGAGCCCTTTTCAACGCCATCCTTCGTCAACCGCATGACTATGGTCGGCCTCCGTCCCTCGGTGACCGCGAGGGTCCAATTGATGAAATCAGGATTTCCATCGGGGTGTGCGGCGAGGACGCTGACCTTCCCGTCACGGGCAGAGAAGTCCACGGCATAACCGGGCGGCGGCACGGCGGTCCGCCAGAGGAAAGGTTCTCCCTGGACTGCCTGATAGAGGCCTTTATAAGCAGAAAGACCGGTGAGCCCGAGCATATTCCCGTGAATCTTTATGAGAGCATTGGAGGCAGCCAGCATATACTTGACCGCATAGGGGGCAGACGGGTCGTAGGTCACAACTGGGGGAACGTTCGTCCCCCAGCCGCCGCCATGGTACGACACAACGAATTCCTTGGCGATCGTGCCCTTTTCGACGCCGTCCTTCGTCAACCGCATGACTATGGTCGGTCTCTGTCCCTCGGCAATCGCGAGGGTCCAAACGATGAACCCCGGCTCGACGGAATAACTATCAAGGACGCGGACCTCGCCGTTGCGGGCCGAGAAGTCCACGGCGTAACCGGGCGGCGGCGCGGCGGTACGCCACCGGAAAGGACGGTTGCGGGTCGCCTGATAGCGGCCTTCATAGGCAGGAAGAGGCGTGGTGAGGCTGCCCATCGTCACGACTACATCGGAGCGCGACAGCAGGCTCTTGACCAAGTCCGCATCGGCCGGGTCGTCGATCGAAACCGAGGACTGCTCGCTCGGAACTCCGTCGCGCGCCGCCTCAAGGCGTGAGTCGGCGCTTCCATGCGAGGGGGACGCGGAAACAGCTGCGCCTTCCCCTGGGAGAGCCTGCCGATGGGTCCGACCGTCGAATGCCGCGGCGAGGGCATCCTCGATCGGCGTGCCATCGCCGTCGGGTCCGAGGGGTTCGACGGCGGGATCGACGGACGCAATGACGGCAAAAGGACTATTTTTCGCCTGCGGAGCGAGCGGCGCCTTCGCGGCGGCCCGCAGGGGCAGCGCCGCCAAGGCGGGCGCGACCAACTCGGCGCCACGATTTGCAGCGGCGCCGCGGAAAGCGGGCGTCAGGGCGGAGACGACAGGAAGGAGCGCCGCCTGCGGGGATGGTGCCGCCGGAGCGGCGGTCGGGGCGCTCAGCGCGTGCGCCGAGCCCAGGAGAGGCATGCCCGAGAGCGGCAACAGGGTGAGGCCGGTCCCTGTAGAGCCCGGGTTGGCGAGACCGGCGCCGATGCCGAGCGCCGAGGATCCGGCCATCGGGACGACGGCGCGAGAGATCGTCTGCGCGGAGGCCGTGACGGTCAAATGGCCAGGGCCGGCGACAAAAAAAGCGGCGATAACGGCGACGGCACAGTGCTTTCGGAACATGGCGTAAACCTCTCTATTTATATGCCGAGACGATCGCTTCGTGAACTCTTAATCGAAAAGTTTCTCAACCCATCCCGAGGTCGAGCCCGGCGAGACGGCTTCGGAGACGGCCCCCGCGATCCCGGTTACGGCGCCGACGACCAGGGCCGGAACGTAAAGAAATATCGCCAGAATGACCCCGAGCGTGCTGTATGCCCCGGCGAAGCGATTGTCGGAGTTGGGGCCGTCGTAGGCCGAACTCATGCTCCGACCGAAGCCATCGCTCATGAGCGAGACGGCCGGGTAAAGCACGACCCCCATGCCGAACTCAAAACCGGCGCTCGCGCCCTCAGCCGCTCCTCTGCGATCGGTATTCGCCGTCGCGCCGCGCTCATCGGCCGCAAGACCAAGCGCGGGAACGCCCGCGGCCGCGAAGCTCGAGCCGCCCACCGGCGTAACGCGAGAGGACGCGAGGGACGGGGCACCTGCAGCAGACGACGCGGCGGCGTCGACTGCATCGGAGGCGGACGCTTGGCCGCAGTTCTGATCGAAGAGACAATCCGTGACCGCTGCGGGCGGCTGGTCTTGCATCGCCCGGCTCAGACTCTCGACGCCGACGGCCGGGCCCTCGGCCCACGCGGATCCCGAGATAAGCAGCACCGACATCATCAGTCGTTTCATACGCTCCTCCTTAAGAAATCAATTCCCTCGCTCGCCGTTTTCACGAGTCCCGCAACGAGAGCCACCGCCGCGATCGCGATCCCGATGACCGCGCCGAGGACTAGCCCGACCGCGTCTCCAATGATCGGCATCGCCTTCGAACCCCTGTGTGCCCCGACGATGGGCCCGGCGAGGGGCGCGATGAGCGTCGTCGCCACCGTGCTGCCCAGGCATCCCAGGAACCCCTCGCAGCCTTCGTGAGTCGCGATACCCATATAGGAGACGGGACCATCCCAGCCGATCTTCTGGGATTTCCGGGAGACGGCCTGGACTGGACGATCCAAGCGCGCGCGAACAAAGATGTCGTCACCGGCATCCACGGCGAAGTCGGCCAACGGCGCGGCCTGCGCGCTCCCATCAAAAATCGCTCCGGGATTCCCGCGATCGCCCGCGCCCTGCGCCTCGCTCAAACTCAAATTCGCGCCTGAATCCGCGAACGCGGACGACGCGCACTGCGACAGCAGCACGACCACGCACGCACCCATGCCGGCGACAAAATGTCGATTCATGCCCATTTCATTCTTCGCCCTTTTTTGCCTTAGACCATGACGGGACAGCCTGATTCACGGCGGCGGCGCGCAGCGCCGTCAACAACTCGAGGATGCTCTCGCGCACACCCGCGTCCCGCTCGTAGGCGGCTGCTTCTTCAAGGCTTGGCACGGCGCCGGCCTCTTTAAACGCCCGGGTAACGCTGAACGCTTCCAGGGCGACTAGAACCTCGTGCCTTTGCTCGGGCGCCCCGACGCGCAGGCCGCGCAGGAAAATCGGGGCGTAGACGGCGACGAGGCGGTCCTTGACGGAAGGCGGGAGCGAATTCAGCATGACCTGGCCCGTCTGAGCGAACGCCCTGGCGACCTCGGTCTGAGGCTCGTTTGCGCTCAGCGCTCGGTTGAACTCAGCGCGCACGGCCGGCTCAAGCAGGTAGGCCTCGGCCTCGCCTTCGCGTCCGCGCAGGTCGTAGAAGAGCAGGTAGAAGACCTGGGCGGCGTGGGCGCGCACCGCGACGGACGCGTCCAAGGCGAGGTATCCGCGCAAGGTCTCGCATTTTTCCCTGCTGAAGTCGCCATCGGCCTTGATCGCGTCGATCTTCGTCATAATCCGCGGCTCGCCATCCGGGACCGCGGAAGCGGCGACCGACAAGAGGCAGGCCAGCGGCAGAAGAAGTTTCATGGTCGTATTATCGCGCCGCGTCCGCGGAATTGGATGAGTCGAAGTCGAAGGTCCCGCCCACCGGGCGGCATGCACTCCAGAACGCGTGGGTGATGCCGGAGGCGGCAATAGCAATCATTTCAGTTGCTTCCCCTCATGACTATAATCCATAATCGCCGCATGGCTCTCGAGTTCCCCGCCTTTTTGTCCCGCGCGCGCCGCGAGGCCGGGTTTCGGTCGGCCTACCAGTTCTTCCACACCAACGGCGGCCGCCGCCACTTCCGCTTCACCTACGTCCACTATTTGCGCCTGGAAAACAGCGGGCGTCTGCCTCGTCCGGAGTGGATGCCGCGCATCGTCTCGGCCCTGCGCTTGGGCCCGGGAGCTGACGGCGCGCGCCGGTTCTTCGAGGCCTACCTAAGGGACCTGCTCGGCGCGGAGGGCTTCGAAACGGTGGCGCAGCCCCTTCTCTGCCGTCATCCGGGCCCTCCGCTTGCGGCCGGGGCGGAGGGCCTGCGCTGGATGAAGTCCGCGCAGGCGGTGCACATGACTCCCGCCCAGTTCCACGCGATCGCCGCCGATGAGGCGGTTTACTGGTGCTCCGAGATCCTCCTCAGCGACGAGGCCGCCTGGACCGCCGAGGCCTTGGCTCAGCGCCTCGGGTTGCCTCTCAAGGGCGTCCGCGCCGCCCTCCCGCGCCTTGCGGCCGCGGGGCTCGCGCGCCAGATGAGCGGCGGACGCTGGAAGAGCCGCCACCCGGGAAAATTCTTCACTTTCCCCGGCCGCCTGGAGGGCATGGCCCCGGCCTTCTCGCGCGTGCAGGGTTTTTGGGAGGCCATGTACCGAAAAGTCGGCCGCGAGGAAAACGCGCGCGTCGAGCTGGTGCGCGCGGAGTCATCCTTCATCAAACGCTACGCGCAGACCTTCAACGAGACCGTCGACGCCGCAAACCTCGGCAATGTGAGCGTCGCGGGCGAAGACACCGCGCTCTACCTCATCGAAGCGCGCGTGCGGCGCCTCCTGCCGCTTTAGCGGGCCGAGGCGCGGCGCAGTCTGGACTACTGCAATCCGTCCTCATTTGGGAAGACTGGCGGCCGTCTGGAACAGACGATCGTAAAGCTCGGCATGCTTGGGCTCGACAAGCTTCCAGACGCCGGCGGCGTTACGGACTAGAAGCCGCCGCGCCAGCTCGGTCTCGTAGTCGTATCCCTTAGGAGCCACGATTATGCCGCTCGCCGGATCCCCGAACGGCATCTCGATGAGGATGCCATCCGCAGGCAGTGTGCGTCCCATCAGCAGGTTTCGCATCCAGGAGATCGAGGTCTCCCAGTACAAAAGATCATTTTCCTGCATGTACTTGAGGTTGAGCTCCTCGCGGGAGCGCCGCTGCGGGAGCAGGTCCGGGCGGTCGAGCCACGGCAGGTAGACATTCCCATCCAGGTCCCGGAACTCCCCGGTGACGCTCATGTTGCGCAGGGCGGGCGCTCCGCCATTGGGCGCTCCGAGGGGCGGGTCGTACGCCTCGATCAGTGCCGCGCCATTATTCTCCAGCATTTGAAACATAATGCTGACGCCGCCCAAATGTCCCCCCGCGCCGTGGACTGCGGCCATGGTCTTAAGACTGCGGCTCTCCAGGCGCTCCATCATGCGCTCGGCTTTGTCCTGGTTGATCCGGTATATTTCCCGCAGGTACTCCAACACCTGGGCCTGGGTGGCCTTCCCGTCCGGTCCGGCCGCCAGCGGCGTTTGCGGAAAGACCGGGAGTTCCCCGAAGGCGGCGTAAAGCTCGGTCACCGTGCGCTGGACCGCGCGCTGGTGTTCGTCCCGAGGCAGGTCGTCGAATATGGATTGCACCGCTTGTACGATGCGCAGGCCGGAGGGACCGATGCTGCGAAGGGTCGCGAGCTCGGGCGCGCCGCCTTTAAGGTAACGCTTGCGGTAGGCGCGCGCCGAAACCCATTGCGTGCCCGCGGGCGTCCAGACCGGGAACCGTTCGATGACGCCCAGGTCATAGGGGATATTCGCCGCTGCCGGGCCCCCATCCACCGCATACAGAAGCTTATGAAGCGCGAGATGGTTGAGGAATTCGATCTCCCCTTCTTCGCGGCTCAGGCCGCCCCAGTAGCGGTGAGACTGCATCTGCGGCGGCTTGCCGTTCTTCAGTGTGCGGTAGATGGGGATCCGCATTCCTGCGCCCGGATATTGGAGCGCATAGTTTTCATATCCCGCGGTGCGGTCCGCGCGCGCCCCCCCACCCTTAATTCCGATGACGGCGCCCGCGGTCATTAAGTGGGGGTGGCGGTCCATGCCCTCCAGGTGGGTCCCCTGCACCGGCACCGCGCCGGTCGGGCCGGCCGCCGTGCCCGGCGCGCGGATATTCCCGGAGTCCCCCGAACCCCGGCTGATCCAGGTCCACGCGGTGCTCAGTATCCCGTGCACCGATTCGGGCAGAGACGCCAGCAAGTTCCGATAGGTCGCAATCAGCTCCGTCGTCATCCCCGGGATCTCGGCCAGCGAGACGCGCAAGGATGGCGCGGACTCGAAAAGTCCACCCTCTCCCGTCGTGCCGCGTCGGGTGCGCGGCGGTTGCGGCGTCCGTTCTCGGCCCCGCACGTGTTCGAAAGCAGGCGCGAGCTCCGCGATCGCCTCGTCGAAGCGGTTCGCGGAGCGGGACTCCAGGCGGCGTCGAAATTCCCCGCGCAGCGGTCCTTGATCATCGGCCACCGCGGCCACGGGCAAAGACCAGCCCTCCTGGATCGCCAGAATCTCCTTGCGCCTGGGCCCTTCGAGGTGCTCGGGCCATTCAAAACCATGCGCGATCCCCTTTTCGGGAGCGTAACCCATAATCTTGGGCAGGTCGCGGTACAGCATGCGCGCCAGCCCGGCGCCGATCCCGGCGTCCTCATTCTCCCAGCGCCGCTTCTGGTAGTCTTCTCCGGCTATCAGGATCCGGCAGGAGCCGCAATCGCGCTGAGAAAAATAAGAATCGTAGATGTAGCGCTCGAAGCCGAGCAGCAGCACCCGGGACCAGTGCTGGTAGCGCGCGCGCTGGTCATCGGTTTGCAGCCCTCCGTAGATCTCACTTTGAATCTCGGTCACGACCACATCGTCACCGCGCACGTAGAAGCGGATGTAACCGAAAGAGTTCTCCAGATGGCCGAAGGAGAGCTTCTCGAAGCCGGTCCCGAAACTTCGCGCGATCTCGGCCTCGGGCAAGGTCATCGAGAACAAATTCGCGTCCGCCGGGATACCCCCGCGCGGAGCGCCTTCCTTGAAAAACCGTATGGGCATCGCCTGGAACTCCGCGGGGAATAGCTTCACCTGACGCTTGAGGAAGGCCGGATCTCCCAGGACCGCGCCGTCTGCAGGTATGTCGAGGCGCGCCGAGTAGCGATGCAGCGGTTGATCGAACAGACGCGAAACCCCGCGCGCGGAGGTGGCCCAACGATGCTCCGGGAAATCAGCACCCACGCGGCTTCTGGACACGCCCGCCGCCCGTGCCGCCGCCATGCGCACCAGGTGCCGTCGTCCGTCCTTGCGAAGAAACCTGGGTGCCTTGCCCGCGATCGCGGCGAAGTCTCCCGCCAAGCGCAGTTGTGTCGTCATGCCCGCGAGCGCCTTGGCGTCGCCGCCGGCCAAGGCGTCAATTGTCTCCCGGGGGGCGCCGTCAAACAGCGTGGACAGTCCTTGCGGCTGTGGATGCTCCGCAAAGTCCCGCGCCGCCCAGTCGATCAGGCGTGCCATGACGGCTGGTTCCCGGCGCAGAGATTCCACGAGCCCCTGGCGCGCTTGCGTCCGGTCCAAGGGGCGCTCCGGCGCCCGCGCTTCGACGCGCACCGCGTTCACGAGGACCTGGAAATCAGCGGGTCGAGCCAGGGACAGGCGCCAGAGTTGGGAAACGCTTACATCCAGGCCCCGCAGCGCCTGCAGCGGCGGGGCCAGGGGTGCCGGCACCGGCAGGCCGCCCCATGTCCCGACGACGGGGACGCTCGTGACCGGCGCTCCGGCGGGTCTCATCCGCGCCGCGGCATGGTCGCCCAGGACTGCGACGAGGGTGACAGCGCGGGCCCAAGAAGGGATTCTCATACTCCCATTATTATGAACGCCGTGCGGACACGAGGACAGGGTCTTTCGGCCTATACCACTGTATTACTTGGGTACCTCGATCTGGAGGAAGCCGTTTAGATCGCCATCGGCAAGCAGGCCCGCGCCGCGGCTCTTGGACTCGGCGATCTTGGCGATGGTCTCGGCGCCTTCTGCCGCTTTAGCGGGCCGAGGCGCGGCGCGCACCTTGGCTGTCGTGCTGTTTTGGGGGGCTTGACAATGGGCCGCCTCGGCCTAATAATCAGGGCATGGGACCCCTCCTCCCGGCGCTGTTGGTTGCCCTATCCCCTTCTGCCTGGGCGGCGGAGCCCTGTCTGGACTACTACACGACCTCTCTTCAAGAGAATTGGGAGGTCTCCCAGGCCCAATGGGCCGCGCTGTGTAAAGAGAGCCCGGACCCAGAGAATAACTTCTTGACGGTCCAATCATGGTTCATCGAGGCTTGCCTGAAGAAAGCCATGCCGTCCATACAGGCGGGCCGCGTTAGTTCCGATGATGCCGCCAAGCTCTGCGCTCAGGGCGTGCTCGGCCGCGGAACGATCCCTCCGGCAATGGAGGTGCCGCAGCCGCGCGGCGAGCAGGCTGCCAATCTAAAAGACCAGGCGGGACGCATCGTCGCCTATAGCCTTGGGATTGAAGACGCGATCAAGAAGGGTGAGGTGGCTTCGTTGTACGGCGAGCGCGCTATCAGCGGTCCAGCGGAGCCGGCGCCGGTCCCTCTGGAGCCCGCGGGCGCAGTTCACTCAGGGCGGGCCCGTCCTCGGACCGCAGCGCGCCTGGACAATCTTCCCGGGCCGCCTGCGCCCGACGACATCCTCGTCCAGCGCGCGCTCAATGTCAAGGTCATCCAAAATCGCGTCGTCGCCGACGAGGTTTCAAAGCAGGCCGCGGACCAGGCGCGCTTCATCATCGGCCAGATGCTGGCCAACGCCGATCCCGCCGTCGTGCAGAACTTGGCGGACCGCAAGCTCTATACCTATATCATCCCCAAGAACAAGGACCTCACCGCGCTTGCCCCCTTCGCGCACTTGAAGGGCACGAAGACCTTCGATGGCCGCGTCTGGGACAAGGTGCGCGGCCTGGGCAGCACGGAGTTGGCCGGCGGGGGCTATGCCCTAGCCGCGGCGGAGGAGGAGCTGCTCCCGAATTTGACGCCGGAGCAGGGCTACCCCGAGAACTATATACTGGTCCATGAGTTCGCTCACGCGGTGCAGATCCACGGCCTGCCCACGCGGCCCACGGCCTATCCCGCGCTCATCTCTATCTTCGCGCGCCTGGGCAAGCTCGTAGACGGCGCGCGGGGCAAGGCCCTCGAGCGGCTGGCACTCGACAGCCTGCCGGCTTCGACGTCCTACAGCGAGACCTTCTCGTTCTACCGCTCCCGCATGAAAAAGAGCGCCAAGTCCGGGCTCGGCCCCTACGCCGACGTCAACGAGATGGAGTTCTTCGCCGAGCTGACCGCCGCCTACTTCGACGCGGGCTGGACGAATAACAAGCACAACGACTTGAAACTATTGATGGACCAGCGCCCGGAGCTGGCCCAGCTCATGTTTCGGGTCTACGGGCCGGCGCCGAGCCTGAGGCGGAAGTGATGCGAGTCCGGCTTTTCCCGCTGCTGATGATGACGGCGCTGGCCTGCAATCGTCCGCAGGAGGCGCCTCAAACGGCAGTGGGCGGAGCCGACGACAGGACCTACGAAGTGAGGAAGAAGGGCAAGCTCGTCTTGACCGTGACCGACGCGCCGGGGCCGATCGTGAGCACCGCGGTCCGGCCGCCGGACGGTTCGGCGGCGGCGCATCCCTTCCTGTCCGCCTCGGCCCATGCGGCGGAGGAAGAGGACGCGCTCGGCCGGGTGCTCGCGCAGTCCAAGAGCACGGGGGACTTCCTCGGGCGCCTGCGCAAGGCGGGATACGAGGTTCGCGAACGTCCTCATAGCAGACTAGCGGCGCGCGGCGCCGGCGAGCCATAATTCGTAGAAATCAGCGAGATTATCCTCGTACGCCTTGCCGGCCGACTCGGCGCAGCGCGCATGGCCGGCTCCCGGGATCACCCACAAGGTGGCCGGCCCGGCCGCTTTGTCGACCAGGCTCTGGCCGACTTCGGCTGAAGCCGCCGTGTCGCGCTCCCCGCAGATCACGAGCAGCGGCACATCGATGCGTCCGGCCAGGCTCTCGGGGCTCGCCGCGTCGGGGTCGACGCCGAGGCGCCGCCGCATCCAGAACAGGACCAACGGCACCAGGGGGTTGCGGCGCAGACCCGTCTTGACCGCGCCGTAGCGCTCGATGGCCTGGCGGTGCGAGGCGAACGGGCTCTCAAGGACCGCGGCCTTGAAATAGCGGTGCCTGTCCAAGCCGCAAAAGGCGACCATAGCGCCCATGGAAAGCCCGTACAGGCCGAAAAGGTCCCGCGGGCGGCGGGCCCGGATGAAATTCGCGGCGGCGTCGAAATCCCTCGCCTCCAAGGTCCCGACGCTGGAACTCTCCCCGCCGCTCTCGCCGCAGCGCCGGAAATCGAAATAGAAGAGGTTGAAGCCGCGACGGCAGAGCCCGTGCGTGTGCCGGAGGATTTCGCCCTTATTGGTTCCCCAACCGTGGCAGAAGACAAGCGTGCGGTCGCTGGCGGGCGTCGCCGGGATAAACCAGCCGCGCAAGGGGACGCCGTCGGCCGCGACGAACTCGACCGTCTCACAGCGCAGGCCGAAATGCTCGGGGCGCGTCGTCAGAGGCAGGCGACGCCCGCCGGCTAGGACGAAGCGGGCCGCGGCCCAAGTGCCGACCGCCAGGGCGATTAGAAAAAAAACAAGGCCAGCCGTCGCGTCGATTATGCTCGGCACGCGAGACCTATCGCGCCGCCCCCGACGGTGCCGGCTCTAGCGAGATGATGTTGTAGTTGCGCGCGGGCCGGTAAGGATCAGTCACGCCGCTGGTGCCGTAGGTGACCGAAACCTTGCGGCCCGATTTAAGCCAGGAGAGCGCGCAAGCGACGAAGGCCCTGTCGCCCGCGTGGATGCTCATATAGTGGAATCGGCTGCCGCTGTCGCCGATCTGCATCGTCGCCTCGACGCTCTCATCGAACGCCTCATTGAGGCTCAGATTCACCAGGCGACCCGCGCGCGTTCCGTGGGCTAGGCTCTCTTTGTTGGGGTGTCGGGCGCGGCAGGATCGAAGCGGCGCATCATCTTTGGGGGCGGAGATCGCGAGAATTTCGTAATGGGTCGCGCGCTTGGGGCTAAGAACGAGGGCTTGGTGGTATTTGATCACGGCATACTCGTCTGTGTAGGACAAAACCGCGCTGATCTTCTCCTTGGCGCAGGAGAACGCCCAGGGATTGACGAGGCGCATGCACGGGTCCTCGCCGCAGTACTGCTGCTCTGCGAAATAGACGCCTTCGTTGCCCAGCAGCATCTCCCCCTCGCCGCTCGTGGAGATGAGGCCCTCGGCCCGGAACTTGCTGATTCGGCCGAAGTGGTAGCCGATGGCGTAGGATCCGATTCCCGGATGGCCGGTCTCGCCCGGGGAGAGAGCAAAGTCCGAGACAGCCGGCAGCACGGACGGGGTCGCGGCCACCGGCGCGGCCACGGCAGTCGCGCGGGCTTGACGCAGGATCTCGGGGACGGAAAGAGACTCGAATTCATCCAGGGCATGGCCTTCAAGGCCGAGCAAGGGCATAGCGACGGCGGCGGCACATGCGGCGCGAAGGATTCGCTTCATGTCTTTGCTCCTGGGCGAGGGTTCATCAGGGCGCGGCAGTCGGCGGCGCCGAGGCGCGCCGCACCTTGGCGGTCGTGAGGGTTTTCGTGAAAGAACTCCTGGATATCTTTCCTACGCGGCGAATCTCGTACTCGACGTAGTAGCGCGCGTCGTCATCGAACCCGCCCGCTTTCGACAGGTCCACAGCGTAGGAGTCGGCGACAGCCAGGTCGAGCGTCCCCTCCATGACCACGGCGTCGAACCAATTCCTCACATGTTTCTTGAGCGCATACCGGATTTCGATCCGCTCTCCGCTGTAATAAGACGCCCAGCGGTCCTGGAGCGTGAACATCAGCGCGGAATCGAGCTCGCCCACCACGCCGACCGGGTCCGGACGCTGGGCGACCTTGCGGACCGGCGCCAGGACGTAGGCGCCGTTGAAGGAGCCGCCGGAAACGCGGTGGTAATCGTAGGCGGTCTCGACTTCGATGAAGCTCAGCCACGAGCCCTCGAGACAGACGCGAAATGTGTCCCGCTCCCAGGGCAGCAGGGCTCGGCGATCCCGGATCGTGATCGAAACCCGCTCATGACGGTGGCTGACGCAGTCGGTGTATCCGCCGTAGAGCGGGTCGTTGACGCGGTAGCATTCCCCGCGCTGCTCCCAGCTGCGCAGGTCGTACATGGGCGAGACCGGAGAGTCGTTCGCGCCGAAGGAAATGGTCACGCAGTCGGACTGGGAACGACCGCCTTGCCAATACTGGGCCTTGACGATAGTCGTGTCTTTTTTTGCCGCTTCCTTCGACTGGCGGAGGATCTCTGAAGCGTCGATGCCCTGGTCGAAATCGACGCTTTGCGCGCAGGCCGGCGCGGCGACGATGATCGCGATGAGGGCCGAGGCCGCCATCACCCCAGCCCGAAGAAAACAGCCGTTCTTGAGTTTCATGATTTTCCTTTGCTCCAGGTGATTTAACGGGACGACGGTTGCGGGGAATAGTGCCAGACGTCTCCGGAGTCGCGCCACTGCACGCGGCCGTCAGCGGTCATGTCGAAATGCGCCACGTTCACGCCCAAAAGGCGTTCATTCCAGTACAGCTCGCCCCAGGAGTTGAGCCAAACCACATCGCCCGTATAGGAGGCTATGTGCCACTGGACGGCCCCTGCTCCCAGGCGCACCTCGTCCCTATGGAGTTCCCCCGCCTCGTTGATCCAGGCCGCGGTCCCGGTGTAGGGACTAATTTCGTAGCGCGCGCAGGCGGAGCCGAGCTGGCGCTCATTCTTGTATATTCCGCCGATAGTGTCGGTCCAGACCGTCATTGCCCCGCAGGCGGACTTGAAGGTCGCCGCCATCGTACCCAACTGCTTTCCGTCCGCGTAGATCTCATTCCAGCGGTTGATGTGGACGAGGGGTTGGGAGCAGACGCGGGTAAGGCCTATGGCCCGGGAATCGTGTGGCCGCGAAAACGCGGGTGTCCTCACGGACTGAGCGAGGCGCACCAGGTCGCCGACCGACGCGACGAAGGACCCCTGGGCGGCCACAGCCGCGGATTCATGTCCCGAGGACGCGGCGGCGATAGACGGCAGCAGAAGCAACATGACTTTAAGCGTGTTTTTCATATATTCTCCAGACTTCAACGATCATTCCTTGCGCTCGGACTCCACAGAGTTCCCCGAGGTCTGGCCCCCTTTTTCCTTCGCGCGAGAGGGCCGTACGATCAATTTTTCCACGAACAGGGGCGCGGCCATTAGGAGCGTAAAGATCGCGATGATCGCGCCCTGGTGAGCTAAGCCGTAGGTGGATAGCCGCGCGATGAATCCGTCGACGAAGAGGAGAGAGGCCATGCCCAGAGGCGAAACGAGCAGGCCGACCGCCGCGGCGAGCGCGGCCGCTCCACTAAGGAAGGGATGGCGTTTGAAGAGAGAGCGGGCGGAACGCATCGCTCCCGCAACGGCGTTTCTAAACGATTGCGGAACCCCGCCAACGGCACGAACGAGGACGGCAGCGACGCACGCCGCGATCGCAAGCGGAACGGCGGCGATCGACAGCAGCATAACGGCGGGGAAAAGCGCGGCAGCAGGCAGAGGCGCGCTGAGGAAGGCGACGGCAAAGACGCTCGACATCACCGCCCCGGCGGTCAGCGTGAGTCCGATTAACGCGCCGACGAAAAGTCCAAACGCGACGCCCTCATACGCCAAGTCGTGATGCAGTTCGCGCGTGAGGAATGCGGGCTTGAGCGCCGCGGCGAAGGAGTATGTTCCCGGCGCCTGAGCGACCGCGCCGCTCGTGGCGGCGCTGATTGCGACCGAGTTGCGAGAGAGGTACCCGTGGGCCGCGGCCGCGAGGCCGGCGACCGCGGCCGCGCCGAGGGCCAGGTAGAATGGTGCGCCCAAACCCACAGAACCGAATGTGAACGCCGCGCCGAGAGCCACCCCGCCGGCGATCGCGGCGCCGCGCGCCGCGCTCTCCGTCCTGCTGGATTCAATCGGAACTCCGTCGCGCGCCGCCGCAACGGGGACCTGCGCCGCGACGCCGCGCTGCGGCGTCGGTCCTTCCAGGCGTGTGCCGCCGCTTGAATGCAACGAGGCCGCGGAAGCAGAAACGCCCTCCTCTATGAGGGAAGGCCGGGAGGTCCGTCCGTCGAATATCGAATCGAGGGCCTTCTCAATCTTCGCGTCATCGACAGCGGGTCCGAGGGGTTCGACGATGGGAAGAAGCGCGTCCGGAGTTCGCGTCCCGGGAAATTCCTTTGCGGCGGCCGCTATCGGTCGAGCCAGGGCGGGCGCGAAGATCCCGGCGCCGTGGACGGAGACGACCGCGCCGGCCGGCGTCGGCGTCAAAGCGCTGACGCCGGGAACGAACGCCGCCGCCATGGGCACGGCGAGGGTCACGAGAGACGGGGCCGGCGCCCCGGTCAGCGGCATGAGGGCATTCGCGCCAGCGGATGGAAGCGAAGGGAGGACGGCAACCGCCGAGCGTTGAGCGCCGAAACCGGCGCCGACGAACGAGCCCCCGGAGGACCCAGGGGCGGCGGCGCGCGCGAGCGTCTTCGCGGGAAGGCTGGCCGTGCACTTTTGGAAAAGGCTCATGTCCCGATTGTAGCGCGCGACGCGCGACCGGGTATGGGTCATGCGAACTACTCGCGATGCGTTATTCGGTCCATTCCGCGCGCCGAACTGAAGCGGCCCAATTAACAACGCAATCAGTTGCTAACAGGCTGCTGAAAAACCCCTGATTTTTGAGAAAACGGCCCGCATCGAAGGGG
>CAYVFO010000043.1:14619-18306 GCA_964450975.1 uncultured Elusimicrobia bacterium | reverse complement strand
GGCTTTTCGACGAAGATTCGCGATCTCTCCGTCGAGAAGTTTCGCTAGAATCGGCCCATGAACATCCGCCGAGCCATTCCCCTCCTCGCCCTGCTCCTCGCGGTCGCCTCGTGCGACTTCAAGGAGACCCGCAAAGGCCAGATCACTCTGACCGGCGCGCCGATCTCGATCAATGGACGCTCCGGTCCCGCCCAGCTCGTCGCGGGTGCTACGGAGATCACGTTCAAGAAAGGATCGAGCGACCGCTCCATCGCGATCAAGGTCAAGCAGCCCAACCGCGCCGATGTCGAGTTCGAAGCCCCCGTCGAGAAGGGCTACGAGTCCGGCAACTTCACGCTGAAGGGCTCCGCGATCGGCCAGCCCGTCGACATGGTCTCCGCCCGCGCGTGGACCGTCACCGGCCCGACCGAGCGCTACACCGACCGCGAGGACCGCGGCAACCAGAGCTGCCTGGTCGAGGTCCGCTACGACCCGTGCGACGAGAACTGGACCGTGGGCTTCAAGGACGCCTCCGGCGCCGACCTCGGCTCCTTCAGCTCGCGCAAGGGCGCGCGCTGCAACGAGCAGCGCGGCTTCCCGTACGCGTGCCACCGCGATCCGATCCACGACCGCCCGGACTTCCCGCGCGGCCCTAGATCGGCGTTCCACCGCCAGATCATCGACATCGCCCCGGCGAACCTCCAGTTCGACTAGGCGACGTTCCGTTCGACCGAATCCCCGGGCTCTGGAGAGCCCGGGGATTCTTTTTTCGTAGGATAGGCGCATGATCAAGCACATCGCCTTCACGATGTACTCCGTCCGCGACATGGCCAAAGCCCGGAAGTTCTACGAGCAGGACCTCGGCCTCAAGATGACGGCCGACTACGAGAGCAAGTGGGTCGAGTACCACCTGGGGACCTCGTGCTTCGCGATCACGAACATGGTGCCGCAGGTGAAGCCCTCGGCGAGCCACGGCGGCTCGATCGCCTTCGAGGTCGACGATCTCGACGCGACGATGAAGGACGTGAAGGCCAAGGGCGTGAAGGTGCTCGCCGAGCCCTTCTCCTCGCCAGTCTGCCGGATGGCGGTCGTGGCGGATCCCGACGGCAACGGCGTCACGCTGCACCAGAAAAACCCGGGACGCTGAGAATTTTTGACCTTTCCTTGACGTTGGGCCTTTATACTTGAAGTCATGAAGATTACTAGGTCGTTGGCGCTTCTTTCGCTTCTCGCTCTTCCGGCTGGCGCTGCGGACCCCGATCCTCTGCGTCAATCGGCCGCGAGCTCGGGCGAGACGAAGGTGAGCGGCGGCAAGAAATGCAAATTATCTTTCGTGGGGCAGAAATTGACGCTCTCTGGCAACGTTCGCTCGGCGCGAATTCAGTACACGATCGGCGATGATTGCGCGGTGAGCGCGTCCGCCGCCGTATTCTCTACGGCGACAGTCGTTGCGGCGTCGGCGGCGCCGAAGCGCGTCAAGAGCAAATCCAAATCCGAGCAATGGGTGAAGGGGCAAGTCAGGCCGGCGGCGACCTACGGCTGCACGGTTAATGTCTGGGAGGAGGATTTCCCCGGTATCCGGATGATCAACATGCAGAACCACACGACGTGGGAGGCCGACTCTCGCGGCATTTCCTCCGGTCGGGTGAACGGATACGCCCACTCGAATCTCGATTGGTGGTGGGTCAACGGCGACCCAGTCGTCGATATCGGTTATGTGAATGCTCCCCACGTGGGAGGCTCTTTCGCCGGTGCGAACTTCTTCTGCGACGGTTCCAATTTCTGCAGAACGTGCAGCACCAAGGGCTGCGGGATCGCGCTCGTCGGTCACTTCCAATTCAACAGCGGCGGCGAATGCAGCGGCTGGGGCTCATTCGAAGGAGAAATCGTCCCCCAAGGCCGCTTTGATTACGAGGTGACCCGGTGAACGCGGACCGGCTCGTCGGCGCCGCGCGCGCGCTGATCGGCGTCTCGCTCTCCGTTCTCGTTCTCGACGCGGTTTTGATGAGCCGTTGGGTCTCGGCGGCGGCGGACGGCGCCTCCCGCGGTAGGCTGTGGGCTTCCTACGCGGTCGTCGCCGCGCTCCATGCGGCCGGCCTCGCCTGGGCGCGATCGGCGCCTCCTTCGCGCGCGGCGGGAGCCGCTCTCCTCGCGGCGGGCGCCGCGTCGTGGTTCCTGCTCGGCGTCGACGCGCACCATCTTCTGTTCAAGCCGGAGCCGGTCCTGCTGGGGGCGGCCGGCGCGCTCCTCCTCGGCGCGTCGCGAGCCCCCGGCGCCTGAGGCGCCGATGGAAAACACGGGAAAGTGCCCGTACTGCCGGAAGGTCCTCACGTGCGTCAACGTCGAGAAGGTCGCCGCCGTCGCGAGCCTGACGCGCTCGCTCAAGGCTCACGCGTTCTCGTGCCCGTCGTGCCATTCGATCCTCCAGGTCGCGCTGGAGCAGCCGACGGGCGACCGGCGTCCTAGCGGCGAACCCGAGAGGCGAGTTTCTCGAGGCTGAGGCCGGAAAAGCCGCCGAGCTCGAAGTCGGCGATCGAGAGGTCCTGGCCGTCGTTGGCGCCGTTGCGGAACGCGGCGACCTTCATGCCCGCGCGCTTGGCGGCCAAAGCGCCGATCGCGCTGTCCTCGATCGCGAGGCACTCCACCGTCGGCACGGCGAGGCGAGCGGCCGCCTCGAGGTAGATGTCGGGGAAGGGCTTGGTCCTCCCCCCGACGTCGTCCGCGGACACCACGGCGTCGAGCAGCGGAGAGAGCGCGAAGCGGTCGACGACCATCTTGATCCAGTGCGCGGGCGAGGACGACGCGATCGCCGTCTTCACGCCCTTGTGCTTGAGCTCGCGCGCGAGATCGAGGAAGCCCTCGGAGCACTCGACGCGCTGCTCGTAGACCTTCTTCGCCGTCAGGTCGCAGTGGTCGAGGAAGTCGCGCTTGCTGAGCTCGATGCCGAACTCCTTGACGAAGAAGCGGTGAAGGTCCTCGACGCCGAGGCCGACCGCGCGCTCGTCGTGCTGCGCGGTCCACCCGGGCGCGAGCTCGCGGAACCACTTCGCCTCGAGCTCCTTCCACTGGGCTTCGGAGTCGACGATGACGCCGTCCATGTCGAAGATGACCGCGCGCATCACCGCCGGCCTCCGAGCGCGGCGCGCGCGCGGCGCACGGTGAGGACGCCGCCTGCCCAGACGAACGGCGCGGCGAGCGCCACGCGGGCGGGAGCGGGCCAGGACAGCGACGCCGCGAGGCGGTCGAGATTGTACGCCAGCGACGCGAGGACGAGCGCGTAGACCGCGTAGGGAGCGGCGGCGATCTCGCCTTCCGCGGTCCAGAGGTCGCGCCACGGATTCGACTTGGCGCCGAGCGGGTCGGCCGTCGTCGCCCCGTGGACCGCGAGCCAGAGCGCCAGCGCGGACAGCAGGACGAAGACGATGGTCGTCACGCCTCGGGGGCCTCGAGCTGCTGGTAGCGGTGGAGCGTCGCGTACGCGCCGTTCTTGGCGAGGAGCTCGCCGTGCGTGCCCTGCTCGTCGATGCGGCCCTGGCGGAGGACGACGATGCGGTCGGCCTTCTGTACGGTCGCGAGGCGGTGCGCGATCATGACGACGGTGCGGCCCGGGTAGAGCTTCTCCATCGCGGCCTGCACGGCGGCCTCGGAGCCGGCGTCGAGGTTCGAGGTCGCCTCGTCGAGCAGCAGCAGCGGCGGGGCCTTGAGCAC
>CAYVFO010000043.1:12415-14609 GCA_964450975.1 uncultured Elusimicrobia bacterium | reverse complement strand
CCTTGATCACCGCGCGCGCGATCGCGAGGCGCTGGCGCTGGCCGCCGGAGAGGCCGGCGCCGCGGTCGCCGAGGCGCGTCTCAACGCCGTCGGCCAAGGCGGAGGCGAAGCCCGACGCGTCGGCGACCTCGAGCGCCTTCTCAACCTCCGCGCGCGTCGCGTTCTCGCGGCCGACGGAGACGTTGCCGAGCAAAGTGTCGTTGAAGAGGATCGTCTCCTGCGAGACGAGGCCGATCCTCGCGCGCAGCTCGCGGGAGCTCATCTCGCGGATGTCGACTCCGTCCACGGTGATGCGGCCCTCGACGGGATCGAACAGCCTGAGGATGAGGTGCGCCAGCGTCGTCTTGCCGGAGCCGGACGGGCCGACGAGGGCGACCACCTCGCCCGCCTTGATCGTCATGTTCAGCCCGCGGAGGGCCCAGGTCTCGCGGCCCGGATACTTGAAGGAGACGTTCTCGAACACGACCGCCGTCCGCAGCGCCGGAAAGGGCTTCGGATTCGCGGGCTCGATCACGGTGGGCTTCTCCTCGAGGATCGAGAAGATGCGCTCGGCCGCGGCGATCGCGAGCTGCGCGGTCGAGTTCATCTGCGCCATGTTCTTGATCGGGCTGTACGCGGCGAAGAAGCACGCGAGGAAGACGAAGAACTCGCCGGGCGTCATCTTGCCGCCGACGATCTCCCGGCCGCCCTGGTAGACGACCGCGGCCATCACGAGCGAGCCCAGGAACTCCATGAGCGGGCCCGAGAGGGCGGTCGCGCGGAAGTAGCGCATCATCTGGTGGAAGAACTCGTCGTTCTCCTTGCGGAACTTCCCGATCGAGCCCGACTCGTAGTTGAACGCCTTCACGACGAGCATGCCCTGCAGGCTCTCCTGGAAGCGGTGGTAGATCTCCCCCATCACTTCCTGGCCGCGGCGGCCGGCGGAACGGAGCTTGCGTCCGAGGATACCGAGCACGGCGCCCGCGATCGGGATCGCGATCATGCCCGTGAGCGCGAACCTCCAGTTCGTCCAGAACATGACGGCGAGCAGGACGACCACGGTGAGCGTGTCGCGGATGACGTAGAGCGGCACGAAGTGGAGGCCCGACTGCAGCGCGTTCATGTCGTTGGTGAGCTTCGCCATGACCTCGCCGCCCTTGGACTTCCAGAAGAAGTCCATCGAGAGCTTGTGGAGGTGCGAGAACAGGTCGTCGCGGATCTGCTGCGTGATCTTCTGGCCGAGCCAGGACATGAGGTAGCTCTGCGTGTACTGGAAGACGAGCTTGAGGAAGAAGACGAGCGGGATCAGGAGGACGACCTGGACGAGCTTCTCGGCGTCGCGCTCGGCGAAGACGTGGTCGATCGCGGGCTTGAGCACGCCGACCATCGCGCCGTTGAGGGCGGCGACGACGACCATGACGAGGCAGGCCTGGATGAAGCGGGCCCGGTGGGGCCGGAGGTAGGGGCGCAGCCGCTCGAGCGTCTGCCCGGTGGTCACTTCGCTCCGACCGGCGAGAGCTTCGGAAGGACGGCCTTCATCGCCTTGAGGGCCTTCTCGATGTTCTCGACGGAGTTCGCGTAGGAGAAGCGCAGGTAGCCCTCGCCGTAGGCGCCGAACGAGGTGCCCGGCAGGCACGCGACGCCGGCCAAGTCGAGCAGGGCGTCGGCGAGCTCCTTGGACTTGAGGCCGGTGCCCTTGATGTTCGGGAACACGTAGAACGCCGCGTTCGGCGTCTTGCAGGTCACGCCGGGCAGCGCGTTCAGCCCCTTCACGATGACGTCGCGGCGCTTCTTGAACTCCTTGACCATCTTCGTGACGGACGCCTGCGGCCCTTGGAGCGCCTCGATCGCGGCGATCTGCGAGAACGACGCCACGCAGCTGTGGTCGTTGGTGGAAAGCTTGGCCATCGCGTCGATGAGCCACTTGGGGCCGACGCCGTAGCCGAGGCGCCAGCCGGTCATCGCCCACGTCTTCGAGAAGCCGTCGAGGAGCATCGTGCGCTCCTTCATGCCGGGCAGCGAGAGCAGCGACAGGTGCTCGCCCGAGTAGACGATGCGCGAGTAGATCTCGTCGGAGAGGACGACGGCGTCCGGGAATTTCGCGAGCGCCTTGGCGACGCGCTCCATGGTCTTCGCGGACATCACGCCGCCCGTCGGGTTCGCGGGCGAGTTGAGGATGACGAGCTTCGTCTTCGGGCTGAGCAGTTTCTCGAAC
>CAYVFO010000043.1:0-12405 GCA_964450975.1 uncultured Elusimicrobia bacterium | reverse complement strand
GGCTTGCCGCCGGGGACGAGGATCGTCTCCTCCGGACGGACGGACACGCCGCGCGTCAGCGAGACGTGCTTGGCGACGGCCGCGCGGGCCTCGGGGAGGCCGGCCGACGGGCCGTAGTGCGTGTACCCGTCGTCGAGCGCGCGCTTGGCGGCGTCGCGGATGTTCTTCGGCGTCTCGAAGTCGGGCTCGCCGATCTCGAGGTGGACGATGTCCCGTCCCTTCGCCTCGAGCGCGCGGGCGCGCGCGAGGACCTCGAAGGCGGTCTCGGTGCCGAGGCGCGAAAAGCTCTTCGCAAGCTTCATGACCGGATTTTAGCTTTTTTAAGCCGCGCGGCCCAGGATGCGCTTCTGGTCGGGCTCGGAGAGGACCATGAAGCGGCCGTCCGCGTAGGCGTAGACGGCGCCGTGCTCGTCGCTCAAGGTGCCCTCGAGGAGGACGAGCCGGTGGCGCTCGCGGATGAAGCGCGTCTCGACGAGCATCGTCGAGCCGAGCGGCACTCCCTTGCGGAACTCGGTCGTCAGGCGCGCGGTCATGACGGGGCGGCCCATGATCCACGCGGCCGCGCCGAGCGCCTCGTCGAGCGCGGTGAGGATCGCGCCGCCGTGGACGAGCCCCGGAGCGCCCTCGGTGTGCTTGCCGAACTGCGCGGTCGCGACGAGCGACTGGTCGTGGCGGCGGAAGTACTTGAGGACGACGCGGCCCTCGGTGCCGGTCATGCCGGCGAACGCGCCGCGCGCGGCGGCGAACGGGAACGGCTGGACCGCCTCCCAGTCGGGGTGCGGCCAGTGGTGCTTCGTCACTCGGGAAGCTTCGGCGCTTCGATCTCGACCTTGTCGCCCTGGAGCGCGTCGAGGAAGGCGATGAGATCCTTCTTCTCGGCGGGCGTGAGCCTGAGCGGCTTGATGCGGCCGGACAGGTTCGGGTTCTTCTCGCCGCCGCGGTCGTAGAAATCGACGACCTGCTCGAGCGTGTGCTGCGAGCCGTCGTGCATGTAGGGCGCGGTGTCGCGGAGGTTGCGCAGCGGCGGCGTGCGGAACGCGCCGCGGTCCTTGTCCTCCTTCGTCACTTCGTAGCGGCCGAGGTCGGGCTTGGCGATCTCTTTGGCCGTACCGACGCCGAGGTTGTGGAAATCGGAGTCGGTGAAGTTGAAGCCGTCGTGGCAGATCGCGCAGTTGGCCTTGCCGTGGAAGAGCGTGTGGCCGCGGATCTCGGAGGCGTTCATCGCCTTCTTGTCCCCGTTCTGCCACTTGTCGTACTTCGAGTTGCCGGTGAGCACGGTGCGCTCGAACGTCGCGATCGCCTTGGCGACGCGGTCGATGGTGATCTCGCCGTCGCCGAACGCCTGCTTGAAGAGCGGCGCGTAGCCCTTGATCTTTTTGAGGCGCGCGACGCACGCCTCGTGCGTGAAGCCCATCTCGATCGGATTGTGGATCGGGCCCTTCGCCTGCTCCTCGAGCGAGGGCGCGCGGCCGTCCCAGAACTGCTTCTCGTGATACGCCGAGTTGAGGACCGTGGGCGCCGAGCGGCCGCCGCGCTGGCCGCCGATGCCGGCGGACACGGGAGCCTGGTCGGTCCAGCCCTTCTTCGGATCGTGGCACGTCGCGCAGGAAACCGTGTTGTCCTTCGAGAGGCGCTTGTCGAAGTAGAGCGCCTTGCCGAGCTCGACCTGCTCCTTCGTGACCGGGTTGTCCGCGGGGACGTCGGGCGCCTTGAGGCCGAGCGGCACGGGGAACGGATACTCGGGGCCGTCGAAATCGTCGGCGAGCGCGGCGGAGGCGGACAGCGCGAGCAGGACGGCGGCGAGCAGGCGGGTCATGAATCGTTCTCCTGTTTGATAATAATTATCAACGAGGCGATGATAGCAATTCCTCCGGCGTCATATACAAACGCCGCTTGACCGCCTCGCGCTCCGGACCGAGCTTCGCGTAGAGCCACTTGCGGTACGCCGCGAGCCCGGCGGCGTGGCCCGCCTTCACGGCGCGGCGGTCGGCGTCGCGCTCGAAGCTCGCGACATAGTCCCCCTCGGGGCTGCGCCAGTAGCGCCACCCGAAGCCGATGAACGACCAGCTGCTCATTCCGACGTAGGTCTCGAAGTGCGCGAGCTCGTGGGCGATGATCGCGCGCTCGGCCTCCGGCGGAGGCGGGTCGGCGCAGACCTCGTTGTTGACCATGAGCACGTAGACGCGGTCGGCCGCGGCGCGCCACGCCTTGTCGGGCCGCGCGCGGAAGAAATCGTCCTTGCCCTCGTAGGCTTCGAGCGTCAGGACGTAGGGCTGAAGCGCCGGGAAGGACGGGCGGAGCGCGGCGACGTGCTTGGCGATCCGGGAGGCGCAGGATTCCTGGGCCGGGGCGGGCGCGGAGAGCAATAAAAGGAGAGCGAGGCCCGTCACCGCCCCAGTGTACCGCATCCTCGGAATTTGGTTCAATGGCGTAAAGCCGCCCCCTTGGAGGACGCATGACCACGGCCGCCCTTCCCGAAGTCCACCCTCTCCTGAAGGAATTCCTCTCGCGCAAGGTCCACAAGCTCTTGATCGACGGCCAGCAGGCCGACGCGGCCTCCGGCAAGACCTTCGCGACGACGAATCCCGCCACCGGCGAGGTCCTGGGAACCGTCGCCGAGGGCGACGCGGCCGACATCGATCGCGCCGTGGCCGCGGCCCGGAAGGCGCTCGAGGGCCCGTGGGGCAAGATGACCCCGGCCGACCGCGAGAAGGTCCTTCATAAGGTCGCCGACCTGCTCGAGGCGCGCGCCGAGGCGTTCGCGCAGCTCGACACGCTCGACAACGGCAAGCCCATCCGCGAGGCGAAGTCGGGCGACCTCCCCCTCTCCGTCGGCCTGTTCCGCTACTACGGCGGCTGGCCCACCAAGATCACCGGCGACACGACGCCCGTTTCCGTCCCTTATTATCCCGGCGCGAAGTTCCTGCAGTACACCGTCCGCGAGCCCATCGGCGTCGTCGGCGCGATCATCCCGTGGAACTTCCCCCTGTTGATGGCCGCCGAACGGCTGGCGCCCATCCTCGCCTGCGGCAACACCGTGGTCTTGAAGCCCGCCGAGCAGACCCCGCTCTCCGCGCTGTGGCTCGGCGAGCTCCTGCTCGAGGCCGGCGTCCCGGCCGGCGTCGTCAACGTGGTCCCGGGCCTCGGCCCGACGGCCGGCGCCGCGATCGCCAAGCACATGGGCATCGACAAGGTCACCTTCACCGGCTCGACCGAGGTCGGCCGCGAGATCGTGAAGGCCTCCGCGGGCAACATGAAGCGCGTGACGATGGAGCTCGGCGGCAAGTCGCCGAACATCATCTTCGCGGACGCCGACATGGAGGCCGCGGCCAGAGGCATCTTCGCGGGCATCTTCTACAACCAGGGCCAGGCGTGCTCGGCCGGCTCGCGCGTGTTCATCGAGCGCCCCGCCTACGACAAGCTCGTCGCCGCGGTCGCCGAGCGCGCGGGCAAGATCAAGCAGGGCAACGGCCTCGACCCCAAGTGCGGCATGGGCCCGCTCGTCTCGAAGGAGCAGCGCGAGCGCGTGCTCTCCCTCGTCGAGAAGGGCAAGAAGGAAGGCGCCAAGCTCCTCGCGGGCGGCGCCGCTCAGCCCGGCGCCGGGTATTTCTTCCAGCCGACCGTGTTCGGCGACGTGAAGGACGACATGACGATCGCGCGCGAGGAGATCTTCGGGCCCGTCGTCTGCCTCTTCCCCTTCGACTCCGTGGACGAGGTCATCGACCGCGCCAACTCGACCGACTACGGCCTCGTCGCCGCAGTCTGGACGAAGGACGTCAAGAAGGCGCACCTCGCCGCGCAGCGCCTGAAGGCCGGCGTCGTCTGGATCAACTGCTACCAGTTCGTCGACGCGGCCGCGCCGTGGGGCGGCGTCAAGCAGTCGGGCTACGGCCGCGAGAAGGGCCCGTACGCGATCGAGAACTACACGTCGGTCAAGTCCGTCTGGGTGGACCTCAACTAGGATGTCGACCGCGACGGCCCCGGAAGTCCTCGTCGAGACGCACGGCCCGATCGGCGTCGTCACGCTCAACCGACCCCAGGCGCTCAACGCTCTGTCGATTCCGCTGATGAAGGGCGTGCAGGCGGCGATCGCGGGCTTCGAGAAGGACCCGAAGATCGCGGCGATCGTCCTCGCCGGCGGCGCGCGCGCCTTCGCCGCGGGCGCCGACATCGGCGAGATGAAGGACATCAAGGACTCGGCGGCCGCCGCGGGCGCGCTCGACGAGCACCTCGCCCGCTGGGACTTCATCGGCCGCTGCGCCAAGCCGGTGATCGCCGCCGTGTCGGGCTTCGCGCTCGGCGGCGGCTGCGAGCTCGCGCTCGCGTGCGACATGATCGTCGCTTCCGAGACGGCGCAGTTCGGCCAGCCCGAGGTCTTGATCGGCGTGATGCCGGGCGCGGGCGGGACGCAGCGCCTGACGAAGGCCGTCGGCAAGGCGATCGCGATGGAGATGAACCTGACCGGCCGCCGCATGGGCGCGCGCGAGGCGCTCGAGCGCGGCCTCGTCAACCGCGTCGTTCCGGTCGAGTCCTTCCTGAACGAGGCGATGAAGCTCGCCGCGCTCATCGCGGCCCAGCCGCCGCTCGCCGTCGCCGCCGCGAAGGCCGCCGTGAACGCGGCCGTCGACCGCGGCCTCGACGCGGGCTTGAAGGACGAGCGCCGCGCCTTCTACGCGCTGTTCGACAGCGCCGACCAGAAGGAAGGCATGAAGGCCTTCGCCGAGAAGCGCCGCCCGAATTGGACCGGAAAATAACATGACCACCGCGACCGCCGCCGAGCTGCTGATCGAGCAGAAAGACGGGATCCTCACGATCACCTTGAACCGCCCCGACGTGCTCAACGCGCTGACGATGGGCATGATGAAGGGCATCACCGACGCGCTCAAGAAGGCCGCGACGGACAAGGCGATCAAAGTCGTCATCCTGACCGCCGCGGGCCGCGCGTTCTGCGCGGGCGCCGATTTGGGCGACCTCCAGAAGCGCCAGAAGGTCCAGTCGTTCTCGCTCGGCGACGAGCTGCGCGACCACTTCAACCCGCTCGTCGCCCAGCTGCGGCGGCTCGAGAAGCCCGTCATCGGGGCGATCAACGGACTCGCGGCCGGCGCCGGCGCGTCCATCATCCTCTCCGCCGACATCAAGGTCTGCGCCGAGAAGGCGACGTTCCTCAACGCGTTCGTCCGCGTCGGCTTGGTTCCCGACTCCGGCATGACGTATTTCCTCCCCCGCTCTCTCGGCTACGCGAAGGCGCTCGAGCACATGTGGCTCGCCAAGCCCGTCACGGCCGAGCAGGCGCTCGCGGCCGGCATCGTCAACAAGGTCGTCCCCGCGGAGCAGGTGCTCGCGGAGGCGAACGCCTACGCCTCCGAGCTCGCCAAGATGCCGCCGCTCGCGCTGCAGCTCACCAAGCGCGCGATCAACCGCTCGCTCGAGGCCGCCTCGCTCGACGAGCAGATGGAGTACGAGGCCCAGCTTCAGGAAGTCCTCGGCAAGACGAAGGATCACTCGGAGGGCGTGAGCGCCTTCCTCGAGAAGCGTCCCCCGCAGTTCAAAGGAGAATAACGACATGGCCACCCTCGAGCCCAATCGCGTCCGCGAGGAGAAGCTCCTCGAGAAGATCGCCAAAGGCGGAAAGATCGAGACCCTCGCCGAGATGAGCGACGAGTACCGCGAGCATCTCACGAACCTCATGATGATGCAGGCCGACTCCGAGCTCGCCGGCGCGTTCGGCTACGTGCCGTGGATCCAGAAGGCGCCCGACATCAACGAGACGCTCGTCGTCTCGCAGATCGTCAAGGACGAGGTCCGCCACGCGACGGTCATGTACCGCCTGCTCAAGGGCATGGGCGTCGACGTCGACGACTACTACAAGAAGCACAACTTCAATCTGCGCGTCGACAAGGACGACATCGGCACGCTCCGCGCGGCCGACGACAAGCGCGTCAACATCTTCTACTACCCGATCGAGAAGTGGTCGGACTTCATCATGTTCAACTTCTGCATGGACCGCGGCGCGGGCCACCAGCTCGAGGACAGCCTCGACTGCTCGTACAAGCCGTGGTGCGAGGGCATGGAAGGGATCTTCAAGGAGGAGGAGATGCACATGGCCCACGGCGACCAGTGGACCAAGCGCCTCTCCGCCGACCCGAAGACGCACGACGACCTGCAGGACGCCTTCGACCGCTGGTACCCGCGCACGATGAACATCTTCGGCCGCCGCGGCTCGCCGAAGAACGCGCTCTACCGCAAGTACGGCCTCAAGAAGCGCGACAACGACGAGGTCCGGCAGGCGTTCGCGGCCGACATCAAGGACAAGGCCGCTAAGTTCGGCCTCAAAGTCCCGCACTGGGCGCCCGAGGCCTCGAAGATGTCCGAGGAGCCGTTCATCCCCGGATGAGCGAGCTGCTCGCCGCGGTCTGGGCCGAGGCGCGCCGCAAGCCCGTCCTTTTCGTCCCCCCGCTGGCGGGGCTCGTCCTCGGCGGAGCGCCGGGGCTGCTCGGCGCCGGTCCGGCGCCTCTGGGCGCGCTCTGGATCGCGCTGACGACGGCCGCGGTCACCACCGCGTTCGCGGAGCTGTGGCTCGGCGACGGCCGCCTCGACGCCGACAAGTTCGTCGAGACCGGCGCGCTCTATCTGGCGCCCTACCCGCTGCTGTTCGTCTTCGGCTCGGTCTCCGCCGCGGTCGTCTACGCGGGGCTCCAATCCGGCGCGGGCCGGCCGCTCGTCTCGTTCTTCATCGCGGCGGGCAAGCTCACCGCCTACGCGCTCTGCTTCTGGTCGACGCTCGCCGCGCTCAAGCGCCGCGAGGCGCGCGGCGCGCTCGACGCGCTCAAGCGCGCGCTGCGGCCGCTCGCCGGCAACGCGGGCTTCTTCCTCGGCGCGGCGCTCGGCGTCTGGCTCGCGCAGGAGACGGCGGTCTACGTCTCGCGGCTCGTCTTCCTCGGCTTCCTCTCCGCCTTCCTCTCGAGCGCGATCCCGCTGTTCGGCTGCGTCGGCCTGACGATCGAGGCGTGGCGCTCGGGACGGCTCGCGAAGTGATCCGCCTCGACCGCCGCCGAGCGGCGTGGGCCGTGTTCGGCCTCGCGCTGGCGCTGCGGGGGCTGTACGCCTGGCGCTCGGGCCTCCCGCTCCCCATCGTCGGGGACGCGCTCGAGTACCACGACTACGCGAAGAATTTAGTCGAGCTCGGCCGCTACCTCGGCCCGTACGGCGACTCCGCGACGCGCATGCCGGGCTACCCGCTGTTCCTGGCGCTCCTGCGCCTCGTGTTCGGGGGCTGGGTCGGCGCGTGGATCGCCGCGCAGTGCGTCCTAGGCGCGGCGACGTGCGCGCTGACGTACCGCCTCGCTCTGCGCCTGCTGCCCGACCCATGGCCCGGCGTCGCCGGCGCCATGGCCGCCTGCTATTTCGGCATGATCGAGCCGAGCGCCTACCTGCTTTCGGAGTGCCTCTACTCGTTCCTCCTCGTCCTCTCGCTGTGGGCGCTCTACGAGCAAAGCTGGACGCCCGGGCGCCGCGCGCTCGCGTTCGGCGGCCTCTCGGGGGCGCTCTACCTCGTTCGTCCCGAGCCGCTGCCCTACATCCTCGCGACGTGCGCCGCGCTGCCCGCGCTCTTCCCCGGCTTCCGCCGGCGCGAGGCGCTCCTCGGCCTCGCGGCGGTCGCGCTGACGACGGGCTTGTGGGTCGGCCGCAACCTCGCGACCTTCGGGCGCTTCATGCCCGCGTCCTCCGTCGGCAAGAGCGTCGGCTACCTCTCGCTGTTTCTCCCCGCCGAGCAGTTCGGCTGGACGCCGGAGGGCCGGCAATCCGCGCCCGTCGGCTCGACCGAGCTCGAGCGCGACGCGTTCTACGCGGAGAAGTGGCGCGAGCTGCGCGCGCGCCTGACGCCCGTCCAGATCGTCCGCGCCTACGCGTTCAACTTGCTGAGCATCCTCTACCCGTTCCTGCCCGCCTACGACTGGACGTACGTCTTCGCTCTGCCGTTCGCGGCGCTCGGCCTCTTCGCCGCCTCGCGGCGGCGCGAGCTCATGCCCGTCGCGGGGGCCGCGCTGTGCTCGATCTCGGTCTTCATCTTCTTCGGCGGCCCCGCGTCGCGCTACCGGCAGGGCATCGCGCCGTGCCTCGTCCTGCTCGCCGCCGCCGGCATGGCCGAGCTCTGGCGCCGCGCCGGCCCCTCCCGCGCGCGCAGCCTCACGCGCGCCTGGCTCGCGGTCAACGCCGGAATCTGGCTGTTCTCGGATCAGGCGCGGTGGGCCGCTCTGCGCCTCAAGGAGGTCATCACCGGATGATCCAGCGCGTCGCCGTCGTCGGCGCCGGAACGATGGGCGCGGGCATCGCGCAGCTCTGCGCGCAAAACGGCTTCGCGGTGAAGGTTCACGATCCGCTGCCCGCGGCGCTCGCGGCGCTGCCCGGCCGCCTCAAGAAGGCGCTCGACGGCGCGGTGCTGCGCGGCAAGCTCACGACGATGCAGGCCGACCGCGCGTTCCACTCGGTCTCCGCGGTCGAGCGGCTCGAGGACCTCGCGGGCGCCGACCTCGTGATCGAGGCCGCGCCGGAGGATCTCGCGCTCAAGCAGGAGCTCTTCGAGCGCCTCTCCGCGATCTGTCCCGACGCGCTGCTCGCGACGAACACCTCGTCGTTGTCCGTCGCGGAGATCATGAAGCGCGCCTCGGGGCCGGAGCGCGCGATCGGCGTCCACTTCTTCAATCCGCCCGTCGCGATGAAGCTCGTCGAGATGATCCGCACCGACGCGACGGCGCCCGACGCCTTCCGCGCCGCGTGGGACTTCGTTCTCGTCGGCCTGCGCAAGACTCCGGTCGACGTCAAGGACGTGCCCGGCTTCATCGTCAACCGCGTCATGCGCCCTTACTACGTCGCGAGCCAGCGCCTCGCCAACGATCGCACGCCGTTCCCCGCGATCGACGGCGCGTGCCGCTCGCTCGGCGGGCTGCCGATGGGCCCGTTCGAGCTCATGGACCTGATCGGCCTCGACACGAACTTCGCGATCACGACCGCGATCTACGAGGCGCTCGGCAAGCCCGACCGCTTCACTCCGCCCGAGCTGCAGCGCAAGCTCGTCGACGGCGGCTTCAAGGGCAAGAAGGCGAACGCCGGCTTCTACTCCTACGCGGACGGCAAGCTCGCCGGCGTCAATCCCGACGCGGCGAAGCTCCTCAAGGCCGGTCCGGCCGTCATTCCGGCCGACATCTGGGGCGGGATCCGCAAAGCTTTGCTCGACGAGGCCGAGCTCGTCGTCAAAGAGGGCACGGCGACGCCCGCGGACGTGGACACGGCGGTCAAGCTCGCGATGAACTTCCCCAAAGGACCCTTCGAATGGCGAAAAGAAAGCACGGCGCAGTAGCGGTCAAGAAGAAGCAGCCGATCCTGCTCGATCTCCTGAAGAAGGATCAGGCGCGCGTGCTCAGCGTGCTGCACAAGCACGGCGTCTACTTCGACGCGGGCACGTTCATCACCATGATGGCGACGCTCGACAAGGTCGCGGCGTACCACGCGGTCCCCAACCGCAAGAAGTTCATCGCCGACCTCTACGGCCGCTGATGCCCCTCCCCCGCTTCCTCGAGTCCAAGATCAACTCGACGCGAGACCGCGGGCCTTACCGCGTCTCCGAGGACGCCCTCGAGCTCCATCAGCGGCTGACCGTCATCGACCTGCACGCCGACCCGCTCATGTGGAGCCGCGATCTCCTGACGCGCAACGACTACGGTCACGTCGACGTTCCCCGGCTCATCGAGGGCGGCGTCTCGCTGCAGGTGTTCTCGACGGTGACGCACTCCCCGCTCGGCATCAACATCGACCGGAACTGGACCGGCATGCCCGACATGATGCGCCTCGTCTGCGCGCTCCAGGGCTGGCCGTCCGAGACGTGGGGCTCTCCTTTCGCGCGCGCGCTGCACCAGGCGAAGGCCCTCGAGACGGCCTGCAAGGAGTCCAAGGGCCGCATGTCCCGCATCCTCACCAAGGAGGACCTCGCGGACCACGTCGGCATGAAGCGGCAAGGGCAGACCGCGGCGCTCCTCTCGATCGAGGGCGGCCAGTGCTTCGAGGGCGACCCGAAGAAGATCGACGCGCTGTTCAACGCGGGCGTGCGCATGGCCGGCCTCACGCACTTCGTGGACAACGACCTCGGCGGCTCCGCGTCGGGCTGGCGCAAGGGCGGCATCACCGACTTCGGCCGCGAGGCGCTCCGGCGCATGGAGGACCTCGGAATCGCGATCGACCTCGCGCACGCCTCGCCCGCGCTCTTCGACGACGTCATCAAGCTCGGCCGGACGGCCCCGGTCGTCTCCCACACCGGCGCGTGCTCCGCGTGCCCGAACGCGCGCAACCTCACGGACGCCCAGCTGCGCGCCGTCGGCGAGAAGGGCGGAATCGTCGGCATGGGCTACTGGAAGACCGCGACGGGCGGAGAGGACGCGTCGGCGATCGCTCGCGGGATCCTCGCCGTGATCAAGGTCGCGGGCGTGCGCGCGGCCGCGCTCGGCTCGGACTTCGACGGCGCCGTGCAGGTGCCGTTCGACGTCACCGGCGTGCCGCTCGTGACGCAGGCGCTGCTCGAGAAGGGCCTGCCCGAGGACGAGATCGCCGCGGTGATGGGCGGCAACGCCCTGCGCTTCCTGACGCAGAGCCTTCCGGAGTACTAGAGCCGGAAGTCCTTGATGCGGTGCACGGACCCGTGGAGCTCCACGGGCTTGCCCGAATGCTTCGTCTCGAGCAGGAAGTGCCTGCCCTTCGGGAACTTGTCGAGGAAGAGGTTCGCGTGCGCGGGCTCGTTCTCGAACGACCCGACGACGGCGCCCTGGTGCCCCATCTGGTCGAGCATCTCGGTCTTGAACGCGAAATCCGGCGTGTCGAACTTCGGCTTCAGGATCAGACGCGCGCGCTTGCCGTCCGGCTCCGGGAAGCCGTGCCGGAGCAAGGAAGCCTCCGTGCCCTCGCGCATGGTCTCGTCGCGGCCGGTCATGTAGACGGGGATTCCGCCGCGCTCGACGACCTTCGCGGCGTACTCGGGGCCGCCGGGGACGACGCTGTCCTCGAGCAGGTACGGGTTCTTGAAGAAGCGCGCGAACCAGAAGTCGCGCAGGTCCTTCGCGAGCTCGTCGGCGAGGCCGTGCGCCTTCGCCGTGTCGACGGGCGAATACATGAGCTTCTCGCGCTGGATCGCGCGGATGAGGCCGGCGGCCTCCGCGTTCCCGGCCTCGATGGCCAGCGCGAACTCCCGCAGGATGCGCAGATGCCGGTCCGCGGTCGAGAACAGCGTGTCGTCGAGGTCGAAGATGACCAGGGCGGGCCCGGCTTTCGAGGCGGCGGCAGTCTCGTCGAGGAGGCGGGCCAGGGGCGTCATGGTTCTATTGTATTATTTACACATGGATCATCCGAAGCACTCCCCCGAATATCGCCTCCGCCGCCTCCTCAACTGGTTTCCGATGGGCCTCGCCTACGCGTTCCTCTACATGGGGCGCTACAACCTGACGGTCGCGAAGTCCGCCCTCGGCGACGCGCTCATGACGAAGGCCCAGTTCGGCACGATCTTCGCGGTCGGCGCGTGGGTCTACGGCTTCTCCTTCCTCGTCTCCGGTCCGCTCACCGACAAGGTCGGCGGCCGCGCGGCGATGCTCATCGGCACGGCGGGCGGCCTCATCGTCAACGCGCTCATGGGCCTGATGCTCTACGGCTCCGCGAACTGGGGCTGGAGCTTCAACCTCGTCGCGATGTTCACCGTCCTCTACGCGCTCAACATGCACTTCCAGAGCTACGGCGCGGTCGCGATCGTCACCGTCAAGGCGCCGTGGTTCCACGTGCGCGAGCGCGGCACGTTCTCGACCCTCTTCGGCATCATGATCGCCTCGGGCATCCTGTTCGCCTTCGACTGGGGCTTCGCGATCGCCGACGCGACGCGCGGCGCGCTCAAGCCCGAGAAGTGGGGCCTCTGGGCCAAGCTCGCGGCCAAGATCCTTCCCGGCGGCACGGGCGTCGACCAGAACTGGTGGCTGTTCTTCGCCCCGGCGATCCTCCTCGCCGTCACGTGGGCCGTCATGTACGTCTACCTCTGCGACTCCCCGTCCGAGGCCGGCTTCAAGGACTTCGACACCGGCGAGGAGGCGATCTCGCACGACGGAAAGCGCCTGCCCGTCAAGGAAGTGTTCGCGAAGATCATCACGCACCCCGTCCTCATGGTCGTCTGCGGCATCGAGTTCTGCTCCGGCATCCTGCGCAACGGCATCATGCACTGGTACCCGCTGTTCGCGCGCGAGGTCGGCTTCTCCAAGGAGTTCTGGGTCTCGTCGAACTGGGGCCTGGCGCTCTTCATCGCGGGCATCGCCGGCTCGGTCCTCACGGGCTGGGCGTCCGACAAGCTCTTCCAGTCGCGCCGCGCGCCGATGGCCGGCG